>JBKQRA010000054.1:0-21571 GCA_052144065.1 Methylovirgula sp. | reverse complement strand
CTCCGCCGCGCCGCGCTCGGGCAGTCGCGACGATGCGTTCGATCCGAGCACGGATCCGAGCGCGCCCGGCGTGCCGCGTGCGCTCGGCTCCACGAGCCCGGCGCCAGTCGTGGCCGGTCGTCCACGGAGTGGCGATGTCGCGAGCAGCGACGATGGCCCGATCACACTGTTGAGCAGCCCGCAACGCAATGGGCCGCCGCCGGCTGCGCCGGCGAGCCCCGCCGCGATGGGCAGTGTGCCGGCAACGCGCCCGGCGGCCGCGCCAGCGGGGTTCACCACGACGCCCGGCGGTACGGTGATCGCCGACGCGCAAGCCAATCCGCAGAAGGAAGAATTCGACGTCGCGCTCGGCTATCTGAAGCAGAAAGACTATGAGGATGCCGAACGCGGCTTTGCCGCCTATATCGCCAAGAATCCGAAGAATCGGCGCGTGTCGGATGCGCTCTATTATCTCGGCGAGACCTATTATCTGCGCGGGCGTCCGAGTGAAGCTGCGGAGCAATATCTGAAGATTTCGACGAGCTATGCGAGTTCGCCACGCGCGCCGGAAGCCATGCTCCGCCTCGGCGAAGCCCTGCATGGGCTCGGCGCGAAAGAGCAGGCTTGCGCGACCTTCAGCGAAATCCCGCGCAAATATCCGAATGCGTCGGCCGCCATCAAGGCGAGCGCTGAGCGGGAAGCCAAGCGCGCGCAATGCGGCTGAGCTGCTTCGGCTCTTAAGCGTCGGCTTCCTTCAAGGGGAGGACGGCGGCTTCGATGCTACGGCGATCGGCGCCGATGAAGAGCACCATGCCGGCCGCCGCCAAGCAGAGCAATCCAGCCATCAAAAAGGCGCTCACATAGCTGGATGTCTCGGTGCGCAGCACGCCAGCGATCCACGCGGCGAGCGCCGCGCCGATCTGATGCGCGGCAGCAATCCAGCCGAACATGACAGCCGCATTGTTTTTCCCAAACGAGCGCTCGGCAAGACGCACGGTCGGCGGCACGGTTGCGATCCAATCTAGCCCATAGAACATGGCGAAGATCGATAGGCCCGAGAAATTGTAATCGAAAGAAAACGGCAGGAAGAACTGCGACAGGCCGCGCAGCGCGTAATAGACGAACAGCAGGTTCCGGCTGTCATACCGATCCGTCAGCCAGCCCGATGCGGTGGTACCGAAGAAATCGAAAATGCCCATCATCGCGAGCAGGCCGGCAGCCGTGACTTCGGGAATGCCATGATCGCCGCAGGCAGGAATCAAATGCGTTCCAATCAGGCCATTGGTCGATGCGCCACAAATGAAGAAACTGCCGCCGAGCAGCCAGAAGTCGCGCGATCTGAGGCCGTCGCGCAATGCCAGCAATGCGCGCATGGCGGGATTGTGGAAATGCCCGACCCGCGGCTCGATCTTCGTGCCGCCATAAGGCGCGAGGTCCATGTCGGATGGGCGGTCGCGCATGAAAAATGCTACGAGCGCCAGCGCGCTTGCGGCGACGGCGGCGGAGACCGCGCGCCAGCCGAAATGCGTGTCGAGCGTTGCGAGTAATGGCAAGAAGACGAGCTGACCCGTCGCGCTGCTCGCCGTCAAAAGGCCGAGCACGAGACCGCGCCGCTTGATGAACCAGCGCCCTGCGACAGTCGCCCCGAGAACCAGCGCAATCATGCCGGTGCCGGAGCCCACGACGACGCCCCACAGCAGCATCAGCTGCCAAGGCGCCCGCATCAGCGTGGTGAGCGCGACGCCGACGCATAGGAGGAGCAGGGCTCCGCAGACGGTGCGGCGCAAGCCGAAGCGCTCCATAACGGCGACGGCAAAGGGGCCGAGCAATCCGTAGAGCAATATGTTGATCGCGACCGCCGCGCTGATCGTCGCATTCGACCAGCCAAATTCATGTTCGAGCGGCAGGATCAAGACGCCGGGCGTCGCGCGCACGCCGGCGCCGACCAACAGCACCAGAAAGGTGACGGCGGCGACGACAAAGCCGTAATGGACGCGGGACTCACGCATATTGCGCGATGCCATTGCCGAAGGACCAGTTCTCCTTCTTCACTTCGACGAGGCTGATGAAGATATCTTCGAGCCGCACACCGGCGCGCGCATGCACGCTCTCGGCGACCGCCTTGTAGAAGGCCTGCTTCATCTCGAGCGAGCGTCCTTCATTCAGCGTGAGCTGGATGATGATCGCATCCTTGCTGCGCGAGATGCCGAGATAGGTCGGATCGATGATGAGATCTTCGGCGGCATGTTCGGCGATAATCTGAAAGCGATCGTCCTTCGGCACATTGAGCGTCGTGATCATGGCGTCATAGATCGCATCGGCGATGGCCTTGCGATTGGCGGGCGCTGTGCCTTTCGGCAGATCGATGCGAACGAGCGGCATGGTCGTCTCCTTTGTTGGTCGCGCGTGCTGTCACGCGGCGGTGGGGATGTCGAAGGCGACGCGCGTCACGTCTTTGAGAAGCCGGCGTAGGCCTTCTGCCTCGGCGGCACCGAACTGGTGTTCGAACTGCGCCTCGGCTTTTGCCCAGAGAGGTTTCGCCCTTTGCATCAGCGCGATGCCTTCGGGCGCAAGGCAGATGACACGCTGACGTTTGTCCTTCGGCGCCGCCTGCATCGAGATGAGGCCGCGCGCTTCGAGCGGCCGCAGCAAATGGCCGAGCGTCGAGCGATCCATCACCAAGAGATCGGCCAGCTGCTGCAAGCTTTTCGGGCCGAAACGGTCGAGCTTGGCAAGGATCGAATATTGATTGAGGCCGATGCCGATGGGGCTCAACGCACTGTCGTAGAGCCGGGTTGCATGCCGCGCGGCCTGGCGGAGCGCCGAACAGCTGCAGATCTCGGGCGTATCGGACATGAGGCTTTCCTCGGCGGGTCCTGCCCAGATATGGGTAATTACCCACAATGTCAAGCTCTGCCATTGAGGCCATGTCTTTCGACAATATGCTAGATTGCGCTGATGCGAACCGATGAGACAAGCACCGCTGAGGAAAGCCGCGCGCCGAAAGACTCGGAGCGCGACCCGCATGCCGGCGAAGCCGCGCCGCACGCGGGTGTTGCGCGCATTTCGCTCGATGCAATCTTCGCCGACACGGCGGAGGCGAGAGCTGTTGTGCTTGCCGTCTCGGGCGGTCCTGACTCCATGGCTTTGATGCGCATGGCGGCGGAATGGGCGAAGACGCATGCCATTCCATTTTATGTCGCGACGGTTGATCACGGCCTACGACCAGAGTCGCGGCGCGAAGCGGAGCAGGTCGCGATCTGGGCGCAAGCGCTCGGCCTGCCGCATCAAACGCTCATCTGGGACGGCAACAAGCCGACGACGCGTATCCAGGAGCGTGCGCGCGATGCCCGCTACGGCCTTCTCGATGCTTATGCCGCTGCGATCGGCGCGGATTATCTGATGACCGCGCATCATGCCGACGATCAGGCGGAGACGACCTTGTTTCGCCTGCTGCGCGGGAGCGGTCTGACGGGTCTTGCCGGCATGCCGCGCGTGTCGCGGCGCGGCGGCATCGTGCATCTACGGCCGCTGCTCGATCATCCGAAAGCCGATCTCATCGCTTATTGCGACGCAGCCGGCCAAGCTTATTTGCGCGACCCATCGAATGAGAATCCGGCCTTCGCGCGGGTGCGGCTGCGCAAGCTCGCGCCGGCCTTGGCGCAGATCGGGCTCGATCGCGGCGCGCTTTTGCGCTTGGGGCGTCGCGCCGCGCGCGCCGATGCGGCGCTCGATATCGTCGTCGAAAGATTGCGGGCGTCCTTACCGGCGCAGCGCGACGCTGAGCGCTTTTCAGCGCCGATCGGCACGCTCGCTGCCGAACCGGACGAACTCTTCGCACGGGTCATTGCGGCGGAAATCACGCGCTTGGCCGGCGGCAAGCCCTTGCGCCTCGATCGGTTGGAGACACTCGCCATGTCGCTTCAGCACGCCGCGAAACATGGCGAAATCTGGCGCGGCAGTCTTGCCGGATTGGCCGTGGTGCTGGATCGCGAGCGAAATCTGTCCATTTTGCCGGAGAAACCGCGCCGCCGAGGCCGTTTGGCGACGGAAAATTCACTGTCGTCTTAAGTCAGTGATGCCAGCTGCCGAGTTCCGGTAACATCTAGATAACGTCCCTTGGCAAGCCCCCCTGTGGCGCCTACATTGCATTTACATGCACCAACGGTGTCCTTATCGAGCGGACGGTTGGCCATTGGCTGATTGTCTGTTGCAGGTCGAAGATGAATCCGAATTTCCGGAATTTTGCACTTTGGGTGATCATATTCCTGCTGGTTGTTGCTCTGGTCATGCTGTTCCAGAATCCTGGACAGCGGCCGCAGACGCAGGATATCACCTTCAGCCAGCTCTTGAATGAGGTCGATCAGGGCCATGTTCGGGAAGTGACCATCTCAGGCAATGAGATCGCCGGTCATTTTACCGACAATCGCGCCTTCTCGACCTATGCGCCGAACGATCCGAACCTCGTTCAAAATCTCTACAAGAAGAATGTCGCGATCACCGCGAAGCCGGCGTCCGACGGCAACAGCTGGCTCGTGACCCTTCTCGTCAACGGCCTGCCGCTGCTTGCCTTCCTGGGCGTCTGGATCTTCCTGTCCCGACAAATGCAGGGGGCCGGCGGGAAAGCCATGGGCTTCGGCAAGTCGAAGGCGAAACTGCTGACGGAAGCGCATGGCCGCGTCACATTCGAGGATGTGGCCGGCGTCGACGAGGCCAAGGAAGATCTGCAGGAGATCGTCGAGTTTCTGCGTGACCCGCAAAAATTCCAGCGGCTCGGCGGGCGCATTCCACGCGGCGTGCTGCTCGTTGGCCCGCCCGGCACGGGTAAGACTTTGCTCGCCCGCGCCATCGCCGGCGAAGCCAATGTGCCCTTCTTCACCATCTCTGGCTCCGACTTCGTCGAAATGTTCGTCGGCGTCGGCGCCTCGCGTGTCCGCGACATGTTCGAGCAGGCGAAGAAGAATGCGCCCTGCATCATCTTCATCGACGAAATCGATGCGGTCGGCCGTCATCGCGGCGCCGGTCTCGGCGGCGGCAATGATGAGCGCGAGCAGACCTTGAACCAGCTGCTTGTCGAGATGGACGGCTTTGACGCGAATGAGGGCATCATCCTCATTGCCGCGACGAACCGCCCGGACGTGCTCGATCCGGCTCTGTTGCGGCCGGGCCGCTTCGACCGTCAGATCGTCGTGCCGAACCCGGACGTCATCGGCCGCGAGCGCATCCTCAAGGTGCATGTCCGCAAGGTTCCGCTGTCGCCCGACGTCGATCTGAAGACGGTGGCGCGCGGTACGCCGGGCTTCTCTGGCGCCGATCTCATGAATCTCGTCAATGAGGCGGCGCTGCTTGCGGCGCGGCGCGGCAAGCGCATCGTCACAATGGCGGAGTTCGAGGACGCCAAGGACAAGATCATGATGGGCGCCGAACGCCGGACGCTGGTGATGACGGAGCAGGAAAAGATCCTGACCGCCTATCACGAAGGCGGCCATGCGATCGTCGCGCTCAATGTCCCGGCGACCGATCCGGTGCATAAGGCGACGATCATTCCGCGCGGACGTGCGCTCGGCATGGTCATGCAGCTGCCAGAACGCGACAAGCTCTCGATGAGCTATGAGCAGATGACGTCGCGGCTTGCGGTGTTGATGGGTGGCCGTGTCTCGGAAGAGATCATCTTCGGCAAGGACAAGGTCACCTCCGGCGCGCAGTCCGACATCGAGCAGGCGACGAAGCTGGCGCGCGCCATGGTCACGCGCTGGGGCTTCTCCGACGAGCTCGGCACGGTGATGTATGGCGAGAACCAGGAAGAAGTCTTCTTGGGCTATTCCATGGGTCGCCAGCAGAACATCTCGGAAGCGACGTCGCAGAAGATCGATGCCGAAGTGCGCCGCCTCGTCGAGGCCGGGCTCGCCGATGCGACGAAGATCATCACCGAGAAGCGCGATCAGCTCGAGATCCTCGCCAAGGGCTTGCTTGAATATGAGACGCTGACCGGCGACGAGATCATGGCGCTGTTCCAGGGCCGTCCGCCGGTGCGTGATGCCGGCGAGTCGACCCCGCCACCGCCGCCGCGGCCCTCGCCGGTGCCCACCACTGGCGCCCGGCCGAAGCCGGGCCCTGAGCCGGGATTCGAGCCGCAGCCGCAGGTCTGATCTCTGCGATCAGACAGAAAATCAAAACCCCTCACGAGGCTTCCTCGTGAGGGGTTTTTCTTTAAGCGGCGTTTGGATTGCGGGAAGCGTTGCCTTGCGCGAGGCGCCAAAGGCTCGTCAGCGGCAAAGCGATGCCATTTTGCGCGAGGAGCGACTGCCGCTTGAGCTTTAAATCGTCCGTCGGCGCCGGCCATTTCTGATAGATGGAAATATAGCTGTCGAGCAGCAGATGATCGTTGGAATTGCCGCGCCGCGGCGCCGGCGTCTTATGAATGATCGGCCCTTCGACCGGCACATGCATCAGGGGCGCGCTGGTCTTGGCGTTGAGGATGAAATCCCAGTCTTCGTTGAGCGGGAGAGACGCATCGAAGCGGCGCGCCTTCAACTCTTTCGTCGGATAGATGAGGCAGCTGTTCGGGATGAAATTCCGCACATAGATGTCTTCGACATTGTTGGCGGCGATGGAATAGCTCGACATCGCATAGCCGCCGTTGTCGTCATATTTCTTGAAGGCGAAATCCGAATAGACGATGCCGTTAAAGTCCTTGGGACGCTGCGCATCCATACGGGTGATGAAGTCGGCCGGGATCTCGTCGTCGTCGTCGAGAAAGAAGGCGTAGTCCGACGTCAAAAGCTCGATGCCGATATTGCGGCTTTCGGCCGGCCCTGGGCCGCGCGCATGCTGGAGGAAGACGTCGCCGGCGCCCAAGAGCGGATTGACCGCATCATAGGTCTCCGCGCAGGCCACATCCGAGACGACGATGATATCGACCGTCTGCGCCGATTGCGCTTTGACGGAGAGGATGGCGCGTCGCAGCCATTCGGGCCGCCGGTGCGTCGCGATGATGACGGAATAGCGGCTCATGGCAGGCTCTTGGACGGTCTCGCGAGGGATCGAGGGATGCACCACGATAGGACAATAAGCTTGTCCGGGCCGGGACTCCGGGGCTTTGGCCGCGCCAAGGCCCCGGAAAATCCACCGCTCGTTCACCGCGAAGAGACCCGCCCTCTCGCTGGCCAAGAGGGCAGGCCCGGTCGTATGTTTTAGGTCTTCGACGCTTCCGAGAAGGGAAGGGTGCGGAAGCGCTTCTTGGTCAGTCGATAGGCGGCGTTGGCGACGGCCGGACCGATCGGCGGAACGCCAGGCTCGCCGACGCCCGTCGGATGCTCGTCGGAGGGCACGATATAGACCTCGACCTGCGGCATCTCATTCAAGCGCAGCACATCGAAAGTGTCGAAATTGCCTTGCGTGACCTTGCCGAGTTCGAAGGTGATCTGCGACTTCAGAATGGCGCCGAGGCCATAGCCGATGCCGCCCTCCATCTGCGCCTTCACCTGGTCGGGGTTGATGGCGACGCCGCAATCGACGGCGCAGACGACGCGATGCACTTTCATATCCGCGCCGTCGAGCGAGACTTCCGCCACTTGCGCGACATAGGTGTTGAAGGATTCAGCCAGCGCAATGCCGCGCGCCCGTCCTGCCGGCAGCGGCTCGCCCCAGCCCGCCTTCTCCGCCGCGAGCTTCAAAACCGCCGCATGCCGCAGCTTATGTTCAAGCAGCGCGAGGCGGAAGGCGAGCGGGTCCTTGCCGGCGGCTTCGGCGAGTTCATCCATGAAGGATTCGAGCGCATAGGCCGTATGGCTCGAACCCACCGAGCGCCACCACAGAACCGGGACATGGCTCTCCGGCGTTGTCAGATCGACCCGAAAATTCGGGATCGCATAAGGCTGATTGGCCATGCCTTCGACGGATGTGCCGTCGACGCCATTCTTGATCAAGCCGGCGAAGGGCGTCCCCTTCATGATCGACTGCCCGACGATCGTGTCGTGCAGTCCGACGAGCTGGCCTTGCGCGTCGAGCACGGCTTTGAGCTTATGCACATAGGCCGGCCGATAGCGGCCGCCGCGCATGTCGTCCTCGCGCGCCCATTGCACTTTGACGGGTGCCTTCCAGCCGATCGCTTTCGCAACACCGACGGCCTCGACGATGATGTCGGCATCCGCCACGGCGCGCCGGCCGAAGCCGCCGCCCGTCTTCATCACATGTAGAATGACCTTATCGGGCGTAATGCCCGCGGTCTGCGCAGCGGCACCCTGATAGATGTCGGGCATCTGATGGCCGCCCCAGACTTCGAGCGTGCCGTCCTTGTTCATCCGCGCAACGGCGTTCAAAGGTTCGAGCGCGGCGTGGGCGAGATAGGGAAACTCATAGCGCGCTTCGACGATCTTGCCGCCGCTCACGAAAGCCGCATCGACATTGCCGCTGTCTTTGGCGATCGCCTCGCCGCCCGTGTCGGCGGCGGCGCGGTATGCGGCCATGATATCGGCTGTGCTGCGGTCTTCGACATGGGTTTCATCCCATTCGGCGGTGACAAGCTTGCGGCCCTGCATCGCCTCCCACATGCCGGTTGCGACGACCGCGACGCCGCGCGGGATCGCGACGACATCGACGACACCTTTCAGCTGCTTCGCCTTGCTGGCATCGAAGCTCTTCAAGGTCGCGCCAAAGCGCGGCGGATGGATCATCACGGCTGTGAGCATATCGGGCAGGCGCACGTCGAGGGTGAAGTCCTGCTTGCCGGTCGACTTCGGCTTCGAATCGTAGCGCGGCAGCGCGCCGTCGCCGATGTAGATCCGGTCCTTCTTCTCTTTCAGCGCGATGGCCTGCGGCACCGGCTGTTTTGCTGCTGCTGCGGCCATCTCGCCATAAGTCGCGGATTTTCCGCTCGCGTGGCTGAGCACGCCTTTGCGCGCAGCGATGTCTTTTGCCGGCACGTTCCAGGCAGCGGCCGCTGCCGCGATCAGCATCTCGCGCGCCGTGGCGCCGGCCTTGCGGTAGCGGTCCCAGGACGCGAAGGAGCCCGTCGAGCCGCCGGTGCCTTCCATCTTTCCGCCGAAGGCGATGTTGTTGTAGAGGGGCACATTGCCCCAGCCGCCGACGACATCGAGCTTCGCCCAATCGGCATCGAGCTCGTCCTGGACGAGTGTCGCGACGCCGAAATAAATGCCCTGGCCCATGTCCATATGAGCGGAATAGACGGTGATGCGATTATCGGGATCGATCTTCACATAGCCGTCGAAAGGATTGATCGCGGCGGCAGCGCCGGGGGGCGTTTCCGCGGCAGAGGCATAGCCGATGACGAGGCTGGAGCCGACTGCGGTTGCGCCGATGAGAAAGCCGCGACGCGACAGAGCGATGGGATCGAGCGGCCCGGCAAGACGTCGTTCGAGTGATTTCAGCATGATCAGGCTCCCAGGCGTTTGGCGGCGTCATGCACGGCGGCGCGGATGCGATGATAGGTATTGCAGCGGCAGAGATTGCCGCTCATCGCGTCGTCGATGTCGGAATCGGTTGGGGCTTTCTTCGCCGTCAGCAGCGCGACGGCGGCCATCACCTGGCCGGATTGGCAATAGCCGCATTGCGGCACGTCGAGCTTCACCCAGCTTGTCTGGACGATCTCGGCGACATGCCCATTCACGCCTTCGATGGTGGTGACGGATTTATTGGCGACATCGCTGATGCCGGTGATGCAGGCGCGGGCCGGCTGGCCGTCGATATGGACGGTGCAGGCGCCGCAGAGCGCGACGCCGCAGCCGAATTTTGTTCCCGTGAGACCGAGGTCGTCGCGCAGAACCCAGAGCAGCGGCTTGTCGCTCGCGGCATCGACCTCCTGCGGTTTCCCGTTCAAGGTGAAGCGGATCATCTTTTATTCCCGTGAGTCTGCAGGACGATCTGTGCCGCTGGAAATTTCCGATTGAAAGCGGCAGTCCGTGCAATTGGAGACGCAGAGTAGATAAGCGTCGTCGCTCCGGGACTAAGATGCGCAGCTATGCCGCGCGCTTCACGTATTCGTGTGAAGTTTCGACTATATTTCGCTTCGGATAGTTCAATCGCCAGACGGCAAGGTTACAGGAATGAAGCCATAGTCCTTCAGCACCTTCTGGCCTTTCGGCGACAAAATATAGAGGGCGAAATCTGCGGCCGCCGGGTTGGCCTTATGGGAGATCGTCAGCCCATATTCGGGCCCGACGGACAGATCCGCCGGCATCGCGAGGATCTTGAATTTATTTGCGGCCTGCGTCGTGATCTGCCGTCCCGCCGAACAGTAATAGATAACCGCATCTGCGGTGCCTTTTTCGAGAATAAGCGCAAGACGATGATGGCCATTCACGGGATTGGTCGTCGACGGACCGCCGAAGGCTTGCTGCGCCTTGCCGCTGAGCGCTGCGAAAGCGCCGGGATGGGTCTTATCGATCAGCCCGAACATCTGCCAAGTATAATCGCCGCCCGGATCCGACTTCGGCGTTGAGGTCGCCAGACGCGTCTCGGGCTTCAACAGGAAATCGACCAAAGTTGCCGACGTCACATTCGCATTGGCAGGCACGATCGCGCAAAGTGCGTTGCGGACAAAGAGCGCGCTCGGCGTTGAGATGGATTCATCGGAAAGCGTCTCAGCATGCTTCAATGCCGCCGAAGCAAAAATGTCGAAGGGTTCGCCTTTTTCGAGCGCATCGCGCAGCGTGCCGGAGGGTCCCCAAACCGTTTTGAAATGGACGGGATGCGTCTTGCCATAATCGGCGATCATCGCATTGAACGCATCCGTCAAACTGCCGGCGGCAACCAGCTTGATCTCTTGATCCTCGGCGATCGACGCCGTGGCAAAAAAGACAATCGCAAAAGCCAGAAAAGCGCGCCGCAGCCACATGAGCGAAGTCCCATTACGCGATCGGCAAAGCCTGCCGCATAGCTATATATAATTAAATATAGCATACGCGTGTTGCGCTCGAGAGGCAATCGTCGGCTCCATGGGGCGGTGCCGGTGATGCGGGCGAGCCTATTTGGCTTTTTTTGATGCCGTTTTCGCCGCGGGTTTCGCGGCGGCTTGCTTGCCGGGCAAAACATCATGGACACGCTCGGGCGGCCGGCAGAGGACGGCGCCTTTGTCGGTCACGACGATGGGACGTTCGATCAGCGCCGGATGTTTGACCATCGCATCGATGAGGTCCACATCGGGAATGTTCGGATCGCCCAAGCCCAGCTCGTCATAGGGCGTGCCGCGTTTGCGCAGCAGCGCGCGCGGCGTCATTTTCATCCGTTTGAGAAGATCGGCAAGGACGGCCTTGGTTGGCGGGTCCTTGAGATAGAGGATGATCTGCGGCTCGATGCCGGCATCGCGGATAAAGTCCAGCACTTTCCGCGACGTTTGACAGGAAGGGTTGTGATAGATCGTAACGCCCATAAGCTAATGCTACGCTGCGATCGGCGGTCTCGCCAGACAAAAAACCGGCGCTCCTGTGCCGAGCGCCGGTTAAGCCTAGCTCCTAAGAGACTTCATCTGGGTCAGGCTCTTGAGGCCGTGACTTCTGACCGTGATAGGGACCGCGGCGCTAGGGGGTAGGCACCGCTAAGCCCGCCTCACGATTGGTTCCCGCCGAGCACTGTGACAGCGCGGCGGTTCTGCGACCAGCAGGAAATATCGTTGCAGACAGCGACAGGCCGTTCTTTGCCATAGCTGATGGTGCGCAGACGAGATGCAGAAACGCCGCGGGCGATCAAATATTGCTTCACCGTTTCGGCGCGACGGGCACCCAGCGCGAAGTTGTATTCGCGCGTCCCGCGCTCGTCGGCATTGCCTTCGATCGTGAAACTATAGCGCTGATATTGCGACAGCCAGCGCGCCTGCTTATCGAGGGTCGCGGTCGCCGTCGGTGTCAAATCGCTTGAATCGGTTTCGAAGAAGACGCGATCGCCAACATTGGTGGCGAAGTCTTGCGGGCTGCCTGGCGCGGCCACGCCATATTGCGCAGCGTCATCCGCCGGATTCTTGGCGCAAGCGGTCATCATCAAAGCGGCGCCGAGGATGACGGCCCATTTCAGCTCGCTTGCGCGATGATAAAAACTCATGAGGGAACTCCTCTGGAGACAGCCGGATGAGCCTGTCCTAATGGCTGTTGGTTAAACGAAGGTTCCGTCAACCTTTATGAGAGCTTCACGACATCCGTTGCATTGGTGCCATCGGGATTATTGGTTAACGCATCTTTAATGGCGCAAATGCGGCCTTTGCCCCAATTTGGTGCAGGAAGAACTCACCTTTAGTAGCGGTTTTGTTGAATTTACACGGATTTCAGCAGCTTTTCGGCGACGGCGCCTGACCCATTTCCGCGGCGTCCCCCGCGAGTTTGAGGCTCGCGGCCAATTGCCGGGCACCTTCCGCCCGCAGACCGATCCGCAGAAGCTGCCGGACGCCTTCCGGGGCTTCCGCGTCGACCGGCAATTCCAATGTGACCATCACGAGTTCGCCCGGCAGCGTATGGGTCGCATAGCCGAGAAGCGGAAAGACGGTGACCTCGCCGTCGGCTCCCGGCGCGTCGGGCTCGTCTCCCTTACTCATGGTTCGAATTCCCGCCTTTGCGCGCTCAGAATCCGGAAGTCATGCGCCGGATAGACGCCGAGGATTTTGAATTCCTTGCAGAAAAACGCCAGTTCCTCGAGCGCCCGGGCAAGGGCGGGCTGATAAGGGTGGCCGTCGACATCGGCCAGAAACTGCGTCGCGGTGAATTCGCCTTCCACCATATAGCTTTCGAGCTTCGTCATATTGACGCCATTGGTGGCAAATCCGCCGAGCGCCTTATAGAGCGCCGCCGGCACGTTGCGGACGCGGAAGATGAAGGTCGTGACGCAGGTCGTATCGGCCTCCGGCCATTGCGCGGTGCGCGACAGGATGATGAAGCGCGTCGTGTTATGCGCTTCGTCCTCGACATTCCTGGCGAGCGTGTCGAGGCCGTAGATCTCGGCCGCGAGGCTCGGGGCGAGCGATGCCTTGCGCTTGTCGCCCCATTCGGCGATCTCGCGGGCCGAGCCGGCCGTATCGGCCGATATATGGCTCGTCGCGCCGAGCTTGCGGATGATCTTGCGGCATTGGCCGAGCGCGTGGACATGGCTGTAGATGGCCTGAATGTCGTCGAGCTTGGCGCCTTTGACGGCGAGCAGATCGAAATGGATCGGCAGGAAATATTCGCCGACAATATAAAGTCCAGCCGTCGGCAGAAGATGATGGATGTCGGCGACGCGCCCGGCGATCGAATTTTCGATCGGGATCATGGCGCGCTCGGCAACGCCTTCGGAGACGGCGGCAAGCGCGTCCTCGAAGGTGGCGCAGGGCAGGGGCTCCATCTCCGGGAAGACATCGCGGCAGGCGATGTGGGAGTTGGCGCCGAGCTCACCCTGATAGGCGATTTTCGCTTTCATTTCTTCGGCCTCAAAAGCATCCGCGCCCGTTCGAGATCGGCCGGCGTATCGACGCCGAAGATCGCTTCCTGGACGAGGGTCACGTCGATGCGCATGCCGGCTTCGAGCGCGCGCAATTGTTCGAGCCGCTCGCGCGCCTCCAGCGCCGATGGCGGCAGGCCGACGAAACGCTCGAGCGCTGCCCGCCTATAAGCATAGAGCCCGAGGTGATGATAGAGGGGCACCTCGCCCCAGGGCGCGGCGGCCCTGGTGAAATAGAGCGCACGCAGCCGGCCGGCGTCGAGTTTTGTGCCGATCACCTTGACGACATTGGGATTGTCCCGCTCCTCGGGGGTGCGGATCTCGGTCGCAAGCGTCGCGATATCGACCGCCGGGTCGGCGAGCGGCGCGAGAACGGCGGAGAGATCGCTTGTGCTGATCAGTGGCAGATCGCCCTGCAGATTAAGGACCACGTCGCAGTCGCCCGCCGGATCGAAGCGCTGCAGAGCTTCGAAGATCCGATCGGAGCCGGAAACATGATCGGCGCGTGTCAGGACCACTTCGCCGCCGGCTTTCCGCACCACGGCGGCGATCTCATCGCTGTCGGTCGCGACCAAGACCGGCGCCAGCGCGGCTGCGCTGGCGCGCCGCCACACATGCTCGATCATCGGCGTGCCGCAGATGTCGGCCAGCGGCTTGCCGGGAAGGCGATGCGACGCGAGACGCGCGGGGATGATGATCAGCGGCCCTGGCATTCGGGCATCTCTTCGCGGGAAGGCAGGCTCCTGTGGCCGGAAGGCCATCGTGCCGTGCGGCATCTTGTTGGCGGGCCGAAAAAGGCGCATAGGCCCGCTTCGACAAGGCTTGGACAAGGCTTGCCTGTGCCGTTCGAGAGGTTGGCGGCAAAAAGTAGCAAGACCCTGTCGTTTATACGTGTTGCCAAGTCTGACGCAAAGCGCCTAACCATCGCACGCTCGGCCCAGGCTGGACCGGCGCCCGAGGCGGCAGAACTTCGGCAATTTGGCGGAGCGGGGGAAATGGATTCGTTCGAATTCAACAAAATAGCCGGCGCCCTTCTTGGCGCGCTCCTGTTTGCTTTGGGCACCGGCGTCCTCGCCGATGCAATTTTCTCCGAGCCGAAGCTGGCCAAGGCCGGCTATGCTCTGCCCTCCGCCTCCGAAGGTGGCGAAGGCGCGCCCGTGAAAGCCGCGCCGGCCGTGCCGCTGCCGGAGCTGCTGGCCAAAGCCGATCCGAAGAAGGGCGAGGCCGACACCAAGCCCTGCCAGGCCTGCCACAATTTTGAGAAGGGCGCGGGCGCTAAGATCGGGCCGCCGCTGTGGGGCGTCGTCGGCCGGCCGAAGGGCTCCGTCGCCGGCTTCGATTATTCGGCCGGGATGAAGGCGAAGGGCGGCGATTGGACCTTCGATGATCTCAACACCTTCATCACAGACCCGAAAGCCTATGTGAGCGGCACGAAGATGGCCTTTGCCGGCATTCCCGAGCCGGAAAAGCGGGCCGATCTCCTCGCCTATCTGCGGACCCTGTCCGATAGCCCCGTGCCGCTGCCCGCGGCCAAGCCCGCTCCGGCGCCTGCGCCCGCTCCGGCCCCTGCGCCGAAGACGCCGTCCGGCGGCCCGAGCAAGGAATAATTCGAGGCTAAGATTTGAAGCGTGAGGCGCAGTGGCGAAAGACTGCTGTGCCTTACGTCCGGGCGGCCCGCGATTCGCGGCCGCCGCGGGGTGGCGCCGACTGCAAAAAGCGACATAATTCGCGGCGATAACGCATTGCTGGCCTTTGAGTCTGTGGCGCCTGTCAGGCCCGCCGCGGAAGCTCGGCAGCCTCCGCGTCACGCTTGAAAGAAGCAGTTTCCGACAGTGTCATCCCACCTTTTCCTGTCCCGCCGCTCCCTTCTCCGTCTCGGCTCGGCTCTTTTGGCCCGTTTCGGCCTCACCGGCGTCGGTGTCGGTGCTTTGGTGCGCGATGCCGCGGCGGCGCCTGAAGCTGGCGGCACCGAATCGCATGGCCTGTCGATTTTCGGCGATCTCGCTTTGCCGGAGGATTTTTCGGCCTTTCCCTATGTCAATGTCGATGCGCCGAAGGGCGGCGAGATCGCGCTGCAGCTCAGCGGCACGACGGGCAATCAGAATTTCACGACCTTCAATACGCTCAACATCTACATTCTGAAGGGTGATGGCGCGGCCGGCATGGGCGCCGTCTTCGATACGCTGATGACGTCCAATCCGGACGAGCCCGACGCCGCCTATGGACTCGTCGCGCAAAAAGTCTGGGCCTCGACTGACAAGAACAGCTATCGCTTCTATCTTCGCAAGGAGGCGCGCTTCCACGACGGCACGCCACTGACGGCGCATGATGTCGCCTTCTCGCTCGACATCTTGAAGACGAAAGGCCATCCGGCCATTCGGCTCTCCATGCGCGATTTCGTTTCGGCCGAAGCTGAAGGCGACGAAGTGGTGCTCGTGAAACTCGCGCCGGGCCATAGCCGCGAAGCCATATTGATCGTGGCGAGCCAGCCGATTTTCTCGAAGGTTTATTATACGAGCCATCCCTTCGATCAGACGACGCTCGAGCCGCCGCTTGGCTCGGGGCCTTATCAGGTCGGGACTTTCGATCAGGGCCGCTACATCACTTTCACGCGCGTCGCCGACTACTGGGCGAAGGATCTGCCGGTCAATCGCGGCCAGAACAATTTCGAAAAGATCCGCTTCGAATATTTCGGCGATCGCAAGGTCGCCTTCGAAGCCTTCAAGGCCGGCGTCTACACGTTCCGGGAAGAGTTCACGTCGCTCATCTGGGCGACGGGCTATGATTTCCCGGCCTTCAAGGATGGCCGCGTCAAGCGCATCACCGTGCCAGATGAGGCGCCGCTCGGAACCCAAGGCTGGTTCTTTAATGTCCGGCGCGACAAGTTCAAGGATCCGCGGATCCGGCAGGCGCTCGGCCTCGCCTTCGATTTCGAATGGACGAATAAGAACATCATGTTCGGCATCTATCGCCGGACCGTATCCTTTTTCCAGAATTCGCCGATGGAGGCGTCGGGCAAGCCATCGCCGCAGGAACTGGCGGTGCTCGAGCCTTATCGCAAGCAATTGCCGCCATCGGTCTTCGATGCCGTCTATGTGCCGCCGGTGTCCGACGGATCGGGCCAGGACCGCTCGCTCTTGCGCCGCGCTAATGAAATGCTGCTGGCTGCGGGCTGCAAGCGCAGTGGCAGCGAGATGCTGCTGCCGAACGGCAAGCCCTTCGATATCGAATTTCTGGATTTCAGCAGCTCGTTGGAGCCGCACACTGCGCCCTTCATCCGCAATCTCGGCCTGCTTGGCATCTCGGCGCATTACCGTGTCGTCGATCCGGCGCAATATAAGCTGCGCACCGACCAGTTCGACTATGACGTCGTCACCGAGCGCTTCGGTCTCGGCCTCACGCCCGGCGAAGGCATGCGGGTGAACTTCGGTTCGGAAGCCGCGAAGATTCCCGGCTCGCGCAATCTTTCCGGCATCGCCGATCCCGTCGTCGACGCCTTGATCTCGCAAGCTCTCGTCGCCGATACACGCGAAAAGCTCACCTTCATCTGCCGCGCCATCGACCGCGTCCTGCGGTCCGGGCATTACTGGGTGCCGATGTGGAACAATCCGCAGCATCTGCTCGCCTTCTGGGATCTCTTCGATCGCCCGGCGCGCACCGCCAAATATGATGTCGGCGTCGTCTCGACCTGGTGGTTCGATGCCGCCAAGGCGGCTAAAACCCATGTGCAGGAGCGCTGACGCGGCATGTTCGCCTATATCGCGCGCCGCATTCTTTTGATGATCCCGACGCTTTTCGGCATCCTCGCCATTTCCTTCGTCATCGTGCAATTCGCGCCGGGCGGTCCGGTCGAACACATCATGGCGCAATTGCAGGGCCTCGATAGCGGCGCCACCTCGCATTTCACCGGCGGCGGCAATGATATCGGCACAACTTCCGCTTCCGCCGGGCGCTACAGGGGCGCCGAGGGCCTCGATCCGAAATTCGTCGCCGAGCTCGAAAAGCAGTTCGGCTTCGACAAGCCGCCGCTGGAACGCTTCTTCCTGATGGTCAAGAATTACCTGACCTTCAATTTCGGCCGATCCTATTTCCGCGACGTGCCGGTGATCGATCTCATCAAGGAGCGGTTGCCGGTCTCGATCTCGCTCGGCATATGGATGACGCTTCTGTCCTATATGATCTCGATCCCGCTCGGCATCGCCAAGGCGGTGCATGATGGATCGCGCTTCGATGTCTGGTCATCGGCCGTCATCATCATCGGCTATGCTATTCCGAGCTTTCTTTTCGCGGTCTTGCTGATCGTTCTGTTCTGCGGCGGCTGGCAATGGCAGCTGTTTCCGCTGCGCGGCCTGACATCGGATAATTTCGCGCAGCTCTCGGTCTTCGACAAAATCAAGGATTATCTCTGGCACATCACCTTGCCGGTAACCGCGCTGACGCTTGGCTCATTCGCCACGCTCACTTTTCTCACCAAGAATTCGTTTCTCGACGAGATCCGCAAGCAATATGTCACGACGGCTCGGATGAAAGGCCTGAGTGAGAACAAGATCCTTTACGGTCATGTGTTCCGCAATGCGATGATGATCGTCGTCGCGAGCTTTCCGGGCGCCTTCCTCAATGCCTTTTTCGGCGGCGCGCTGCTGATCGAGACGATCTTTTCGCTGAACGGTCTCGGGCTGCTCTCCTTCGATGCGATCATCAATCGCGACTATCCGATCGTCTTCGCCGATCTCTATATCTTCGCGCTGCTCGGGCTTGTCGTGAATCTCATTTCCGATCTCACCTACACCTGGATCGATCCACGGGTCGATTTCGAGACGCGGGAGGTTTGAGATGACGGTCAGTCAGTTCGATACCGCCACGGCTCCGACGACGCATCTGGCGCCGCCGATCGCGCGGCGTGGCCGCATCACGCTGACGCCGCTTAATCGCCGCCGGCTCGAGAACTTCCGCAACAACAAGCGCGGCTTCTGGTCCTTATGGATCTTTCTCGTGCTGTTCATTCTGTCGCTCTTTGCCGAGTTCATCGCCAATGACCGGCCGATCCTCGTCTATTACAAAGGCGAATATCTCTTTCCGGTCTTTCATGATTACCCCGAGTCGACTTTCGGTGGCTTTCTGGCCAAGACCGATTATCGCGATCCGGTCGATGCGCAGGAAATCGAATCGCACGGCTATATGATCTGGCCGCTCATCCATTTCTCCTACCGCACGATCGAAGCGGCTTTGCCGACGCCGGCGCCCTCGGCGCCAACCTGGACGCTCACGAAAGAGCAATGCGAGGCGGCGGCCGCGCGCGTGATCAAGCCAGGGCAGCCGAACCGCGGCTGCGCCGATCTCGAACAGAATTGGCTGGGCACCGACGATCAGGGCCGCGTTGTCGTGGCGCGGCTGATCTATGGCTTTCGCATCTCGATCCTCTTCGGCCTCGCGCTCGCTTCGATCTCATCCGTCGTCGGCATAGCGGCGGGCGCGGTGCAGGGCTATTTCGGCGGCTGGACGGATCTGTTGTTCCAGCGCTTCATCGAAATCTGGACGTCGCTGCCGCATCTTTATCTCTTGATCATCATCTCATCGCTCGTCACGCCGAGCTTCTTCGTCCTGCTCGGCATTTTGCTGCTCTTCTCCTGGGTCAATCTCGTACATGTCGTGCGCGCTGAATTTCTGCGCGCTCGCAATTTCGAATATGTGAATGCGGCGCGCGCGCTCGGCCTTTCCAATGCGCGCATCATGGTCCGCCATGTGCTGCCGAACGCCATGGTCGCGACGCTGACCTATATTCCTTTCGTGCTCAACGGATCGATCACGACGCTCACCGCGCTCGACTTTTTGGGCTTCGGCCTGCCGCCGGGCTCGGCCTCGCTCGGCGAACTGCTGCTGCAAGGCAAGAACAATCCGCAGGCGCCGTGGCTCGGCATCGCGGGCTTCTGCACCATGGCCGTGCTGCTGTCGCTCCTCGTCTTCATCGGCGAAGCGGCGCGCGACGCCTTCGATCCGCGCAAGACAATCGCATGAGAGGGGATGTGACGGACGCCACGCTCCTTGATGTCCGCAACCTTTCGGTGAGCTTTGCTCAGGCTGCAGGCGTCAAGGCCGTCGATGATGTGTCTTTCACCGTGCAGCGCGGACGCACGCTGGCGCTCGTCGGCGAGTCGGGCTCCGGCAAATCGCTGACCGCGCTCTCGATCCTGAAGCTTCTGCCGTCCGGCGCGACTGTGAGCGGCCAAGTGCTGTTCAAGGGCCAGGATTTGATGGCCGCGCGCGAGCCGCAGCTGCGCGCCGTGCGCGGCGATGCGATCACCATGGTTTTCCAGGAACCGATGACCTCGCTCAATCCGCTCCATACGATCGGCAAGCAGATCGGCGAAATTCTGGAGCTGCATGGCAAGGCCGAACGCGGCAAGCTGCGCCAGCAGATCATCGCGCTGCTCGAAGAGGCGGGCATCCGCGACCCGGCGAGCCGTCTCTCCGCCTATCCGCATCAGCTGTCAGGCGGCCAGCGCCAGCGCGTGATGATCGCCATGGCGCTCGCCAATCGGCCCGATCTCTTCATCGCCGATGAGCCGACGACCGCACTCGATGTCACCATTCAGGCGCAGATCCTGACGCTGCTGAAGGATCTGCAGGCGCGCCATGGCATGGCAATGCTCTTCATCACCCATGATCTCAACATCGTCCGCAAGCTCGCCGACGATGTCGCGGTCATGCAGAGCGGCCACATCGTCGAGACGGGCAAGGTCGAGCGCATCTTCGCCGATCCGCAGCATCCCTATACAAAGCTGTTGCTTGCCGCCGAACCCAAGGGCATAGCGGCGCCGATGCCGCAAGGTTCGCCTGTCATTCTCGAAACGACGGATCTGCGCGTCCATTTCCCGATCAAGCGCGGCTTTTTCCGTCGTACCGTTGGCGCGGTCAAAGCGGTCGATGGCGTCTCGCTCAGCCTGCATCTGGGCGAGACGATCGGCATCGTCGGCGAATCGGGCTGCGGGAAAACCACGCTGGGGCTCGCTCTGCTGCGGCTTATCCGGTCGGAGGGGCCGATCGTCTATCTTGGCCGCCGCATCGATCAGCTGGGCTTCAAGGAGATGCGGCCCTTGCGCCGCGACATTCAGATCG
Organism: Methylovirgula sp.; assembly: GCA_052144065.1. Taxonomy (GTDB): domain Bacteria; phylum Pseudomonadota; class Alphaproteobacteria; order Rhizobiales; family Beijerinckiaceae; genus Methylovirgula. Next base: position 1,057 of record JBKQRA010000054.1, on the reverse strand, counting down.
TTTTCCAGGACCCTTATGGGTCGCTGTCGCCGCGCATGTCGATCGCCGATATCGTCGCTGAAGGCGTCGCCGTGCAGAACCGCTCGCTCAGCTTCGAAGCGCGTCGCGAGATCGTCGCGCAGGCGCTGTTCGATGCCGGGCTCGATCCCATGCTGATGGACCGCTATCCGCATGAGTTTTCCGGCGGGCAGCGCCAGCGCGTCGCCATCGCGCGGGCGTTGGCCCTAGAGCCGAAGCTTGTCGTGCTCGATGAACCGACTTCGGCGCTCGACATGTCGGTGCAGGCGCAGATCGTCGAACTGCTGCGCAATCTGCAGGCGAAGCACGATCTGGCCTATCTGTTCATCAGCCATGATTTGCGCGTCGTCCGCGCCATGTCGCATAAGATCATCGTGATGCGGCAGGGCAAGGTCGTCGAAGCGGCGGCGGCCGAAGAGATCATTGCCCACCCGCAGAGCGATTATACACGTGCTCTTTTCGCTGCGGCCTTTGCCGTCGAGGCGGATCAGAGCGGCGTCCTCAGCCAGTAGTCAGGCTCGCTTCCTTTGATCCTGGCGTGCAACTCTAAAAAGTTGCAGAATTTCCAAATTACGTATTGAAAATAAACGTCGGAACGACGCATTTCATCGCGCGCCGAGTGGACAGGTTCATGGTTTCCCTTGTTCTGATGCTCTGATGTTCAAGTAGTATTATTGGTATTCGAAAGGACGATCCGATGAATGATCTGACAGATGTCAAACCTATCATTGCAGAATCAAGTACCTCGGAATCAACTACCGTGGAGGTAGTTCTAAATGACATTAGAGACAATATCGTTCGGATTCCGGATTATCAGCGCGATAGCGACCAATGGAATGAGCAAACGAAGTCTTTACTTGTCGAATCCGTCATCAACAATCTTTCAATTCCGGCCTTTTTCTTTGAGGTCATTCTCGATGCGGGCGTCGAGCGCAACGAGGTAATTGACGGACAGCAGAGACTGACTACTTTAAATAAATATTTCAAGGAAGAGTTTGCTCTGGTTGGTAGCGAAGACGCGCCATATATTTCGCCGAAC
>JBKQRA010000053.1:0-39970 GCA_052144065.1 Methylovirgula sp. | reverse complement strand
CGCCGCCCACAACGACACCAATAAGGTGCTCGGCTGTGCAAGCCAGGTCTGGTTGGTGACCGATATCGACCGGTCGAATCCCAGCGCGCCGATCCTGAACTTTCACGGCGACAGCGACGCGCATATCGTGCGCGGCCTCGTGGCGCTGATCCTGGCGATGTATTCCGGCCATTCGCCGGCGAAGATCCTGGAGACCGACGCGCAGGGCCTCTTCAAGGAGCTTGGCCTTTCGGCACATCTGACGCCGCAGCGCAGCAATGGCGTGCGCTCGATGGTCGAGCGCATCAAGAATGACGCGCGCCGGGCGGCCGAGACCGCCGTCGCTTAAGACGGAATTAGCCGAACCGAAAGATCAGCGCTTGGCCGGCGTGCGGCGGCGCTGCTGGCCAAGCCCCATCTGCTTGGCCAGATTGGAACGCGCCTTGGCGTAATTCGGCGCGACCATCGGGTAATCCGGCGGCAGAGCCCATTTCTCGCGATATTCGTCGGGCGACATATTGTATTGCGTCCGCAGATGCCGCTTCAACGATTTGAACTTCCGCCCATCTTCCAGGCAGACGATAAATTCATTGGTGATCGACTTCTTCGGCGGGACCGCCGGCTTCGGCGTCTCGGTGGTGATGACCGGCTGACCCGCAGTCACCCGCAGCAGTGCTGAATGGACATCGTTGATCAGCGCGGGCAGGTCGCTCGCAGGAACGGAATTGTTGCTCACATATGCGGATACGATGTCCGCCGCCAATTCAATGTAGTTGTTCGATCCCATCGTCTCACTCATGGCGTTTCATCATCCCAAAAAATTGGCAATGTGATAGGCACGAACGGCCCGAATGGCCAAATGTTTTAGGGGTGCAATTCTGCTTTCACTGTCCGTCTCTACTGAAGACGTTCAGATGAATGCAGCTCATTGTTTCGGCATTCCGGGTAGTCCCCGGCATGTCGCGCTCAATTTGGTGTTGATCTGGATGTTTTTATCCAGTCGACTTAGAAAACGATACCACTACTAAGTCGAAATCAAGATATGCGCAAGTAGCCAAAAGCAAGCGGCCCAATAAATTCAAGCAGAATTCAACGACATTCCTTGTCCTTTTGGAGTTCTTCGCAGGCTTGCGCGCGGCAATAATGCGCCCTATCGACCGCTTCAAGCTCTCGCCCGAAACTCTTGCGAAAGCTCTCGCCGAAACCCGTTTGAGGCTGTCGAATCGATGTCGCAAAAAGATCAACTGCCATTTGCTCTCGACATGCCTGCGCCGCAGATTGAGGCGCGGCCGGAAATCCGCACAGTCCATGAGACAAAAATCGAAGACGATTACGCTTGGCTGAAGGCGGAGAATTGGCAGGAGGTTCTGCGTGCACCGACAGCCTTGCCGGCAGAGATACGCGCGGTTCTCGATTCGGAAAATACCTATTCGGCGCATGTGCTGTCGCCGACGGCGGCGCTGCAAAAGGATCTCGTCGCGGAGCTGCGGGCCCGCATCAAGGAAGATGATTCCAGCGTGCCGGTCGAGGAGGGCACCTTTCTTTATTATGATCGGCACCGGCCCGGCGGGCAGCATCCGCTTGTCTGCCGCAAACCTCTAGAGGGCGGGGCAGAGTCGCTTCTCCTCGACGGCGATGCCGAGGCGAAAGGAAAAGAGTTTTTCGATCTCGCCGAGGCGCGTCCGTCGCCCGATCACCGCATCCTCGCCTGGAGTTCCGATGAGAAGGGCTCCGAGCTTTATGCGATCCGGCTGCGCGATCTCGACACCGGCCTGGACCGAACGAAGATCATCACCGATACGAACGGGACAATCGTCTGGCTCACCGATGCGTCGGGCTTCTATTATGTGCGCGTCGATGCCAATCACCGCACCGCCCAGATCTTTCTGCATCGGCTCGGCAGCGATCCGGCAACCGACGCTTTGATCGTCGAGGAGCCGGACCCCGCCTGGTTCGTGCATCTGCATGAGAGCGGCTCGCGCACTCATGCCATCGTCGGCATCGAGGATCATGTCTCCTCGGAAAGCTATCTCGTCGATTTGAAAAATCCTTCGGCGCCACCACGGCTTGTCGCGCCGCGCGGGCCCGACGAACAATATTCCGTCGCGCCTTGGGGCGAGAGCCTGTTCATCCGTACCAATGCCGATGGCGCCGAAGACTTTAAGATCGTCCGCGCGCCGCTCTCCGATCCGGGTCGGGCGCAATGGGTTGATGTCGTGCCGCATCGGCGCGGCCGCATGATCACCGGGATGATGCTGTTCAAGGATTATCTCGTCTGGCTCGAACGAGAGGGCGGCCTGCCGCGCATCGTCTGCCGCAATCTTGCGAGCGGCGAGGATCATGCGGTCAGCTTCGACGAGGAAGCCTTTCATCTGCGCTTTGCTGAAAATCTCGGCTATGCGCGCAATTGCCTGCGCTTCGTCTATTCGTCGATGACGACGCCGGCAGAGGTCTATGACTACGATCTTGTCACGCGCGAACGCGTGCTGCGCAAACGCCAGGAAATTCCATCAGGCCATGATCCGGCCAATTATGTCACGCGCCGGCTGTTCGCCCCGGCGGCCGATGGCGAATTGGTGCCGATCTCTTTGCTTTATGCCAAAGACTTCAAGCAGGACGGCAGCGCGCCGCTGCTGCTCTACGGCTACGGCGCCTATGGCGCGGCGATGCCGGCGAGCTTCGATGCCAACCGTTTATCGCTGGTCGATCGCGGCTTCGTCTATGCCATCGCGCATATCCGCGGCGGCGCCGACAAGGGCTGGCGCTGGTATCTCGACGGCAAGCTCGCCAATAAGCCGAAGACATTTTCGGATTTCATCGCGGCGGGACGCTATCTGATCGCGGAAAATTATACGCAAGCGGGGCGCATCGTGGCGCGCGGCGGCAGTGCCGGCGGCATGCTGATGGGTGCCGTCGCCAATCTCGCGCCGGAACTCTTCGCGGGCATCATCGCCGACGTTCCCTTCGTCGATGTGCTGAACACGATGCTCGATGCGGACCTGCCGCTGACGCCGCCGGAATGGCTCGAATGGGGCAATCCGATCGCCGACAAACAGGCTTTCGCGACGATCCGCTCCTATTCGCCTTACGACAATGTGGTGGCGAAAACCTATCCGCCCATCCTGGCGCTCGGCGGTCTCACCGATCCGCGCGTCACCTATTGGGAGCCGACGAAATGGGTGGCCCGGTTGCGCGCCACGATGAAGGGCGGCGGACCGATCTTGCTCAAGACCAATATGGGCGCGGGTCACGGCGGCGCGGCAGGGCGGTTCGATCAGTTGGCCGAAGTCGCCCTGCAATATGCCTTTGCGCTTGCCTGCGTGAACAGGGTCAAGGCTACAACCTAATAGGGCGTGTCTTCAGCGTAAGGCCGATCGCCCATCTGATTCATCTGCCATTGCAGCTGATTGGCGGGCAGACGGTAGTCCGGCGGGACGTCGAAGATGGTCGCCGGCGTCGGCGGATAGTAATAGGTGTAAGGGGGGTAGACGGCGATGCGGGGGCCGGCTCCCTCGTCGTCGCCATAGCGCCAATGATGATGGTGATGATACGCCATATGCTTATGATACGCGCAGTGGCTGTGATGCGCGCCAGTGCAGGTGCCCGCCTCGGCTCGCGATGCTGCGGCCGTGACCGCCAATCCCAGCGCAAGCGCCGATAACAGAAACTTCATTGCAGTCTCCCGTGTTCTTGGATCCGGGCTCTGCACAAAGCGCGCAGTCACCGCGGCGGAGGGCTTTCGGCGTCTTAGAGCATGACCCTATGAAAGTTGAGTCCCGTTTTGCGGTCCGATCATCGCGACATCCGCGTGACGGGTTGCTTTCATATCTTATGCGTGCAACGCTCCTTACATTTCGCAGTTCAACCAAAAGTCAAAGATGCATGCCATGTCTTGCCACGCCGGCTGGCATGCATTCGAAAGAGGATTGCCGAAACGGCGGCAGCGCTTCACAATGGGCATCTCAATCCATTGCCAAAGACCAATTTATTCAAGAGGCCAAAGCGTTTTATGATGAAGATCAAGAGAGTTCTCGGCTTTTTGGGCCTTGCGTTCGCCGCGCTGGCTTTCTGCATTATGGGACAGACTTTGCCCGCTGCCGCAGCCTGCGACGCGGGCTGGGGAATGTGCCCGGAGGCCCTCGGGGGCGGCTGCGCGCCGCTCGGCAGCGTCTGCTGCGCCGGCGGCACCCATGTCGGGCCGGGGCAAAGCTGCCCGTCCGAGACCATCGGCAATTGGGGCGCTCTCACCGCCGGCCTGTGGAACGACAGCTCAGGCGCCGCGCATGTGTCTTCGGGCGCAGCCTGGAATTATCGGACCATTTCGCTTGCGAGCGATGCGGCGATGGCGCAATGCCAAAGCTACGGCGGCCAGAATTGCCGTGTCGTCAGCACCTTCGGCAATGGCGGCTGCGGCTATATCACGGTAGGCACGGGCGGCAGCGGCGCGGTGCGCTGGGGCATCGGTCCGACGCCCGCAGATGCGATCAATCAATGCAGCAGCGGCGGCTTCGTCTGCCGGCCGCCGGTCGGCGGCTGCACGGCCCCCCCATGACGCCCCCCATGACGCCTTGATCTAGAAATCGTTCGGGCGGCATCTCGCGAGCGCCGCCCTTCGTTTATGCGAGACCGGGCTGGCGCTCGGCGCGATCAGCAGCTCTTTTGATCGTGGAAGCCGCTCGGGCCGGATTCGCCATTGAAGTGGCAATTGCCGACGGCGCCCTGGAAGCCATAGCCTTTTTCGCCGACTTTCCAGACCGTGGCCGAAGCGCCCGCCGCATGCGCGCTGCCAGGCGTCGTCGCGCTGCTTCCCGCCGGCATCGGTGATGCGCTTGCAGCCTTGGGAGTGGCGATCGCGGCAGTCGCATTCATCGATGTCTCAGACGCCGGCTTGGCGCTCAGCATACTGCTGGTGCCGTTGACCGAGGTTGCCAAGGGTGCATTGGCGCTTTGCGCCATGGCCGCGGGAACAATGGCTACGGGGGCAAGAACAATCGTCGCAAGCGAAGCGATCAAAAATCTCTTCATTATCGAATCTCCGGATGTTTCAGCCTGCTTGCGCTCTTATTGTGGCGCTTCTTGGGTTTCGAAATAGGCTTTGAGTTCGGCCATGGATTTAAAGCGCGCGACACCGCGTTCGGACTGCGCTTCGATCGAGCCGTCGGCGAACATGATGTAGGTCGTGCCTTCCGCCTCGTAGCGGCCGATGACGGCAGGTTCTTGCGCGGGCGCAAGATCGGCCGGCGGCATCTCCTCGGCGAGGGGCGGCGCCGCTTCTTCTACTAGAATCTCTTCTATAGTCTCTCGCGCGGCTTCGTGATGTTCGAAGCTATGCGCGGCGACGGGGCTTTCGAGCTCCGCGCGATGCGGCTCGTGTTCGGTGCGATGTGTAAACGGCGCCTCCGCGATCGCCGAATCCAGCTCCGCAAGCGCGTGATCGAGCCAGTCGTTCCCTTCCGTCAGCGCCGGCGTCGGCTCTGAATGCAGCGGCGGCGGCGGAGGAGGCGGTGGAACCGGCTCGGCAAGCGCACTCTTCATGGTCGGCGGCGGAACTGGCGGCGTCGAAATGGATTCAGCACGAGGGATCGGCGGCGGGACGGGTCGGGTCAGCACCAGCGGCTTTAGAGCCGGAGTCTCCTTAGCGACCCTGCGCCAAATATCCTTGATCGGGGTCGATGCCTTTAAGGGTTCGGGCGCCGGGCGTTCGTCCAATGGCGCATTGGCGATCTCATTGGATTCCTCAGTGAAAGTTTCCGCCGTGAGGCTTTCGACGCGGCGCGTTTCCACGGAAGTCTCTGCGACCGAGACCTCCTTGCGTGCGCTGGCAAAACTGAAGCGCTCCTTCGGTTCGATCCGCTCTTGGGGTTCGAAGCGTTCTTGGGGCTCGATGCGCTCTTGGGGCTCGATGCGCTCTTGCGCTGCCGGCGGCGGCACGGGTGAGGTGTGCGGCGGCCACGCAAGCGCTGCGGACGGGCCGGCGAAATTTTCATGCGGACTGTGGGCGGCTTCATGCGCCGGTGCCAAAGCGGCTTTCAATGCGGCAGTGGCATCGCTCTTTTGCAGCAGGAAGCGGATTTGCTCGAGCGTTTTGATCAGCCAGCCCAATCCCAGCATGAGACCACCGCCGACGAATGCGGTGGTGCCGGCAATGACGCTCGACCATCCACGTTCCGCTTCGATGATCCCCGCACCGGAGTACACGGAATAGCCGCCGATAAGCAGCAAAGCCGCGCCGAAAATGAAGAGGGCATATTTCATAGTCTCAAACCCGCTGTCTGATCTTGTTTTTGTTCGTTCTTAGATTCCGCTTTTGTTCGCTTTCAAATCGCGGTTCCAAAAGACATTCCAAGCGGACCGCGCCGCCTTTGGATCTCATGCAATAACTACTAATTCGAGATGCGGATTTGGCAAATTTATTCAGCACCAATTTAGTGAGCGCCCTGTTAACGCTCAGGCAAGGGTAAGGACAAGCATGAGCGGGGCCGAGTTCAGCCGAGCAAAGCCGGCGTTCTACCTGGCGATTTACTCTACCAGCCAGGCTAGAGGCGCCCGATACGAGAGCGGATGACGCCTTCATGCCAATGTTCATCTTTGTGTATACGGCATCCCTTGCCAACATCATCCGCACCTCTAGTTACGGCGAAACACGGATAGCGCGTTCCACACCAAGGAGGTCCCATGCAGCTTGTTCTTCCCGATCTTCCCTTCGCCTATGACGCGCTCAAGCCCTATTTTTCGCAGGAAACCTTCGAATATCACCATGACAAGCATCACAAGGCCTATGTCGACACGGCCAATAAGTTGCTTGAGGGAAGCGATCTCGCCGGCAAGCCGCTCGAGACCATCGTCAAGGAGTCGCACGGCAAGAACACCGCGCTCTTCAACAATGCAGCGCAGCACTACAACCATAGCGAATATTGGAAATCGCTGAAGCCGAACGGCGGCGGCGCTATTCCGGGCGTGCTTGAGAAGGCCATGATCGACTCCTTCGGCTCCGTCGCGAAAGCCAAGGAAGATCTGATTCAGGCGGGCATCGGCCAATTCGGCTCGGGCTGGGTCTGGCTGGCGTTGAAAAGCGACGGCAGGATAGCGGTGATGGCGACGGGCAATGCGGAAAATCCGCTCATCCAAAATGCGACGCCGATCCTCGCCGTCGATCTTTGGGAGCACACTTATTACATCGATTATCGCAATCGCCGGCCGGACTATCTCAAAGCCTTTCTCGAGCACATGGTGAACTGGGAATATGCCTCGGAACGCTGCCAGACAGCGCGGAAGCGCGCGGCCTGATCCGCACGAAGCTGAACGATCTGATCGTCCGCATCGGACGATCAGATTGCGGCGACATTTCGAAGAAAGCCGTCGACGGTTTCGCTGAGCCGCTTGGCTTGCGTTGCCACATGTGAGGCAGCGTGATGCACTTTGTTCGCGGAGGCATCGGTCTGGGCCACGCTTGCGGCCACATGGCTCACATTGTCGGCGGCGATTTCTGTACCCGCCGCCGTCTCCGCCACGCTGCCTGAAATTTCCGACGTCGCATTCGATTGCTGCTGCACGGCGACGGCAATGATTTCGGTCGAGCGCTGCGCTTCCGCCATCGTTCCGGCAATCGACGAGATTGATTGCATGACCTTGTCGGTCACCGCCTGAATGGCGAGCGCATGGTCGGCGATATGCTGCGCCGCCTTCGTCGTCTGGCCGGCAAGCGATTTCACTTCATGCGCGACGACGGCGAAGCCGCGCCCGGCATCGCCAGCCTTCACCGCTTCGATCGTCGCATTGAGCGCCAGCATATTGGTCTGTTCGGCGATCGCCTGAATGAGCGCAATGATCTCGCCGATCTCCGCAGCCTTGGCGGCGAGTGCGCCGGTGGCGCTGCGCGTCTGCGCGCTGGTTGAGGCGGCGTCTGCGACGACGCGGCGCGTGCGGGTGACCTGCCGCTCGATTTCTCCGATCGATGAAGACAATTCCTCCGATGCGCGCGCGACGGTGCGGACATTCGCCGAGGATTGCGTAATCGCGCTTGCCGCCTCATGCGCCTGGCGGCTGCTCTGCGTCGCGATGCCGGCGAGATGGGTGGCGGCGACCGCCATCGCATCGCCTTGCACCCGAACCTGTTCCAGGCTATCGGCAACGGCAAAGCGGAATTCGCCCAGCATCGCCTCGAGCTGCCGGCGGCGCCCGTCGGCATGCGCTTGCGTGACTTCCTTCTCGCCCTGCAGCGTGGCGCGCTCGGCGAGCTTCTCCTTGAAGAATTGAATGGCTTCGCTCAGTGAGCCGATCTCATCCTTGCGATCGCGGTTCGGGACTTCGGTCGTAAGATCCCCATCGGCGATCTTCAAGACGGTTTGGGCCAGCTGTTCGAGTGGCGAGGTGATTCGGCCCAGCATGATGTGGAGAATCACGCCGACCAGGCAGAGAATCAGAATGCCGCCGACGGCCGAGCCCGCGAATTCGATCAGAGCGCGGCGCTGAACGCCTTCGAGCGAATATTCGGACATGAGATAGCCGATCAGATGACCGGCGTTGCGGCCGTAGAGCGCGCGGCGAACGATGATGCTGTCGCCCGTGACGCGATCGAAATCCGCGTTTTGATCCTTGATCCTCGAAGCGAAATAGGCGGCGATCTGTGCAGGCGAGAGCGAGTCCGGCTGCTGCGCGAGGCCAAGAACGATCCCGCCGGCCGGATCGACGACCAGCGCTTTCCGGAAACTCGGATCGAAACTCAGCGACCGCAGCCGCTCGTCGCCGAGCTTGCGGTCGTCGTGTTCGAGAATCGTATCGAGCGAAGCGCTGGCGATTGCCGTCGACTGATCGAGATGCTGCTTGAGTTCGAGGATGCCTTTTTGATTGTTGTAGAGCGCCGCGATCGTGACGATCACCACAAACGCCAAAGCGATGGCGGCGAGCGAAACGCTCAGCACCGAATAACGAAAGGATCGGGCTCGACCGAAACGGGCGTTTTGCAAGGCACGAAAGGGCATGTCGAAGGTCACTTGCGAGGCGGGCGATCGATCATGTCGTCGGAGGGAGCTCAACGGTCCAAATTTACCGCTATGAAATGTAAAAAGAGTCACGCTTCACATTGCCGAGAAGGTTCTAATCTTTGGTTAATCATATCAATGTCTTGTGCGGCGCACCCTCGTGCGTGCTACGAGGGGCCGATGACAAGACCAATGGCTGTGCGGCTGAAGTGCCGAAGCTTTCATGGGAGCGCGCGCAGCGACCGCGTGACTTCACGCTGCACGGGCTGATGCCATCGCCCGTGCCGTCGCTTTGACTTGCGCACCGATTCACAACATCGTGGCGGTAACGATCGGGCCGGACCGCATATGTACAAAAACCTCTTTTCGGTAGCGGCGTTCACGCTGCTGTCCCGAATGACCGGCTTCTTCCGCGACGTGATGCTGGGTGCCGTGCTGGGCGCGGGCCAACTCGCCGACGCCTTTTATGTTGCGTTTCGGCTGCCGAATCATTTTCGCGCCATCTTCGGCGAGGGCGCTTTCAACGCCGCCTATGTACCTTGCTACACGCAGATCCTGACCACGCAGGGTGAGAGAGCGAGCCGGCATTTCGCGAGTCAGATTTTCACGCTGCTGCTCTATTCGCAGATTCTGCTTCTGGTCCTGGCGCTCGCCTTCACGCCGCAGCTCGTCGATCTACTGGCGCCGGGCTTCCGCGACAATCCGGCGAAATTCTCCACCGCCGTCACGCTGACGCGCATCACCTTTCCCTATCTCCTGTTCATCACGCTCGTGACGTTGCAGTCGGGGACTTTGAACGCGCGCGGCTGTTTCGCCGCAGCGGCCTTCGCGCCAGTGCTGCTCAATGTCGTGATGATGGTTTGCCTCGCATTGGCGTTCCTCTTTCCAAATGCCGCCGCCGCCGCCGCCGTCGGCGTGACGCTGTCGGGCTTCTGCCAATTCCTCCTGACCTTCTGGGCGCTGCGCCAAGATGGGGTGGACGAGCAGCTCGTCCGGCTCGATTGGAGCGCGGAGATCAAGCATTTCTTCGCTGTCTTAGGTCCGGCGGTCATCGGTTCCGCAGGTGTGCAGCTGGCACTTTTCGCCGACACGATCATCGGTTCGATGCTGCCGACGGGCGGCGTCTCGTCGATCTATTATGCCGACCGCATCTATCAGTTGCCGATCGGGATCATCGGCATCGCCGCCGGCACCGTGCTTCTCCCCGAAATGAGCCGGCGCATGGCGAAAGGAGATCACGGCGGCGCGCTCTATGCGCAGAACCGCACCATGGCGCTCTCGATCGTGCTGGGCGCGCCTTTCTTTGTCGCCTTTATCATGATCCCGGAAGTGATCATGCGCGGCGTGTTCCTGCGCGGCGCTTTCACTGAGGGGGCGGCGATTGCCTCGGCACATGTGCTTGCCGCCTATGGCTTCGGCCTGATCGCGATTGTGCTGATCCGCTCGATCGTCGCGAGCTTTCAATCGATCGGCGATACGCGGACGCCGATGATCGTCTCGCTCGTCGCGGTCGCTTTCAACGTTGCACTGAAGGTCGCGCTCTTCAAAAGCATGGGGGCGGCGGGCTTGGCGACGGCGACAGCCGTCGGCGCCTGGCTCAATCTCGTCCTGCTCTGCATCATCGCGATGCGGCGCAATCTCTTCTGGCCCGACGATCTTTTGGCGAAGAGCGCCGCCGCCGCCACGATCGCAGCTTTCGCGCTATCGCTCTTCACTCTGTTCTTCACCCTGCCTGCGGCGGAATTCGCCGTGGAGGTCGGGCATTTCGAGAATGAAATCGAGCTCATCTGCCTCGCCATCGGCGGGGCGTTGGTCTATGGCGCGGTTTTGGGTGTCGGCTTCATGGTCGCGGGCGTGCGGCTGCGCCGCACGTCGCTGCCTTTCTGAAGCGGCCTAGAACAGGCCTTCGATCAGGCCGTCCTTGTCGAGACGGATCTGTTCCGCCGCGGGCTTCTTCGGCAGGCCGGGCATGGTCATGATCTCGCCGGTGATCATCACGACGAAACCGGCGCCCGCCGAAAGCCGCACATCGCGGATCGGCACGGTGAAACCGGACGGCGCGCCGAATTTCGTCGGATCGGTCGAGAAGGAATATTGTGTCTTGGCGACGCAGACCGGCAGATGGCCAAAGCCCATCGCTTCGATATCGGCGATCTGCTTCTTGGCGCTGCCGTCGAGCGAGATATCCGCCGCGCCATAGATCTCCTGCGCGATCTTGCGCATTTTCTCGGTGAGCGGCAGTTCGTCGGGGTAGAGCGTCTGGAATTTGGCGCTGCCGCCTTCGGCCAGCGCGACGACCTTTTCGGCGAGTTCGACCGCGCCCTTGCCGCCGAGCGCCCAATGTTTGCAGAGGACGGCCTCGGCGCCAAAGTCGTCGCGGCAGGTCTTGGCGATGATATCCAGTTCGCCGGCATCGTCGCCATTAAAATGGTTGATCGCGACGACGACCGGAATGCCGAACTTCCGGACGTTGGCGACATGGCGGCCGAGATTGGCGAGGCCGGCCTTCACCGCCGCATGATTTTCCTTGGCCAGATCCGCCTTGGCGACGCCGCCCTGCGCCTTGATCGCGCGCAGCGTCGCGACAACGACGGCGGCAGAGGGCGCGAGCCCGGCCTTGCGGCATTTGATGTCGAAGAACTTTTCCGCGCCCAGATCGGCGCCGAAACCCGCTTCGGTCACGACATAATCGGCGAGATCGAGCGCAGCCGATGTCGCGATCACTGAATTGCAGCCATGCGCGATGTTAGCGAAGGGGCCGCCATGGATGAAGGCCGGCGTGCCTTCGATCGTCTGCACCAGATTGGGCATCAGCGCATCCTTGAGCAGCACGGTCATCGCGCCATGCGCTTGCAGATCGCCCGCCGTCACCGGCTTCTTGTCGGTGTTGAGGCCGATGACGATCTTGCCGAGCCGCTCCTGCAGATCATCGAGATTGCGGGCCAGGCAGAAGATCGCCATGACCTCGGAAGCGACCGTGATGTCGAAGCCGCTTTCGCGCGGGAAGCCGTTTGCGGCGCCGCCCAGACCGACGACGATCTCGCGCAAGGCGCGATCGTTCATATCGACGACGCGGCGGAAATTGACGCGGCGGGAGTCGATCTTGAGCTCATTGCCCCAATACAGATGATTGTCGATCATCGCCGCAAGCAGATTATGCGCCGAGGTGATGGCGTGAAAATCACCCGTGAAGTGGAGGTTGATCGCCTCCATCGGCACCACTTGCGCGTAGCCGCCGCCGGCGGCGCCACCTTTCATGCCGAAGCAGGGACCAAGCGACGGCTCGCGCAGCGCGACGATGGTCTTCTTGCCAACGACGCGCAGCGCATCGGCGAGCCCCACGGAGGTCGTCGTCTTGCCTTCGCCCGCTGCGGTCGGATTGATCGCGGTGACGAGGATCAGCTTGCTCTTCGGCCGCGACTGCGCCTGCTCACGCGCCTTGGCGAGAAAGTCGAGATCGATCTTCGCGATCTTGGTGCCATAGGGCTGCATCGCATCCGCGGGAATGCCGGCGCGTTCGGCGATTGCGCTGATCGGTTCAAGCTTGGCGGCACGTGCGATCTCGATGTCACTCGACATTCAGGCGGTCCTCGTTCGTTTGAGTTTCTTCTGCGGTTTTCTTCGGCGTTTACGCGGTTGCTGCAGGCTCCGCATTGTCCTGCATCAGCCGGCCCTCTGCCGAAAGGAAGAGGCCAGCATATAAGCCGCGTTCGCGTGCGAGGCGAGAGCGAATCCGGAGATAGATTGACACAGGCAAAATGCAGCACGCGGCCTTCGCGATGCAGCGTTTGCACTGGTCAGAAGGCATGCCAGACATGCCGAAGCGCATTCGCAGATGCGGCATTTGAGAATAACTTTAAGAAGTCCCCGCGATGTTCCGAAACGGAGCGAAGGCAGATATGCGGCTGATCTATCGTTCTTCTGTCATTCATATTTATCGGCCTAACTCCTATGCTGTGACATATACACGTGTAGGCATCGACGAACCGGAGAGGGGACGATGATTAAACGCGCGGCAGCCGAGTTTCTCGGCACGTTCTGGTTGACTTTCGGCGGTTGCGGCAGCGCCGTCATCGCTGCGGCCTTTCCGACGCTGGGCATCGGCTTTGCCGGTGTCGCGCTGGCCTTCGGCCTGACCGTGCTGACCATGGCTTATGCGGTCGGCCCGATATCTGGGGGCCATTTCAATCCCGCCGTCACCGTGGGTCTTTGGGCCGGGCGGCGCATTCCGGCGAGCTACATTCTTCCCTACATCGTCGCGCAGGTGGCCGGCGCCATCGCTGCGGCGGGCGTGCTCTATCTGATCGCGAGCGGCAAGCCGGGATTCGAACTGGGCGGATTTGCCTCCAATGGCTATGGCGATCTCAGCCCCGGACATTATAGCCTGGCGGCCTGCTTCATCATGGAAGTGGTCGCGACCTTCTTCTTCCTTCTGATCATCATGGGCTCGACAGCGCCTGGCGCGCCCGGCACCTTCGCGCCGATTGCCATCGGCTTCGCGCTGACGCTCATTCATCTCATCTCGATTCCGGTGACCAATACCTCGGTCAATCCGGCGCGCAGCACGGGACCGGCGCTCTTCGCTGGTGCAGCCTATACCCAGCAGCTCTGGCTTTTCTGGCTGGCGCCTATCATCGGCGGCGTTTTGGGCGGTCTCGCTGCCCGTCTCCTCGGAGAGTCCCCAACCTCAGGCGACAGGCCGGATATTGCGACGGTTCCCGCCGAATAGCGGCTATTCAAATCTGCGATGCAGCCGCGAGCTGCATCGCAGAGATTTTATCCCGCCAGCGCATCGAGCACGCGCACCCAGCTGCGCGCGCCCTTATGAAATGACGAGAGTTCGTATTTCTCGTTCGGCGAATGGATGCGGTCGTCGTCGAGGCCGAAGCCGATCATCAGCGCATCCATGCCGAGATCCTGCTTGAAGGCGCCGACGATCGGGATCGAGCCGCCGCAGCCGGCGAGCACGGTTTCCGTGCCCCATTCCTCTTTCAGAGCCTGACGGGCGCGGGTCAGCGCATCGGAGCTGAAAGGCAACTGATGGGCGGGCGAGGCGCCATGTGAAATGAATTCGACATGGCAGTCGGCGGGCAGCCGCGCCTTCACGAAGCTGCGGAAGCTCGCGGCGATTTTTTCGGGGTCCTGCGTGCCGACGAGGCGGAAGGAGAATTTCGCCGAGGCCTGCGCCGGCAGCACGGTCTTCGAGCCTTTGCCCGTATAGCCGCCGATGATGCCATTCACGTCGCAGGTCGGCCGCGCCCAGATCATCTCCAGAATGCTGCGGCCTTTTTCGCCGGCCGGCTCGGAGAGGCCGACTTGGCCGAGAAAGTCATGGCCCTCCTGCGGCAGATGCCGCCATTGCTCCGCGACATCGGCAGGGAGTTCCGCGACGCCATCGTAGAAACCCGGAATGGTGATCCGATGCGTATCGTCATGCAGTTCGGCAATGATTTTCGCGAGCACATGGATCGGATTGACCGCGGCGCCGCCGAACATGCCGGAATGGAGATCGCGGTCGGCGGCGTGGATCACGACTTCCTCGAGCACGAGGCCGCGCAGCATTGTGGTGATCGCCGGCGTCTTCTTGTCCCACATGCTGGTGTCGCAGACGAGCACGAGGTCGGCTGCCAACTCCTCGCGGTTGGCGGCGAGGAAGGCGGGGAGGGAGGCCGAGCCCGATTCCTCTTCGCCTTCGAGGAGAATGGTGACGTCGCAGGGCAGTGAACCCGCGGTCTCCTTAAAGGCGCGGCAGGCTTCGATGAAGGTCATGAGCTGGCCTTTGTCGTCGGCGACGCCGCGGCCGATGATCTGCTTGCCGCCGGGCTTCTCTTCGAGCCGCGGCATGAAGGGCGGCGTCTGCCAGAGGTCCAGCGGATCGGCCGGCTGCACATCGTAATGGCCGTAGAACAGAAGATGCGGCGCGCCTTGCCGGCCGGTGCGGGCTTTGGCGACGACCATGGGATGGCCGGGCGTCGGGCGCAGTGAAGTCTCGAAGCCGAGCGAGGTGAGTTCGCCGACGAGCCATTCGGCGGCGTGGCGGCAGGCCTCCGCATAGGCAGGGTCGGTCGAGATCGATGGAATAGAGATCAGCGCGAAGAGGCGATCGAGGGCCTTGTCGAGGTTAGCATCGATGCGCGCCAGCGTGGCGTCGAGCGCAGCCATATCCGTCTCCTGAGACTCGATGAGATTTTGAGACAGGTCTTAGCGCGCATCATGTGACGCTGGAAGTAATATAAAAAAATAGCGGATTTTCATTAGTCTAGCGCACGATATTGAAACGCTGCACGAGGCTGCTTCCGGACAAAGAAAAAGCCGGCCCCGAAGGGCCGGCCAAATCTGAGGGACGATTTCTTCTTAGAAGAAGTGTCGGAAGACCCAGTAGAGGAATGCCGACAGTGCAATGGCGCAGGGCAGGGTCAGGACCCAGGCGAGCGCGATATTGCGCAGCGTACCCATCTGGATGCCGGAGCCGTTGGCGGCCATCGTGCCGGCGACGCCAGACGCCAGAATATGGGTCGTCGAGACCGGCAGGCCGAAATGGTCGCCGGCGAAGATCGTTCCCATGGCGATGAGTTCTGCGGCGGCACCCTGGCCGTAGGTCAGATGCTCCTTGCCGATCTTTTCACCCACGGTGACGACGATGCGCTTCCAGCCGATCATCGTGCCGAGGCCGAGCGCGATGGCGACGCAGATCTTCACCCAGACAGGAATGAACTTCGTCGAATCGTCGAGCTCTTTCTTATAGGCGCCGAGCACTTTGGTATCGGCCGGGGTCAGCGCCGCCTTCTGATCCTTTGCGAGGCGGTTGATCGCCTCGGACGTCAGGTACATGTCGTTACGGGTGTTGGCGACCTGATCGGCTGGCAGCTTGTTGAGCGAGCCGTAGGTCGCGATCTGCTTGGCGATATCCTGGATCAGCACCGCGAGCGCCGGATAGGTGCCTTCGTTGAAGTCATGCGCAGCGATGAAATGGGTCACAGTCGGGCGCGGGTCGCCGTGGAAGTCATAGCCAGACGCCTTTGACTCGACGACCTTGGAAGCCGCTTCCGAAGCCGTGATGAAGGACTGGATGTGGCTCGCCGGCATGGAGTGGTTCAGCGCATAGGCGGTGGGAACCGTGCCGATGAGGATCAGCATGATGAGGCCCATGCCCTTTTGGCCATCGTTCGAGCCATGCGCGAAGGAGACGCCGGTGCAGGTCAGAACCAGCAGGCCGCGGATCCACAGCGGCGGCGCTTCCTTGCCCTTGGGCTCCGAATAGAGCTCCGGCTTGCGGATGAGGAATTTCAGGCCCCACAGCAGCAAAGCTGAACAGATGAAGCCGACGACCGGCGAGAAGAGGAGCGCTTCGCCGACTTCCGTCGCCTTGCCCCAATCGACACCGGCGGTGCCGTCGCGGCCGCGCATCAGCGCATTGGCGATGCCGACGCCGATGATCGAGCCGATCATCGTGTGCGAGCTCGAAGCGGGCAGGCCCAGCCACCAGGTCCCGAGGTTCCAGAGGATCGCCGCGATCAGCATGGCGAAGACCATGGCGAAACCGGCGCCCGAGCCGACCTGCAAGATCAGTTCGACGGGCAGCAGCGAGATGATGCCGAAGGCCACCGCGCCGGACGACCAGAGGACGCCCAGAAGGTTGAAGCAGCCGGACCAGACGACGGCGAAAGGCGCCGGCAGCGAATGGGTATAGATAACCGTTGCGACTGCATTGGCCGTGTCATGGAAGCCGTTGACGAATTCGAAGCCGAGCGCGATCAGCAGCGCGACGCCGAGAAGCAGAAACGGCAGAAGGCTGACTGTCTTAGTGCCGGTCACCTGCATGTCGGTATAAATGCTATAGGCGGCGAAGAAGAGGCCGCCGGCGATCACCGCAAGGAAGATGATGACCGCCCTCATATTGACCGGCTGGTCGAGATGCGGCTTAGGTCCTTCGCTTTGGACTGGAATTGAATCAACTGAACTTAGGGAAGTCATGGCCCCGCCTCCTATTGCTGCCTCCTTTCAACCGAAGCTCGGCTACAACTGTGTGACAAAAAAGCATGTTTTTTAACCTTCCAAGTTTGAGAGCGGCCGCGATTTATGGCGGTGCACAATAAATGCGGCTGCGCAGTGATTTCTGGGTGGCGGCCTATCTGCGCCGTTGCGGCGTCGAGGGCGTATCGGCGGTACTCCGGCGCCGGGGGGCGGAAGAGGCCGGTGCCATCCTTGTGAAGATCGATCGACTGGACGGCACGGGCGCGCTCTTCGGCCCCGCGCCGCAGAGCGAGGTCGATCACGATGCGCGCCTGTTTGCCCGGCTGCATCGCGAGGAGTGGATCGAAAATGCCGCTGCGGAGGGCCGATTGCAGCGTGAGATCGGCTTCGATTCCGACCTTTGGGTCGTCGAGGTGGAAGACCGGCAGGGCCGCAATTTTCTCGACCTTGCCGCCTAACACGCAGCAGCTCCCGCGCGTCTGTTACATCTGGGCAACAGATCTTTCGATTTTTAATCGCGGTTTGCGCTATCGCACGGATTCCAGCCTTGCGAAGGGACACGTTGACACATCGTTAACTGGAACGGTCGAGCTTCGAGGACGATCACCGCGTTGCGGTGCAATCGTCGCACGACCTACCGGAGATGGCCGATGGGCGAGCTGGTTGTTTTCAAGCCGAAGAAAGTTGCGCCCCGACAGCCGATGGCCGAGGGGGCAGGGGCTGAGATTTTGTTCTTCACGGGCGTGCGGATTGTTCGCTGCGAGGCGATCGAGGAACCGGTCAAACAGCGGCGGCGGCGCGCAACTGCACGCACTGAGGCGCCGCGCAAGCGCCGCGAGCGCAGTTAACGCCGTCAGTTTTGCGCGACGGCTTCCGGCGCGCAATCGACCGACAGGGCACGCGCGTCGGCGGCGGCGCGTTCGCCCGGATAGCGCACCAGCGCGTCGATCAGCATGAAGCCTTGCACCTGCGGCGCGACGAGCCGTAATTCCTGCGGCGGATTATCTTCATCGTCTTCGGCCTGCACGGCCTGCAATTGCGCTGCCGTCAAAACGCGAATGTCGATCTTGCCGTGGACCGAGGCGCGATCCGTCATGGCGTAGAAGACGCGTCCGGTGCGGCTGCGAAACGACAGAGTCACCAGAGCATCGGGCTCGAGCGCCGCGCGCACATGCAATGAGCCGCGGGTCAAATCGAAGACGCAGACGGCTTGCGCAATCGCCGGATCTTCGAACGGTGCCAGCTCATGGCCGGGTTCCGATCGTGGCAAGAGCACCGTTTGATTGGGCTTGGCGAGCGCCGAGATCCGCGTGAAGGCATCATGCGGCGCGACTTGCGGCATTACGAATATGCTGGCGATATGGACGAGGCCGGCGATGAAGAGAATGCCAAGCCCGTAAAGAAGAGCCGGGGCGAGGCCGCGGATAAAGCTCATTCGCAGC
Source organism: Methylovirgula sp. (assembly GCA_052144065.1). GTDB lineage: Bacteria > Pseudomonadota > Alphaproteobacteria > Rhizobiales > Beijerinckiaceae > Methylovirgula. The sequence goes on along the minus strand of JBKQRA010000053.1, from coordinate 21,594 downwards.
GGCCTTTCGCGATTTGTGGCAGGGCCGCCGCCTCGACTTTCGCCATGCCGAAATCAAACAGCGTGTCGTAGAGCCGCAGCACGAGCGCGAAGGAGCGACCCTGGCCGATCGGCAGCCAATTGCCGGGACGTGCCTGGTGCGAGACGGCGATCTGGAAATTGCCGTCCGCAGCGCGCAGGATTTCCGCCGATGTGAAGCCGTAGCGTTTCGTCGGATTGTCGATCAAGGCGCCGGTCGGCGTGTAGAGGCTCAAAGTCCAATAGCGCGTCGGCGGGATGGCACCTTTGACGACATAGTCGCAGCTCGCATCGAGCCGACGCCCGCTGCTGTCGGTCCAGGCGAAGAAGCTCAGACCCTCGGCGGTGCCGAGCGGCAATTCGCCGGAGCGCGCGAGTCTCGCATGCGCATAAGGGTCGATGTCCGTGGAGCCGGTCTTCGGCCAGCGCGTCCAGGGTCCGGCCTTCACTTCGTCAAAATTGACGCCATGGCCGAGGACGTAATAGGTCGAAGCGAGACCCAGCGCCGTTCCAGTGACAAGCATTGCGAGCAATTTCAAAATCGTCATCGAAGCTGCGTCGTCACCAAAAGTCTGGCGCTCGTGATCATGGCGCGGCTCCAAGATGCGCGTCGCCGCTGGTGCCGCGCTTGAGTTCGGCGACCTTCGCCGTCTCGGCTATCGTGCCAAGGACGGCGACAGAGCCGGAAGATAGGCTTGCGGGATGCTGCGGCGCACCGAGTTCCGCCGTCGTGTCCGCGGGCTTCGGAGCCGGATGTGCCGGCGGAGGGGGCGGCTCGCCGGGCAGCGGCTTGAGATCGATGCCTTGGTGGGCGTAGGCCATAATGTCGTGCCAGGTGCCGGCCGGCAGCGAGCCGCCGGTCATATTGTTGGTCGGCGTGTCGTCGTCATTGCCAAACCAGATGATGCCGACATAATTGCCGGTATATCCATCGAACCAGGCATCCTTATAGCCGTTCGTCGTGCCGGTTTTGCCGGCGACATCGACGCCGTCCAGGATAGCACGCCGCGCGGTTCCAGCCTGGACCACGCCGCGCATCATCGACACCATGTCGATGATCGCTTTCGGCTCGATGATCTGCTTCGGCGGCGGTTCGTCCTGATCGTGACGATAGATCACCTGGCCGTGGCTGTTGGTGATCTCAACTGCGGCGAAAGGATTGATCCTCTTGCCGCCGTTGGCGAAGGTCGCATAGGCGCCGGCCATGCCCATGACCGTCACGCCATCGGCGCCGATCGGCAGCGACACAGTGTCGGGCAGCGGCGTTGCAATGCCCATTTTCCGCGCCGTCTCGATGATTTTGGCGCGGCCGCGCTTGGCCTCTTCATAGACATTGTTGTGGCCCTTGACCGAATAGGCCTCGCCGATCGCGATCGATAATTTGACGGCAACGGTGTTGAGCGAATGCGCCAAGGCGGTGGCGAGCGGCACGGCGCCCATATATTTGTTGCCGTAATTGTGCGGGCACCAGTCGCCGATGCAGACGGGACTATCGACGACGGTCGTCGTCGGCTTGAATTTGCCGGTCAGCAGCGCCGTCAAATAGACGAAGGGCTTGAAGGAAGACCCCGGCTGGCGCAGCGCCTCGACGGCACGATTGAACTGGCTCGCGCCGTAATCGCGGCCGCCGACAATGGCCCGCACCGCACCGTTCGACGGATCGAGAATGACCATAGCCGATTGATCGACATGATAGCTGTGGCCGTATTGGCGCAGCGCATCCTCGATCGTCGTATCGGCGAATTTCTGCAGGTTGAGATCGAGACCGGTGCGCACCGTCAGCACGCGGTCGTCGCCGAGCCGATGTGCGTCGGCGAGCTTGCGGACATCGTCATAGGCCCAATCGAGATACCAATCGGGAGCGGCATCGCGGCTGCGTGCGACCGGCGTCGCCGGATTGCGCGTCGCGGCGTAGATCTGGCCTTCGCTCAAATAGCCGGCGGCGACCATATTTTGCAAAATATCGTTGGCGCGGGCGCGGGCGGCCGGCAGATTGACATGCGGCGCATATTTCGTCGGCGCCTTGAAGAGGCCGGCGAGCATCGCAGCCTCGGCCAGCGTTACGTCGCGGACGGATTTGCCGAAATAGAATTCTGCCGCCGCCTGCACGCCGAAGGTGCCGCCGCCCATATACATGCGGTCGAGATAGAGTTGCAGAATCTGGCGCTTCGTCAGATGGCCTTCGAGCCAGAGCGCCAGATAGGCTTCCTTGATCTTGCGGATGACGGTACGCTCGTTGGTCAGGAAGAGGTTTTTCGCCAATTGCTGGGTAATCGAAGAGCCGCCCTGGACGACGGTGTCGGCGCGGGCGTTGACGGTGAGGGCCCGCAGCGTGCCGAGAACGTCGATGCCGAAATGCTGGAAGAAACGCCGGTCTTCGGTCGAGATCACCGCCTGGATCATATATTTCGGCATCTGGTCCAGGGGGACCGAATCGTCGTGCTTGATGCCGCGGCGGCCGACTTCCTGGCCGTAGCGGTCGAGGAAGGTGACGGCGAGATCCTCTTTCTTCAGCCAATCATTGGTCGCCGTCTCTTGAAAGGCGGGCGTCGCCATGAAGAGGGCGACCATGCCGCCGGCAAAAGCGATGTTCGAACCTTCGCAGAAGATTTCGACGGCGATCCGGCGCCAGCCCGAAATATGCAGCCGGTCCATCCAGGCGACCAGCGTCGCATAATGCGCCTGCGCCCTCTGGCTCGACTCATAGAGCGAGGAATCGACAAGGGCATCGAGAGCGAGCAGGCTCCGCGAAATCTTTTTGAAGAGGCGCGCCGTCGTCAGATAGAGTTGCGAGGATTTCCACTCTTCGAACACGGGTATCTATCCCTTCGCGCCGCTATTCGGCCGACTCGCGCCAGCCGGGGACGAGGCCGGTCGGTATTGGGGCAAGTCTCGTTATTGTCTCAAGTCTTGCAATTGTCTGAGCAATTTAGCAATCCTGTTGCCGCCCCGGATCGCCGGTTCCCCCGAGGGGCGTCGCCGCGGCAATCAGAGCAATGGCGCGCGGCAAGATGATGACATTAATCTTATGACCTGCCCTGAAAAGCCCTATTGGGAGAAGCCGCTTGAGGAGCTCTCGCCGCCGCAGTGGGAGAGCCTCTGCGACGGTTGCGGTCGCTGCTGCCTTGTCAAGCTCGAAGACGAGGACACGGGCGAGGTGCATTTCACCGATGTCGCCTGCCGGCTTTTGGACGCCAGCTCCTGCCGTTGCAGCGATTATCCAAAGCGCCGGCGCAAGGTGAAGGACTGTCTGAAGCTCACCGTCGATCTGGTCCGCGCTTTGGCATGGCTGCCGCCGAGCTGCGCCTATCGGCTGCGGGCCGAAGGCCGGCCACTGCGCTGGTGGCACCCGCTGATTTCCGGCTCGCCGGAGACGGTTCATACGGCCGGAATCTCCGTCCGGGGCCGGGTCGCCGCCATGGAGGATGAGATCCCGATCGACGATTATCCGGACCATATCGTCGCCTGGCCGATCCGCACCCCCCGGGCCTCTCGCCCGGCCGGCAAGCTTAAAACGGTCGAGCAGCAAACCGTCAAATTGCAAGCCACCAAGCCGAAGACCGTCAAGCCGAGACGGGCTTGAGTCTGAGATCCGCGTAACACTTAGGCAACGCCGTTCTGGTACGTTTTTGTTGGCTGGCGCGTTTCGACGCCGGCCGGCAATGGACGGCAATTGTTCGACTTCAGCACGCGAATTCCACGCATCAGCCTCCCGCGATTGCTCAGCCGCTTCGTCGCGCGGCGCGAGGGCTCCGTCGCGATCGAATTCGGCATGATCGCGGTGCCGTTCTTTCTGATCATGGCGGCGACCGTCCAAACGGCGATCGTCTATATGGCTCAGCAGCAATTGGAAACCGTGACCGAGCAGGCGAGCCGCTACATTCTGACCAATCAGGCCGCAACTCAGACCCAGAGCCAGTTCGCCAGCACTGTCTGCGCGCAGGTTTCTGCGCTCTTCAGCTGCAGCGGCCTCATGGTCGATGTCGAGACGGCGGCAAGCTTTTCGAGCGCCAATACATCGGCACCGACCTTGACCTTCAATTCGAGCGGCCAAGTCACCAATACATGGCAATTCACGCCCGGCAATCCCGGCGACATCGTCGTCGTGCGGGTGATGTATCAGTGGCCGATCTTCCTGAAGCCCTTCGGCTTCAACCTCACCAATCTCTCGAACGGCAACCGCCTGTTGATCGCGACCGCCGTCTTCCGGAACGAGCCGCTATGATCGGCCGCTGCTTTTATCTTGCGGATCGCCGCAAGCCGCCGCAATTCGGTGCCGACCAGAGCGGCATCGCCGCCACCGAATTCGCTTTGCTCTTGCCGATCATGCTCGTCCTCTTCGTCGGCGTGAGCGAAGTCGGCCAAGCGATTTCGATCAACCGCAAAGTCACCATCACGGCGCGCACCGTCACCGATCTCGTGACGCAATATACGGCGCTGTCTTCGACCGATATGACTTCATTGCTCGGCGCCTCGGCGCAGGTGATGGCGCCGTTTCCGTCGTCGAACCTCGTCGTCACGGTTTCGGAGGTCACGACTGATGCCAGCAGCAATGCGACGGTGACCTGGAGCAGCTCCTTCAACGGAACGGCCTATACGACCGGGCAGAAGGTGACGTTGCCGACCGGCCTCACGCAGCCGAACATCACCCTCATCTGGGGCCAGGTGAAATATGCCTATAAGCCGGTGTTCGGCGACGGCATCATCGGCACGACAAGCCTCTCCGATCAGATCTATATGAATCCGCGGCTGTGCATTCAGATCGCCTATGGCAGTTCTGTTACCACCTCAACCAATACGGCAAGCTGCGCGGCTTATGCTACGGGCAACTAGCTCCAGCTCGAGTTCCAGCTCATCCAGCAGTTCGAGCTCGGGGTCGTCGAGCAGCTCCGGTTCGGGATCGAGCAGTTCCAGCTCGTCGAGAAGCAGCTGTCGGTATACTTGCTTATGGTCGTTCCTCTGCTGGTTCTGGCGGCGCGGGTTACGCGACGCCGCTTGAACAAGCGCTTTCCTTCATGTCCTGCGATATTGAATGTGACCGGCGTAGCCCGCTGCGCCTTCTGCAAAGCGCCGTCGTCGTTTACTGCGTCAGATGCGATGCCTGTGCGACGGCGGTATTGAAGAGCGCGGTGAGGGCAGCCGAAATGTCGCTATCCGTCGTCACCTGGGTGTAAAGACCCGGCGAGGCGCAAGACTGCATATTGCCTGCGATCTGCGACTGAAAAGGCGCAATATAGGTATTATACCAGGAGTTCGTCGGCAGCGGCAGATATTGAGTGTAAAGCACGGCGATACGGATGCCGCGGTTTTTCACCGTGGTGCACCAGGACGTGTCCATCAGCGCCTGAACGCGGCTGCCGCTGACCATCGCGTCTTCGACGCCATCGGTCACGATGAAGAGCACTTCCTGCGGGCTATCCGTCTTCGCCTGCGTACCACCGCCGGGAGTCGGCATGATGGCATTGATGCTGCTCATCGCATCGCTGAAGTCAGTGTCGGTGTCGCTATTGTTGTTGGTCTTGGTCAGATAGTTGTTCGAATAGACTTCCAGGAGCTGAATATTGCCGGCGGAGCTCTGCGCGCTGCTGAGGTTCGATGTCAGCGATATGATGTTGTTGAAACTGTTGTCGAAGGTGTAGATTGCCATCCGATAGGTAGCGTTCGTCTGGGTCTCTGTCGTGACTGCTTGGCTGATCATGTTCTGCGTCGCCGTGACCAGAAGATCCATGCGCAGCGTGACGCCGAGGTTGCGGGCGAGCTGGTAATTGTCTTCACCGCCGGGATTGCCAAGATTATCGGTCGAAGGATGGCTCTCATGGCAGGCGAAGGCGCAACCACCCTGTGAGGACGTGTTGGCGACCATGGTGTTGATGCCGGCCGTCGTCGCGGCGATGGCCATGGACGGCGAGTCGTCGAGCAGCATATAGAAGTCGATATTCGGTGGCAGGCTGGCCGATGCCGTCGATTTGCCGCCGATCGTCAAAGTGGTCCGGCCGATGATGCCGCCGAAGGAATTGACCGAACTCGCCGAGAAGGTGATGGTCGCGGTCCGGATAAGGCCACTATCGGTGACCGTCACGGTCGCGGTGAGGGAGCCGCTCTTCAGGCCTTGCACCTGCGAGGCAAGTGAATTGAACATGTTTTGCGCCAAGGTCTGCGCATTCGCGGCAGACAGCGCCATCGAACTGGGCGTGACGGCGGTCAGCACGGCCGAATCGGCGGCGGCGTCGAGCTTGGATCTTTTCCGAGCCGCCGTTGCATAATCGACACCCATGCCCGCCGCAAAGAGCACCGGGATGAGCAAAAAGGCGAAGATCATCGCGACATTGGCGCGGCGATCGCGTCCAAAATCTCGTGTCAGGCGGCGGAAGTGCTGAAAGATCATGATGAATTTCGGACCGGACAGACTTCGATCCTGTCTCTATGGTCGGAAAACATTGATTTAAGGTTAGGTCAATTCTCGAAAGCTGGGTCGATTCGCGCTGTGGACGTCTGGAGGCGGAACTGCTGCGGCGCGAAAAAAGCTGGAAAAAAGGGAGGCCGGTACCGCTTGGCGACAGGGACACGAAAGCGTGTGTGGGCCAGGCTCGCGCCATTGCGCCATAAGCCTATATTCAAGCTTATATTCATCGGCTGTTCACGGCATCTCAGCAAGGCTTGTCGCATGCAAAGCGGTGGGGTCGCTCTTGCCTTAATGATCGCCTTATGCGCGCCGGCCTTGGCCGTGGAGCGAGTGCCGGAGCATGCCTGCCTCACGGCGGCGCAGGCGCGCGAGGCCATTGCGATGCGCCGGCTTGCCGAACCCTTCCGGGTGATGCAGACGGCCGCCCACCATTTTCAGGCCGAGGCGCTGCGCGCCAAGCTCTGCCGGAGAAAAGACGAATTCATCTATGAAATTAGCCTGCTGCGACGGGATGGAAAGGTTATCCACGTTTCTATCAATGCCGTGAACGGCAAGATTGTTAGGACGGTCAACGCCAAATAGCGCCTTTGGCGGCCAAGCCAGTTCCCAGGGGAGAACGAGTTGCGGCTTCTCGTGGTCGAAGACGACAAGGACCTGAACCGGCAGATCGTCGCCGCTTTGACCCAGGCCGGCTATGCGGTCGACCGGGCGTTCGATGGCGAAGACGGCTGGTTTCTCGGCGATACCGAATCCTATGACGCGATCGTCCTCGATCTCGGCCTGCCGAAGAAGGACGGCATTGCGGTCTTGAACGACTGGCGCAAGGCTGGCCGGGTGATGCCGGTGCTCATTCTGACCGCGCGCGATCGCTGGCACGAGAAGGTGCAGGGCTTCGATGCCGGCGCCGACGACTATGTCGCCAAGCCCTTCCATATGGAGGAGGTTCTGGCGCGGCTGCGGGCGCTTTTGCGGCGGGCCGCCGGCCACGCCAGCAATGAGTTCACCTGCGGTCCGGTGAGCCTTGACACCAAGGCCGGCGTGGTGAGCGTCGACGGCGCGCCGATCAAGCTGACCTCGCATGAGTACCGGTTGCTCGCCTATCTCATGCATCATGCCGGCCGCGTCGTCTCGCGCAGCGAGCTCGTCGAACATCTCTACGATCAGGATTTCGATCGCGACTCCAATACGATCGAAGTCTTCGTCGGCCGCCTGCGCAAAAAGCTCGGCATCGACATTATTCAAACCATGCGCGGCCTCGGCTATATAGTAACGCCGCCCGGCAGCGAGGTCTCCGGCAAACGGGGACCGTCCGGTTCAGCGCTGACGGGCAGCTAGTCCGGACATTTGATGCGCATACCGTCGCCAAGAAATTGGTCCATCGCGACACGGCTGTTCTTTTCGGCGGCCGTGCTGAGCACCGTCATTCTCGTCACCGGCGGCATCGGCCTTTCGACGCTCTATCGCACCACGGTCGAATCCCGCTTCGACGACCGGCTCAATGTCTATTTGAGCGCGCTCGTCGCCGATATTGCTTCAGCCTCGGATGAGAACCGGGCCGATCCCGGCGAACTCGGCGAGCCGCAATTCGAGCTCGCGCTATCGGGCTGGTATTGGCAGATCACCCGGATCGACAGCGACAAGCAGGATATCAAAGGCTCGCGCTCGCTCTTTGCCGCACGGCTCCCGCGGCTCGAGGATCAAAAGATTCCAGCCGGCATCGGCGGCACGCGCAAAGGTTATGTGAAAGGACCGGACGACAAGCGCCTGCGCATGGTCGAGCGCGTCATCGATCTCGGCGATCAGGGCCGCTATCTCGTCCAGGTCGCCGCGACGACGGAAGTGATGGACAATGACATCGCGCATTTCGAGTTCGAGCTGATGATCACTTTCGGCCTGCTTGGCGCGGCGCTTGTCGGCTCCTCGCTGCTGCAGCTGCATTACGGCCTCTTGCCGCTGCGCCGGCTGAAGGAGGGTGCGGGCGCGATCCGGCGCGGCGAACGCGAGACGATCGAAGGCACATTTGCGCGCGACATCGCGCCGCTCGCGGCCGAGCTCAATCTGCTGATCGCCGCCAATCGCGAAGTCGTCGAGCGTGCCCGCAATGAAGTCGGCAATCTTGCGCATGCGCTGAAAACGCCGCTCAGCGTCATCATCAATGAGGGCAAGGACGAACATACCGCCTTCGCCGGCAAGGTCAGCGAGCAGGCGGCGCTCATGCGCGATCAGGTCAGCTATTATCTCGACCGCGCGCGGATGGCGGCGCGGGCCGGCATTTTGGGCAAGGCGACGGAGGTCGCGCCTGTCGCCGCGTCGCTGGTGCAGATCTTCGACAAGATCTATCGCGACCGCGACATCACCTTTTCGGTCAAATCCGTTGAGGGTCTGCGGTTTCAGGGCGAGCGCCAGGATCTTGAAGAAATGGTCGGCAATCTCGTCGACAATGCCGGCAAATGGGCCCGTCACGGCGTCATGATCGCGATCGAACCGATTGGCGCCAAGGCCGTGGACGGGCGGGCCTTCTTCCGCGTCACCATCGATGACGACGGGCAGGGGCTCGCGCCGGAACTGCGCGAGGCGGCGATGCGGCGCGGCCGCAGGCTCGACGAGACGCGGCCCGGCTCGGGGCTTGGTCTCTCGATCGTCGTCGATCTCGCGGCGCTCTATGGCGGCGCGCTCAAGCTCGATGCCAGTCCGATGGGTGGGCTCAGAGCCGAATTGGAGCTTCCGGCAGCGGCCTGACCTGGGCCAGCTCAAATCCGACTGCGCGCATTTGTCTATGTTGAAAGCTTGAGCTCGAACTTCGATTTGCCCTAGATCACGGCAACTTTCCCTGCGTTCCCCTCTGGTCGACGGAAATTCTTAACCCTCGCCCTAAAATGCTCTAAACCCACCAGCGGGCGCGGGGCGGCGGTACCGACAATGCGGGGCTGGTCCGTCTGATATGGGATTGCCTTATGGAAGCAGCATGCTCTTTGGCCTTTTCGCGCTTTTAACGGGTGCCGCGGTCTTCGCCATTTTATGGCCGCTCGCGAAGAAACCGCGTGCCGCGGCCGATAAAGCCGCGCCGGATGTCGCTTTCTATAAAGCCAAGCTCGCCGAGATCGAGCGTGAGACGGCAAGCGATCTGTTGTCAAAGCCGGAGGCCGAAGCCGCGCGAACCGAGGCGGCCCGGCGGCTTCTGCGCGCCGCCGATGCGACAGACACTTCTTCCGACAAGGTGAAGCCGAAGACGGGCGCGGCTCTCTTCAGGCTGCGCTTTGTTGCGGTGCTCGCATTGACTGCCGTGCCGGCGCTGGCGCTCGGGCTCTATACTTATCTCGGCCATCCCTCCTTGCCGGATGAGCCGCTTGCGGCGCGCCTCGATGTGCCGCCGCAGAGGATGACGATCGACGCGGCGATCGCGAAGGTCGAAGCGCATCTGTTGCAGGATCCGAATGACGGGCGCGGCTATGAAGTGCTCGTGCCGGCCTATCTGGGTGTTGGCCGCATCGACGATGCGGTCCGCGCCGCCGGCCTTGCAATGCAAAAGCTCGGCGCGACGCCGGGACGCAAAACCATCTATGGCGAGACGCTCGTCTATTCCGCGAACGGCGTCGTGACCGAGGCGGCGCGTAAGCTCTTCCAGGAGGCTGCGAGCGCCGATCCGCCGCCGCTGAAATCGCTGTTCTTCCTGGGGCTCGCCGCGGTTCAGGACGGCGACAAGGCGAAGGCGCTCGGCTATTGGGACAAGCTGCTGCCGATGCTGCCGCAGAATTCGTCGGCGCGTGCCGATCTCGTGTCTCGCATCGCGACGCTCGAAGGCAAGCCTGCGCCGGAATCGAGCCAAGCCGCAGCCATAGCCTCCTTGGCGCCGACGGCGCAGGCGGCGGCCATTCACGGCATGATCGACAGGTTGGCGGCGCGGCTGGCGCAAAACGGCCATGATATTGAGGGCTGGCTGCGGCTGGTGCGGGCCTACAAGGTCGTCAACGAACTCGACAAGGCGCGCGCGGCGCTTGCCACGGCGCGGCATGATTTCGATGGGGATGCGCAGGCGACGGCCCGCCTCGATGCGCTGGCCCGCGAATTGGGATTGGATACATGACGCGCAAAAAGAAGCGCCTGGCACTCATCATCTCGGCGCTGATCATCTTCGGCGGCGGTACCGGCCTTATTCTTTATGCGCTGCGCGATAACATCGTCTTCTTCTATGCGCCGAGCGAAGTCGCCGCCAAGGAGCTTGCGCCGGGCACGCGGCTGCGCATCGGCGGTCTCGTCAAGACCGGCTCGGTGACGCGCGACGGCACGATCACGCATTTCCTCGTGACCGATGGCAGGCATGATGTGCCTGTCACCTTTACCGGCGCGCTGCCCGATCTCTTCCGCGAAGGCCAAGGCGTCGTCGCCGATGGCGTGATCGGCACGTCCGGCATGGAGGCGAGCGAGGTTCTCGCCAAGCATGACGAGCGCTATATGCCCAAGGAAGTCGCCGAAGCGCTGAAGAAGCAGGGCGTCTGGCAAGAAGGGCAACCGGGCAAAGAGCCAGCTAAAGTGCCGGGCAAAGAGCCGGCTAAGAGCGAAGCCATGCAGGCAGGCAGCCAGTGAGGTTTGGATGATCGTCGAGACCGGCCATTACGCCCTCGTGCTTGCTCTGGCGCTGGCGCTGTTCAACTGCGTCGTGCCGTTCTGGGGCATTGCCACGCGCGATGAGCGGCTGATGGCGACGGCGCCATCCGTCGCACTGGTGCAATTCCTTTTTGTCGTGCTGGCCTTCGGCGCGCTCGTCTATGCGCATATCGTCTCGGATTTCTCGGTCGTGAACGTCGTCGAGAATTCGCATTCGGCAAAGCCGCTCATCTATAAGATCGCCGGAGTCTGGGGTAATCACGAAGGCTCCATGCTGCTCTGGGTGCTGATCCTCGTGACCTTCGGGGCGCTCGTCGCGCTCGCGAAAAACAGCATGCCGGAGGATCTTCATGCCGCGGTGCTCGGCGTGCAATCTTGGATCAGCGCGGCTTTCTTTCTCTTCATTCTCCTGACCTCTAATCCCTTCGCGCGGCTCGCCGATCCGCCGATGGACGGGCAGGGGCTCAATCCGCTGCTGCAGGATCCAGGTCTCGCGATCCATCCGCCGCTCCTCTATTTCGGCTATGTCGGGCTCTCGATCACCTTCTCTTTCGCCGCCGGCGCGCTGATCTGCGGGCGCATCGATGCCGTCTGGGCGCGGCTTGTGCGGCCTTGGACCTTGCTCGCCTGGATGTTTCTGACGCTTGGCATCGCGATGGGATCGTATTGGTCCTATTACACGCTCGGCTGGGGCGGCTTCTGGTTCTGGGACCCGGTCGAGAATGCCTCGCTGATGCCATGGCTCGCGGCGACCGCGCTTCTCCATTCCGCCGCCGTGATGGAAAAGCGCGAAGCGCTGAAAATCTGGACGATCTTCCTCGCCATCCTGGCCTTCTCGCTGTCGCTCATCGGCACATTCCTCGTGCGTTCCGGCGTTCTGACATCGGTGCATGCCTTTGCGAGCGATCCGCGCCGCGGCGTATTCATTCTGGTGATCCTGGCCGTCTTCATCGGCGGCTCGCTGGCGCTCTTCGCCGCGCGGGCCAGCGATCTGAAGCCCGGCGGCTTCTTCGCGCCGATCTCGCGCGAAGGCGCGCTGGTCCTCAACAATCTCGTTCTGTCGACGGCCTGCGCAACGGTCTTCGTCGGCACACTCTATCCGCTCGCGCTTGAATCGCTGACGGGGCAAAAAATCTCCGTCGGCGCGCCTTTCTTCAACGCGACCTTCGTGCCGCTGGTTCTGCCGTTGTTCCTGCTGATGCCGATCGGGCAGATGCTCGCCTGGAAGCGTGGCGATCTTCTGGGCGCGGCGCAACGGCTCGTCGTCGCTTTCCTCGCCGGCATCGCCGCCATATTGATCTTCGCCGCGTGGCATGGCGGGCCGGTCGTCTCCATCGTCGTCGGAGGTCTTGCCGTCTTCTCTATCGTCGGCGCCTTCAGCGATATCGCCGGCAAGCTCTTCAGCCATGGCGTGGGCAATGCGCCCGGCCGCATCTTCAGCCTGCCGCGCAGCCTTTGGGGCACGGCCTTCGCCCATGCCGGTATCGGCGTCACTTTGCTTGGCCTTGCCGCGACAGGGTGGGGCGTCGAGAAGGTGATGGTCATCAAGCCGGGCGATGTTACGACCGTCGGTCCCTATGAATTAGTTGCGCAGAATTTCGGTGTCGCCCAAGGCCCGAATTACAGCGCCAAATTCGCGCATGTCGCGATCCGCTCGGGGGGCGTCGAGATCGGCGCTATCGATCCGCAGATGCGCTTTTATCCGGTTCGCTCCATGAGCCGCGCGGAAGCCGGCATTGCGACGCTCGGCCTTGGCCAGATCTATGTCAGCATCACCGACAGCGGCAGCGCCGGCTCTTTCGACGCGCGCTTCTATTGGAAGCCGCTTGTCGTCTTGATCTGGTGGGGCGCGCTCATCATGGCCTTCGGCGGCTTGTTGTCGATGAGCGATCGGCGACTGCGAATTGGCGTAGCGCGCAGATTCAAGCTTGCCGGCGCGGCGCAGCCAGCGGAGTGACCATGCGGCGGATCTTTGCGCTTTTCGCTCTCGTCTTTCTCGTCATTGCTCCCGGCGTTTCCTTCGCCGTCGAGCCGAGCGAGATGCTGGCCGACCCAAAGCTCGAGGCACGTGCGCGCGAACTTTCGTCGGAGCTTCGCTGCCTCGTCTGCCAGAATGAATCGATCGATGAATCGCAGGCGACGCTCGCGCATGATCTGCGCGTGCTGATCCGTCAGCACATCACGGCCGGCGAGAGCAATGACTCGATCAAGAAATATCTTGTCTCGCGCTACGGCGACTTCATCTTGCTGAAGCCGCCGTTCAAGCTCGACACGCTGCTGCTGTGGGGAACGCCGGCTTTGCTGCTCATTCTGGGCGGCGGCGCGATTCTTGTCTCGATCCGGCGCCGCAGGCCCGCGCCGGCGAAAGTCGCCGGCTTGAGCGGCGCTGAAGAGGAAAGACTCGCGGCCTTGGTGGGCAAGGAAGAAGGATAGGGCACGCTCCTCTCCCCGCTTGCGGGGAGAGGCCGGGTGAGGGGCGGGGCGATTGGCCTCGATGCCATCAAGTAAGCCCCATCGCAACCTGAGACATTCAATCAAATCACCTGGCCCCTCACCTTACCTCTCCCCGCTTGCGGGGAGAGGGGCGGCTGGCGTCGGCGCTTACTCCCTCACTTGATCTTGAAATAATTCAGTAGCGCGCGAGGCCGATGAAGAAGACGAGCGTGATCCTCACGCAGCCTCTTGGGCCGAGGCGATCTCCGCATCCTTCGCCGTGACCCTCTGATAGGCGGGGCGTGCCTTATGACGTTCCACATAGGCCGCGATAACGGGCAGCTCCGGGATGAGCTTGAATTGCACCATCCAAGTGAGCGCTGAGCCCCAGAGAAGATCGGCGGCGGAAAAACGCTGCCCAAGAAAATAGGGCCCGCTCTCCAGCTGCTTCACCAGCGCGCCGAACATCGTATCGAAATCGCCATAGGGCATCATCGAGGCCCGCCCAGGCTCGCGCTGCAAGGCTTTATCGACGACCGCGGGCTCGAAAGAGCTGCCATAAAAGACGAGCCAGCGCAGATAAGGTCCGCGAAGCATGTCGCCGATGGGAGGGGCAAGGCCAGCCTGCGGAAAGAGATCGGCGAGATAGATGAAGATCGCGACCTGCTCGGTGATGAGAGCCTCGCCATGCTTGATGGCTGGAACCTTGCCCATGGGATTGATGGCGAGATAGGCAGGCTCGCGCTGCTCTCCGGCTTTCATGTTGAGAATATGAAGGTCGTAGGGCGCGCCAAGCTCTTCGAGGAGCAGCCGCGACGCAGAAGACCGCGTGTTGGGGCTGTGAAAAAGCGTGATCTTCGGTTCTTCGGACATGCTCTCGGTTCCTTTTCTCAACTGAGCCGATCATTTCTCCATACACCGCGCATGTGAGGATTATATGTTCGCTGTGCGTTCTTGATGGAATTGTCCGTGACGAGCGTTGCTGCCAATCAGTCGGAAGCGCGGCGGCACCTTACAAAACTTTCATGCGCCCGAAATAGCCGCGTAAGACGCGCTGCCCCAGATTACTCTCCATCGATTCAGGCTGAACCTCGACGTCCTCTCAGCCAGACGTCCAGCACAATGGAGAGAAATGCTTATGGCCCACCCCAATTCCGAGATTCCGCAGGGACCGCAGAAGAGCGGGCGGATCAAGAGCCGCGCGATCTTGTTGGGCACGGTCGCCGTGCTGGCTCTGGGCGGCGCCTATGCCGGCAATGTTCAGCTGCCGCATGCGACGTTCACCTCTCCGGCTCAGGCCGAGGCACCGGCCGCCACCGTGGCGCAAGGGCCGGTCGGCTTTGCCGGTATCGTCAGTAAGGTGAAGGGCGCCGTCGTCTCGATCAAGGTTAAGGTCAATGAGACGGCGGATGCGTCGTCGGGCGAACCCGGTGATGTCCCCCCGCAAATCACCCCCGGCAGCCCGCTCTATCGCTTCTTCAAGCGCTTCGGCGGCGAGACGCCGTTCGAATTCCACGATGCCAAGCCGCATGTGACGCAGGCACAGGGCTCCGGCTTCTTCATTTCGGCGGATGGCTACATCGTCACCAATGACCACGTCGTCGACAACGCGACCGACGTGCAGATCGTGATGGACAACGGCAAGATCCTGCCGGCCAAGGTCGTCGGCACCGACAAGAAGACCGATCTCGCGCTTCTGAAGGTCAACACTGGCTCGAATTATCCTTATGTCGATTTCGCCTCCAAGTCGCCTCAGGTCGGCGATTGGGTGCTCGCCGTCGGCAATCCCTTCGGCCTCGGCGGCACCGTGACCGCGGGCATTGTCTCGGCGCGCGGCCGCGACATCGGCTCCGGCCCCTATGACGACTTCATCCAGATCGACGCGCCGGTGAACCGCGGCAATTCCGGCGGCCCGACCTTCGACATGGAAGGCAAGGTCGTCGGCGTGAACACCGCGATCTATTCGCCGTCCGGCGGCAGCGTCGGCATCGGTTTCGCGATCCCGGCCGATGTCGTGCAGAATGTCGTGACGGCGCTCAAGGACCACGGCAAGGTGACGCGCGGCTGGATCGGCGTGCAGATCCAGCCGGTGACGTCGGACATCGCCGACAGCCTCGGTCTGAAGTCGACCAAGGGGGCGCTCGTCGCCGAGGTGCAGGATAATGGTCCAGCCAAGGCGGCCGGCATCAAGTCCGGCGACGTCATCCTCTCCGTCAATGGCGAGGCGGTCGACGGGCCGCGCGAACTCGCGCGCAAGATTGCGTCGCTCGGGCCGAACGCCAAGGCCGATCTGCATCTGTGGCGGACGGGGTCCGAGACCAATCTCACCTTGACGCTAGGCACTCTGCCGGCCGAGCAGGTCGCCAAGACCGAATCGTCGCCCGACTCCAACAAGACGTCGTTGACGAGCTACGGCCTGGCCCTCGCCCCGGCGGCGGATGTACCCGGCGCTGGTAAGCAGGGCGTCGTCGTCACCGAGATCGATCCCGACGGCGTTGCGGCGCAGAAGGGGTTGAAGGTCGGCGATGTCATCCTCGAGGCGGGCGGCAAAACCGTCGGTCAGCCTTCCGATATCGTCAGCGTCATTGGCGACGCCAAGAAGGAAGGCCGCAAGGCGATCCTGCTGCGCGTCAAGAATGGCGGCGACACCCATTATGTGGCGCTCGCGATCACGCCCGCGACCTGACGGCCGCAGGCTCAGCTCCTTGCAGCGGTCGAGCCCTGGGGCGCGGTTTGTCGTCCTAAGCCGCTGAGCCGACGTCGTTCTCGCCCCCCTCACGGCGCCGGCACCAAGGAGGCGGCAGGCCCGGAGCCAATCTCCGGCCTGCCGTTTTTTATAGGATCACCTATATGTCTGATATGCGCATCCTCATCATCGAAGACGATTCGGAAGCAGCGTCTTATCTCGTCAAGGCTTTCCGCGAGGCCGGCCATGTCGCCGATTGCGCGCTCGATGGCGTCGAGGGCTATGATAAAGCCCGCGACGAAGGCTATGACGTGCTCATCGTCGACCGCATGTTGCCGAAGCTCGACGGCCTGTCGCTGATCGGCGGCCTGCGGGTGCAGAAGATCGACACGCCGGCGCTGATCCTTTCGGCGCTCGGACAGGTTGACGATCGCGTCAAAGGCCTGCGCGCCGGCGGCGACGATTATTTGACCAAGCCCTACGCCTTCTCCGAGCTTCTCGCCCGAGTCGAGGTTTTGGCGCGGCGCAAGTCGTCCGGCTCAGGCGAGGAAACCATATACAAAGTGGGTGGCTTGGAACTCGACCGGCTGTCGCATAAGCTCACCCGCAACGGCAAGGAAATCGTGCTGCAGCCGCGCGAATTCCGTCTGCTCGAATATCTGATGAAACACGCAGGGCAGGTGGTGACGCGCACCATGCTTCTCGAAAATGTCTGGGACTATCATTTCGATCCGCAGACGAATGTCATCGATGTGCATATTTCGCGGCTGCGGGCGAAGATCGACAAGGGTTTCGATCCGCCTCTGCTGCAAACGATCCGCGGTGCTGGATATATGATCCGTGACGGCTCTCGGTAAGCTCTTTCGGACGACCGCCTTCAAGATCTCGGTCGTCTATCTTCTCGTTTCGGCGATCGGTGCCGGCCTCGTGCTCGGCCGGGTCGGCTGGAACGTCAAGCAGCTTATCGACGAACAGACCGCGCAGACCGTCAATGCCGACATCACCGGCCTCGCCGAACAATATGAAGCCGGCAACATCAATCAGCTCGTGCAGGCGATCCAGCGCCGCATCCGCCAGCCTGGCGCCGATCTCTATCTCTTAACGACCTATGCGGGCGAGCCGCTCGTCGGCAATATCGTGAGCCTGCCGGCCGGCGTGCTGGCGCATCCCGGCCTCGTCGAAACCGATTATTTGCGCAGCGGCGACATTGCTGCGCATCACCGCGCCATGGCGCGGATCTTCGCGCTGCCCGGCGGTTTCCGTCTTCTCGTCGGCCATGACATCGAGGAGGGGGTGCGGCTCCGCCATATTTTGGCCGGAGCGCTCGCGACCTCGCTGATCTGGCTCGTCATCATCGGCACGATCGGCGGTCTTTGGGCGGCGCGCCGCGTGCTGCATCGCGTCGACAAGATCAATGCGCAGGCGCAGACGATTGTCACCGGCGGTCTCGCTGGCCGCGTGCAGCTCGCCGGAACCGGCGATGAGCTCGACCGGCTTGTGCAAAATCTCAACGCCATGCTCGACCGCATTCAGCTCCTGATGACGGGGTTGAAGGAAGTTTCCGACAATATCGCGCATGATCTGCGCACGCCTTTAACGCGGCTACGCAGCCGCGCAGAGCAGGCGCTGCATTCGGCCAAAACGACGGAAGATTATCGCCTCGCGCTCGAAAAGGTCATCGAGGAATCCGACGGGCTCATCCGGATCTTCAATGCGCTGTTGATGATCACCCGCGCCGAGGCGGGGACAGGTTTCGACGGCATGGTGGATTTCGATGCGGGGAGCGTCGCGCATGATGTCGCCGATCTTTACGAGCCTTTGGCGGAGGATCGCGGCGTTGCTTTGTCGCTCGATATCGAGCCAAGTCTCAATCTGCATGGCAGCCGCGAGCTGATCGGCCAGGCGCTCGCCAATCTCGTTGACAATGCGCTGAAATATGGCGTGCCCGAGGATAAGGGCGGCGACGAAACGGTGACGCCCCACGCATCGCTGCGTCTCGAAGCGAAGCGGCAGGGTGATTTCATCGAGATCAGCGTTGCCGATCGCGGCCCCGGCATCGCTTCCGAGGATCGCGCCCGGGTGCAGGATCGCTTCGTGCGGCTTGAGAATTCGCGCTCGCTGCCGGGCTCCGGCCTCGGCCTCGCGCTTGCTGCCGCCGTCGCGCGTCTGCACAAGGGCAAGCTTCTTATCGAAGACAATGAGCCGGGGCTCAAAGTGACGCTCGTTCTGCCGGCTTCGGCGCGGACGCCGCCTCTGTTGGCGCCTGCGATGTTGCCAGCGCAGGCAGAGGTGCCGGCGTGACGGATGCTCTGGCGCTCGCGCCGCCTTTGCATCCGATTGAGCCGACCGGGACTTTGCGCGCGCGGCTTGCCAAGGCGCCCAACGTAGCCGATGAAGCGGCCGCCGCTGCCCGGTTCGAAAGCTTTTTCGCCAGTGCGCCGGATGCGGTGTTGCATGATCCAGCGGTCAGAGCGCTTCTGCTCGGCATTGCCGATCATTCCCCCTATCTCTGGCAGCTGATTCGCAGCGATGCTGCGCGCCTCGTGCGGCTGCTCGAGACGCCGCCGCAGCTGAGCCTCACCCATTGTTTGGAGCGTGTCGCCGATCTCTGCGATGCCGCCGAGAACGAGCAAGACATCATGCGGCTTCTGCGCCGCGCCAAGCAGGAGATCGCGCTCCTGATAGCGCTCGCCGATCTCGGCGGCATCTGGAGCACGGAATGCGTGATGGCGGCGCTCACCGGCGCCGCCGATGTCTTCGTGCGCTCGGCCTTGCGCTTTATTCTCCGCGACGCGGCGCAATCCGGGCGCCTGCAATGCAAGGATGCGGACGCGCCCCAGCGCGACTGCGGCCTCGTGATCCTCGCGCTCGGCAAGCATGGCGCGGGCGAACTCAACTATTCGAGCGACACCGATCTCATCGTCCTCTTCGATCCAGCCTCGGATGCTTTCGCGGGGCAGGAGTCAGGAACGCTTGCCGTGCGGCTGACGCGGCAGCTCGTCAAGCTTTTGCAGGAGCGCACGTCGGACGGCTATGTGCTGCGCGTCGATCTGCGGCTGCGGCCCGATCCCGGCTCGACCGCGATCGCGATCTCGATCCCAGCAGCCTATTCTTATTACGAGATTTATGGGCAGAACTGGGAACGCGCTGCGATGATCAAGGCGCGGCCGATCGCCGGCGATCAGCGGGTCGGCCGCGATTTTCTCGAGCGGCTGACGCCCTTCATCTGGCGCAAATATCTCGACTATGCCGCGATCGCCGACATTCACGCGATGAAGCGGCAGATCCATGCGGTGCGCGGCCACGCCGAAGTCGCGGTCGCCGGCCATGATATCAAACTCGGCCGCGGCGGCATTCGCGAGATCGAGTTTTTTGTCCAGACGCAGCAGCTGATCTATGGCGGCAAGCGTGGCGAGCTGCGCGGTCCGAAGACGCTACCCATGCTCGCGGAACTGGCGCGCGAAGGGCTCATCACCGAGCAGGCCTGTGCCGATCTCACCGCCGCCTATCTCTATCTGCGCGAGATCGAGCATCGCCTGCAGATGATCGCCGACGAGCAGACGCAAAGACTGCCGAAGGATGAGGACGCGCTCCGGCGATTTGCGCTGTTCTGCGGCTATCCGGGTCTCGATGCGTTCGCTGCGCATTTTTCAGAGCATTTGATTTGCGTTGCCGAGCATTATGCGCGGCTGTTCGAATGCGCGCCGGGCCTTTCGACCGATCTCGGCAATCTCGTCTTTACCGGCGTCACCGATGATCCGGAGACGCTGGGGACGCTGAGCCAGCTCGGCTTCAAACGTCCGGAGCTGGCGGCGGAGACCGTCCGCGGCTGGCATTTCGGCCGCCATCCCGCCATGCGATCCGAACGCGCCCGCGAGCTGCTGACGGAAGTGGTGCCGGCGCTGCTGCAATCTTTCGCGCAATCGGGCGATCCCGATGCCGCGCTCGGCGCGTTCGATTCAGCGCTTGGCCACATGAAGGCGGTCGGCGAGCTTCTGGCGATACTCAAATCAAATCCGCGTCTGCGCGACCTCTTCGCGAGCATTCTCGGCGGCGCGCCGCGCTTGGCCGATATGGTCGTGCGCCGGCCGCATGTTCTCGATGTCGCGATCGATCCCGAAAGCCTTGCCGCGCCCTTGGATGTCGCGGCTTTCGCCGGCCGCCTCGCGGTGCAAGTGGCGGTGCAGGCGAGCACGGAGGATTTTCTCGATTCATTGCGCGATTTTGCGCAAGAGGAATCCTTTCTCATCGGCTTGCGCCTCTTCGCCGATCTCATCACGCCAGCCGATGCGGGGCGGGCCTATTCGGCATTGGCGGAAGCCGTCGTCAGCGCGACGCTGTCACATCTCCTCGATCTCTTTGCGGAAAAATACGGCCGCGTGCCCGGCAGCCGTTGCGTCGTCATCGGCCTCGGCAAGCTCGGCTCGCGCGAAATGTCGGCCGGCTCCGATCTCGATCTGATCCTGATCTACGATTTCGATCCAGAACGTCCGACCGCCGAGAGGCGGGAGGCCATGCATGCGGTGCGCTATTTCACGGCGCTCACGCAAAGGCTCGTCTCATCCTTGACAGTCACAACTCGGCGCGGCCGCTTGTATGATGTCGATCTGCGGCTGCGGCCGTCCGGGCGCAAAGGCCCCGTCGCCACGCAGTTTTCGAGCTTCGTGCTCTATCAAAGCGAAGAAGCGCAAAGCTGGGAGCATCTGGCGCTGGCACGCGCCCGCGTCATCGCGGGGGATGTCTCCCTCGCATCGGAGATCGAAGCGGCGCGCGCCGCGATCCTGTCGCGGCCGCCGTCGGCAAGTCTTCGGCGCGAGATCGCCGAGATGCGGGCGCTCATCGCGCAGGAGAAGACGCCGCGCGGGCCCTTCGATTTGAAATATGCGGACGGCGGCTTGGTCGATATCGATTTTCTCGCGCAATATTTTTGTCTCGCGCATGCGCATGAAAATGCGCGCATGCTGGCGACCCATCCCGTGGAGCAATTGGTTGCGGCGCGCGAAGCCGGCTATCTCGGCGCGGAAGCCGCCGACACTTTGCTGGCGGCGCGGCAGCTCTATACCGATATCACCCAGCTCCTGCAGACGCTGGTCGCCGCCGATGCCGCCGCCGCACCCGTGAGCGGCGTGGTCGCAAAGCGTCTCGCCAATGCTGCGGGATTGCCCGATCTCTCGCGTCTCGAAGCGGAAGTCAATGAAGCGCGCGGCCGCGTGCGGGCGATCTTCGCCGCCATCATCGGCTGAGGCCTAATAGACCTGCGAACCGACGGAACGCAGTGCCTGGCGCTGCGGATGGCGCTGCGGCGCCAGCGTGCGCGACAGCCTTTGTCGCGGCATGGGTGGCTCGACGATTGGGGCTGGTCCCTTCGGCAGATGGATCATCACGATCGTGCCTCTGCCGGGCTTTGAGCGGATGCGCAGCGAGCCGCCATGCAGATCGACCAGCGAACG
>JBKQRA010000052.1:0-45139 GCA_052144065.1 Methylovirgula sp. | reverse complement strand
GCAAAGGATAGCAGCCCACGATTTGCGCTGGTAACCGCTTATTATAAGGAGGAGAAATATCTCCTCGACCGCTGCCTGAACAGCGTTCGCGCGCAATCGATTGCCGCCGATCACGTCGTCGTCGCCGATGGCGTCCCGCAAGACTGGATCGACCACGAGCCGGTGCGGCACATCAAGCTCGACCGGTCGCATGGCGATTATGGCAATACGGCGCGCGGCGTCGGGGCCTTGCTCGCGGTTGCCGAAGATTATGACGGCATCGGCTTCATCGATGCCGACAATTGGCTCGAGCCCGAGCATATCGCCGAATGTCTCGCGGCGGCGGCCCGCGTCGAGACCTGCGATTATGTGATCGCGCAGCGCAATCTGAAGCGCCCCGACGAAACCACCCTCCCCGTCGAAGACGAGCCGATCAGCGAACACGTCGACACGAACTGCTTTTTCTTTCTGCCCGGCGCCTTCCATATGATCCAGCGCTTCGCGACCATTCCGCGTGCCCTGTCGATCATCGGCGACCGGCTGTTTTATCAGGAACTTTCGGCCCAGGCCCTCAACAGCGTCGTCGTCGCGAAGAAGACCGTCAATTATCAGTGCATGTGGCAATCGATCTATCAGGCCGCGGCTGAGACTCCACCAGCCGGCGCCAAACCGAATGTCGATGTGCGGCCGCTGACCGAATGGCTGAAGCAGCTCTCGCCGAACGAGAAAAGGATCGTCTCGCGGCGCACGCCTTTGCGGCTCGTCTAGGCCAGGACGCGGCGCTAGCTGCGCCGTCGCTGCTCCGCTCGCTAACTGAAGGAACGGACCAGGCTGCCAATCAGCATGTTCCAGCCGTCGATAAGGACGAAGAACAGCACTTTGATCGGCAAGGATATGACCGATGGCGGCAGCATCATCATGCCCATCGACATGGTAATCGTCGAGACGATCATATCGATGACGAGGAACGGCAGCGCGATCAGAAAGCCCATTTCGAAGCCGCGCCGCAATTCCGAGATCATGAAGGCCGGAATGAGGATCCGCATATCGACCTCTTCGCCCGCCTTCGGCTTCGTCTGCTCGGGCGCGAGATCGGAAAAGAGCTTTAGATCCTTGTCGCGCACCTGCTTCAGCATGAATAGGCGAAACGGCTCGATGATCTTGGGGAAAGCCTCCTGCTCCGTCATCGTATTGTCCATCAGCGGCTTGACGCCGTCGCTCCAGGCCTGATCGAAGGTCGGCGACATGACATAGAAGGTCATGAAGAGCGCGAGGCTGATGAGGATGAGATTGGCCGGCGTGCTCTGCAGGCCGAGGCCGGAACGCAGAAACGACAGAGCGACGATGAAGCGCGTGAAGCTCGTCACCATGATGAGAAGGCCGGGTGCGAGCGACAGAACTGTCAGCAGCGCGACGATCTGAATGATCCGCGCGGCGACACTGCCATTGCCTTGCGGGATCAGCGCGTTGAAGTCCGGCGTCTGCGCCAACGCAGCACTCGTCAGGACCATCAGGAAGATTGCGGCAAGGGCCAGTCGCTTCACTGCACCACCAAGGTCTGTATGATGATCTCGCGAATATGGCCTTCCGAGCGGATGGCGACTCGCTCATTCAGGTCTTCGCGCAAATGGTCCAGTCCGCTGGCGCCGGCGATCTGCGCGATGGTCACGGTCTTTAGATAGGCGAGCACGTCGGAGGACACGGTCGCAGCCAGCATCTGCGGCTTCGGCACCGCCTTTGCGTCGTAGATGATCGCGGCCTGCAGGCGCACCCAGGCATTCGGGGGATCGGCAAGATTGGAGATAATCGGCGGCAGATCCATCAAGGCCATGTTCGGCCCATATCTCGGCGTGGAGGTGGCGACCGGCGGCGGGGCGCGATCAGCCTGTTCCTTTTCGAACGCCTTCACCTTGTCGACGATGGTAATGCCGAGAAATCCCCCGACTCCGGCGCCGACGACCGCGAGGCCGACCGTCGCCGCAAGCCACATGATAAGGGAGCCTTTTCCCTCTGCCATTACGACATGCGCCTCGTTACCGGCTCGCGGCCATCATGCAACGCTTCAAGCGCTACATGAATTTGAGCCGATCCCAGATTTGCTGACCAAAGCCAGGCTGCTGGACTTCCATGATTCGGCCACGCCCGCCATAGGAAATGCGCGCTTCGGCGATCTTGTCATATGAAATCGTATTGGAGCGAGAGATATCGAGCGGCCGGATGATGCCGGCGACATTCAGCACCCGCAGCTCGTAATTCACCCGGACTTCCTGCGAACCGCTGACAACGAGATTGCCGTTCGGCAGCACGTCGGTCACGACGGCGGCGATCGACAATGTGATCTGTTCAGATCTATTCATCGAGCCATTGCCATTCGCCGTAGACGAAGATGTCAAATCGGTCTGCGGATTCCATTGCGTCTGTGAGCTGCTCGACTGGTTGGTGTAGTTGATGCCGCCCTTTATTTCCGAATTCTGCGCCCGATCGGTGGTATTGCCGAAGGTCGCCTTGTCGTTGATTGCGATCATGACCGTGATGACGTCACCGATCTTGGTGGCCCGCTGATCGCTGAAGAGATCGGTGCGGCTGCCGTTCCACAAGGATTGACTGTGGGACTGTGCCTGCGGCACGAACAGCGCCGCCGCCGTTGGGCGCACATCTGTCGCAAGCCCGGTGCCGACAGAGCTCATCTTCGGCTCGCGCATGATTTCGGAGACATCCCCCGCGCAGCCGGCCAGCAGGAGGAAAACCGGAACGGCAAACCAGATTCTCATCTCAGGATTTCTTTCCGCCCGCGGCGCCAAGGGGTCCAACCATCGCATTGGTGATCCGCGCGGCACGACCCGGATCCATTTCGGCGAGAATGCTGCTCGCCACGCGAGAATTCAGTTTGGTAAGCAGCGACGCCGCCGTCACATCATCCATGACGGCCATTTGCGCTGCGGCCGCGTCGGGACGCATCTTCGAATAGATCGAGACCACGTCCTCTTTCGCCTGCTTCATCGCTTCGTCGTGCTTATGCAGCCAGTCTTCATATTCGGCGCGCTTGGCTTCGAATTCGGCGATGCGCTGCTTCAACTTCGCCTCGAGTTCGGTCAGTTTCGCGGCCTGCCAGGCAACGCGCGCATCTATCGCGCCACTGGCGCTGTTGGCACAGAACTGACGGATCTCGCGCGGTAGTGGCGGCGGCGAGGCGGCGGCTGGCTTCGGTTTGGCAGCGACCGCCGCCGGACGCGGGGCAGCAGCTGCAACTTCGGTCGCGGGCCGCTCCGCCCGCGCGGCTGGCGGCGGATTGGCGGCCTCAGCCGCCTCGGCGGGTTTGCGCGATGGCGCTGAGGCAACCAGCGCTGGCAATGCCGCAGGCGGCCTTGGCGCCGGTCCAATATCCGCCTGAGAGGGAGGATCGAGCGGTGGCGCTGGCGGCAACGCAGGGGTCGGCACCCGTCCGGTATAGCGCGGGGCGCCGCGCGCGCGGGCATGTTTCGGCATGCGATGAACATGCGGCTGCGGCCCGTTCGCGGTCATCACATCGTTCATCGGGTCGCGGACTTGCGCGAGGGCAGTATGCGAACCGAGACTCCCGGCGAACACGCAGAGGGCGCCGAACACCAACGGTATGAACGAAACTTTCCACATGTTCCGTATCCTGCCGTGCCGCTGTCGCGACGTCAGCTTACGCGACCCCTCATGGGCTGCCCCGTAACCTGCCTGCGGAAACTTGCCCAGACCTGATGGCCAAGCGGTTTATAACGCGAAGCTCTTTATTGAATGATGAGATCGGCCTGCAAGGCGCCCGCCGTCTTGATCGCCTGCAGAATCGCGATGATGCCCGCTGGGCGAAGGCCGATCTGATTAAGGCCCGCGACCAAGGTCCGCAGATTCGCGCCATGGACGATGGAAATGGCCCCGCCCTGCTGCGCCACATCGACCTGCGTCTGCGGCGTCACCACGGTCCTGCCGCGGGAGAAGGGCGCAGGCTGCGAGACATTCGGCGTCTCGGTGATGCGGACGGTGACATTGCCGTAGGTCACACCGACTGTGGAAATCTGCACATCCTGGCCGATCACGACCGTGCCGCTGCGGGCATCGACGACGACACGCGCGGGTGAGTCGGGCTGGATCAGGAGTTCGCCGATCTCGGCCATGAAGCGCGCCGCCCCGACCCGGTCGGGTTTTGCGACCATGATCGAGCGTTGATCTTCCTCCTGCGCGGTCACCATGCCGTAATTCGCGCGCGTATAGGCATTGATCGCATCGGCGACGCGCACGGCGGTGTTGAAGTCGGGATTCTTCAGCTCAAGGGTCAAAGGCCCGATGTCGCGAAACTGGCCGGGAACCTCGCGCTCGACCAGCGCGCCATTCGGAATGCGGCCTGTCGTTGGTACATTCTGCGTCACGCTCTGCGCCTGACCTTGCGCCGAAAAGCCCGAGACATTCACTTGCCCCTGCGCAATGGCATAAGTCTGGCCGTCGACGCCGGTCAAAGAGGTCAGGATCAGCGTGCCGCCCATGAGCGAGGTGGCATCGCCAAGCGACGAGACGCTTACGTCGATGCGCGTGCCGGGGGTGACGAAGGGCGGCAGATCGGCGGTGACGAGAACCGCAGCGACATTGAGCGTGCGCATATTGGTATCGCCGCGCACATTGACGCCGAGTCGATCGAGCATTGATTGCAGCGCCTGCTGCGTAAAGGTCGAATTGCGCAATGTGTCGCCAGTGTTCTGGAGACCCACGACGAGACCATAGCCGACGAGCTGATTCTCTCTGACGCCCTGCAGATTGGCTATGTCCTTGATCCGCACGACCGCATTCGCGTCGAAGCTCACAAGACACAGAACGAAGATGAGGGCGAGTCGCAGCATTAGCCGCCTACCCGCACGGACCCATCGGCTTGAACAATGCCCGAAATCGTCAGGCCGCTGTCAGGATTGCGCACCGAGATAACCTCCCCGACAGTCCCTGCCTGCAACGCGATCGCATAAGTATCGATCTCGAGGCCATCCTGATTGAAAACCACCCGGACGCGAGCGCCATTCGTGATCGCATTGGGCTCGCTCACCGCATTGAGTGGAACCGGCACGCCCGGCAACAATGTCCGCCGCGCCAATTTGCCGACGAGAAGTTGACGCGAATCAATCACGCCGGCGCGCGGCGTCATCGAATTGCCGGAGAAGTCACGGTCGACGAGATAATTGTCTTGAATCATGTCGCCCGGGTAGATGGTCACCGCCGGAACCGGCAGCACATAATTCGCCGCCTGCGCCGGCGCGATCAAAGACCCGGCGCCGATCACGGCGAGCGGCAAGGCTCTTACGGCGGCGAGCCGGATCTTTTTCACGCGCATGCATCACCCCATGTTCTTCGTGATCGTCTGCGACATCTGATCGGCGGCGGTCATGACCTTCGAATTCATCTCATAGGCCCTCTGCGCACTGATGAGATCGGTAATCTGCGCGACCGGATCGACGTTCGAGGATTCGAGATAGCCCTGCTGAACCGTCGCAAAGCCCGGATCGCCAGGGACGCCTGCGGTCGGCTGGCCGGAAGCTTCCGTCTGCTGAAAGAGATTGCTGCCAAGCGGCGCGAGTCCGCCCGGATTGGGGAAGGCCGCGAGCGTCAATTGACCAACCTGCTGCGGATTGGTCTGACCAGAGATGGTAACCGAGACGACTCCGGACTGGCTGACCGCGACATTCGTCGCATTCGTGGGGATCGTCATCGAGGGGCTGACAAGATAGCCGTCCTGCGTGACGATCTGACCATTGCCATTGGTCGAGAAGGAGCCGGCGCGCGTGTAAAGCGTGTTGCCGTCCGGGCCGGTGATCTGGAAGAAGCCGCTGCCGTTGAGCGCCAGATCGAGGTTGTTGCCGGTGTTGGTCAGCGTGCCCTGAATTTGCAGATTGCGGACCGCTGCCGTGCGCACGCCCAAACCGATAAGGGCGCCTTCCGGGATCGGGTTGTTGGCACCACGGGCCGAGACGCCCGGCAGGCGCTCGGCCTGATACATGAGATCGGTAAATTCAGCCCGCGACTGCTTGAAGCCGGTCGTGTTCATATTCGCGATATTGTTCGCAATGACCTCGACATTCAGCTGCTGCGCCGCCATGCCCGTCGCCGCTATGGAGAGTACGCCGCCCATATCTCGCCTTTCCGATCTTCTTGATTTATTTTGAGTTTACGCCACTTAGATCGCCATGCGGCTCACCTCTTGATAGGCTGACACGGCCTTGTCGCGGATCGCAATCGCCGTCTGCAGCGTGCTCTGCGCATCCATGACGGACTGAACCACCTCTTGCACAGGCGCCTTGCCCTGAACGCCCGCAATAGCTTCCGCCTCGCCGGTCTTTAGCTTCGACATCGCATCATTGGAAACCTGCGACAGCACCGAGCCGAAACTGTCCGCCGGGTTCGTCGGCGCCGCGCTCGACAATGTGCCCACTGCGTTGCCTGCCACATCGCCGACAAGCGAGGAGGCGATAGGTCCGAGAAGCGAGAGAGCCGCGATCATGCCGAATTCCTCAAAAGATCCACTGTCATTGAATAAATTTGACGGCCCTGTTTGATGACTTCGAGATTGGCCGTGTAGGAGCGGTTCGCTTCGCGCATGTCCGCCATCTCGGTCATCATGTTCACATTGGGCAGCTTGACGAAGCCGCGCGTATCCGCCGCCGGATTGCTCGGATCATATTCCACCTTGAAGGGCGCCGTGTCGGTGCCGATGTCCTTGATCTGGACACGATCGACACCGGAGGTGCGGTCCATCTCGCTTTCGAAGGTGACGGTCTTGCGCGAATAGGGATCGCCACCAGGAACCGCCGCCGTCGAATTGGCATTCGCCATATTTTCAGCAACGACACGGAGGCGGGTCGACTGAGACTGCAGACCGGAGGTCGCGACCTCAATGGTCGCATCAATCGGGTCGATCATGCGGGTCCTTTCGTGCTCATGCTCAGCATCTGATTGAAACTTTTGACGAGGGCCGTATTCAGCGAGTAGCTGCGGTTGACCTCATTGGCACTGAGCATCTCCTGCTCGAGACTCACAGAATTGCCGGAGTAGGACACTTCCCACGGCGTGTTTTCTTTTTCCGCGACCGAAGCGATGTCATAGGAGTCAGGCTGCATATGCGCCGGATCGGTGGCGGCCATCTGCATGCCCGCGGCATTGAAGACATCGGAGAATGGCGCGACCTGCATCGCCTTGTAGCCAGGCGTATTGGCATTCGCGACATTCTGGGCGACGACCGTCTGACGGATGGTCAGCCAGCGTGCTTCGGCCGAAGCGAGACCAAAGAGATAAAGGGGTTCCACGATGCCGCCCGCGACAGTGAAGTACGCATTATTACTAGAGTGAAAATCTTGCCCCAGGCTGGCGAATGACGATCACCCTTCGCAACGGAAGGCCCGCGTCCGCAAAGGCAAAAGCAAAGAAATTTCGCAGGGTCTTGGATCAAACGGCTGCGACGAGCCTGGCATCGGCTATGGCGGCAACCAGCCGCAAAGTATCCTGCTCGGGCGAATTCGCCGGCTCGGCAAAGGCAATCGACCGGATCGTCACCGCCGCATGATAGGCGCACAGAAGAAGTTTGAACGAGACGGCGACCTGGCGGTGATGGAAATCCATGTCGAGGGTGATCGAAGGCGGCCGTTCCCACTCGATCTCATAATCCGCCGAGCAGCCATAGGACAATGTCCCATGCTTGAAATAGAGTTCCATGGACGAATTGATGATGTCTTCGAGATTGGCGAATTTTCCAGAATGAATAAAGGAAATATAGTCAGCTACGTTGATTAGCCGTAGTTCGGCTGCGACTTCCTTTATGCCTTCAGCAATGGCCTTAGCGCGGACAATAGCATGATCATCATCGCTGGAGTCGGCCGACATCCCGTGGGCTTTCAATTCAGCATGCTACGCCGCGTCTCATGCTTGTGTAAGAAATGGATCAGTTCCGCGACCGCACGATAAAATTCGGCCGGTATCATCTGATCCACTTCGACACTATTGTACATGGACCTTGCCAGAGCCTTGTCCTCTACGATCGGAATGTCATGTTCCTCGGCAACCTGCCGAATTCTAAGCGCGAGAATATCCTGACCTTTGGCGAGTACGCGCGGCGCACCGCCTTCTTCCCGTACGTAACGCAGAGCGATCGCATAATGCGTCGGGTTGGTGACGACGAGCGTAGCCTTGGCGACGGCGGCAATCATGCTGCGGCGGCGGCGATCGAGCGCCAGCGACCGCATGCGCGACTTCATCAAAGGATCGCCCTGCATCGCCTTGACTTCTTCCTTCACCTCTTCGCGCGTCATCCGCAATTCCTGGCGCCAATGAATGCGCGCCCAGACGACGTCGCCGGCGACAAGCAGAAGAACGGCGATGGTGATGCCGGAAATCATCTTGCTGGCAAGCGTCGTGATCAACCCGGGGATACCGTCCGGCTCGATCAGCATTGCACCGGTGAACTCATTGCGGTCGGCCTGCAGCAGCGTCAAAACCACGATGCTTACGCCAATGAATTTGACGACATTCTTGAGAAACTCGACTTTGCCCTGCGCGCCGAATACGCGGTGCCAGCCCTCGAACGGCGAGAGCCGCGAGAAGTCCCACTTCAGCCGCGCAAAGACAAGGCGCGGAGCGTTCTGCGCGAAGGATGCCGTCAGACTGGCGCAGATGATGACGAGGAAGATCGGGACCAGGAGCGGCGATAGTGCCATCAGCAAGGTCTGCCCGAGCAGCGTGAAATCGCCGCCATTGCCGATCCGCAGGCTGTCGGAGTGATCGAGAAAACTCGCCAGCGCCGCCGTCGTCTTGATGGCGCCGTCCTTGAGGAAGAAGGCGAGGATCAACAGCAAGCCGAGCAGGAAAGTGAAGATGGTTGCTTCACGCGAGACCGGGACATTGCCGCGGTCGAGCGCGTCGTGAACCTTTTTTTCTGTTGCTTGTTCTGTTTGACTTTCCCTGTCGGGCTTCTCTGCCATCGGCGCTGCCTACCCGCTCAGACGAATTCGTCGTCGTCATCGGCCGAGTTGAGCTCGATCTCGCCGCGCTCCGACATTTCGAGCGCGAGTTCGGCGATGGCGCGGCGCGCCTTGACGACATCGCGATGCGCGGCGGGGCCGCCGCTGGAGAGTTCCGATTCCACCATGCGCCGGGCTCTGGCCGACAGGGTCGAGAGAATGGAATCGCGGAAGCCCGCCTCGGTGCCTTTCAGGGCAAGAACGACGCGCTCTGTCGGCACCGCATCGAAGAGGACCATGCGCGCCCGCGGCTGCAGCTTGATGATGTCGTCGAAGGTAAACAACAGACCGCGCAAGGTTTCCGCCGCCTTCGGCCGCACTTCCGCGAGGCTTTGGAGAACGTCCTCCATCTGCTCGCGCTCCATCTTGTTGATGATATCGGCCATGCGCGCGTTATGCACGGCGCGATTGTTGCGCGAGACATTCACCAACAGATCGTCCTGCAGCGTGTTCTCCAGAATGCGCATCACCGGCTCGCTGATCAGCGCAATGCCGACCATGCGCCGCATCAGCTCATTACGGATATCGCGCGGCAGCTGCGCCATCACTTTCGCCGCGCAAGCGGGTGTCACTTTGGACAGGATCGCTGCCGCCGTCTGCGGATGTTCCTTGACGAGATAGCTGGCGAACAGATTTTCGGTAACGCCCGACAGCCGCTGCCAGATCGATTGATTGGAATTGCCGGTAACATCCGACATGATGTCGGAAATCTCTTCCGGCGACAGAATGCCCGACAGAAGATTCTCGGCATCATTGGCGGAGATCATCAAGCCGGTACCATGCGCGAACTGGCCGGCGAACTCCTCGATCATGTCTTCGAGCATGGGCATCGGTACGACGCCGAGATCGGAGATCGACCGTGTGACCGCCCTAATCTCGTCCTGATCAAAATGCTTCAGCAGTCGGCTCGCCAACGGCTTGCCCATGGCGAGCAGCAGCGCCGCGACCTTCTCACTGCCATTCAGAACCCTGGCCGTCGGTGCTGGATGAGCCTGCTGGTCCCCGCCCAATGCCATCTATCACTCCATCACGGAGTTCGGGCCGATGACTTCCGTCAAAGACACGCCGAATCGCGTCGTGTCGTCTTCGACGACGACGACCTCGCCGCGCGCGACGATCCGGCCGTTGACGACGACATCGACCGGCTCGCCGACGCGATGATCGAGCGGAATGACCGCACCGCGTCCAAGCTTGAGCAAATTCGCAACCGGCATGGTCGTGGAGCCAAGCACAACCTGAACAGTGACCGGGATGCGCAGAATCGTGTCGATGTTCCGACTATTGCCGAGAGTCGCCTGCTCCGCAGCCTCGCCGCCGAGGGCACTAAAGCCAGCGCTGTAATCGCCGATTTCGTCGTCGTCCTCACCCATGGCCCAGACCTTTCACCGCCGTGCCATCGAGGCGCAGCCTTGTCGCTCGATCCTATCGTCTATTTGCCGATGAGATCGTCCAAAAATTCCTGCTCCGCATCAATGGCATCATCGACGCGCAGCGTATATTTGCCTTCTGCCTGGCCAAGCTGGCACCAGAACAGCGGCTCGGAATTGCCTTCGAGCTTGACGCGGCTGCGCGGCGTGACCTGCAGCTGGAGAATCTTACCGACCTGAAGATCGGCGATATCGGCGAGCGTAAAGCCCTGCTCTTCGATGACGGCGCGGATCGTGACTTCGGCGCGGCCGATCTCGGTATGGATATGCTTGCTCCAATGCGGATCCGGCGTCGCAACCTCATTGGTGACGTCGCGCGTGAGGTTTTGCCGGATCGAGGTCAGGGCGGATTGCGGAATCACGATGAACAGCTCACCGGAGCGGCCGAGAATCCGCATATTGATCTTGGTGATCACCGCGAAACTGTTGCGCGGCGCGATCACGGCGAAATCCATCCGCGATTCTTGCCGCTCGAGCTTGAAACGCGTTTCGATCACCCCGACGAGGCTCGCCTGCAGCGCCCGCGCGACGATGTCGAAGGTCTTCTGCGCGATGCGCAATTCGATACTGCTCAAGGGCCGCGTTTCGACATAGGGCAGCTCGCTGCCGTCGCCGCCGAAGAGCGCCTCCACCAGAGTGAAGACAAGCCGGTTCTCGAGGCCGAACATCACGCGGGCATCCCAGGAGGCCGCCTGATGGACAGCAACGACCGCCTTGCCGTCGTAGGACTCAAGAATGTTGCCGATACGCTCGGTCTTGATCGAGCTGACGGTGACATAGGCCGGCGCCGTCGAGAACTGGCGCAGCGTTTCCGAACATTGCGTCGCCAAGCGGTCAAAGACCACGTTCAGCATGGGCATGCGTTCGACCGAGATGCCGGCCGAATCGAGCAGCCGCTCCGGGCCGTCGCGACGCACTTCCATTTGCGAATTGGCTTCCATTACGCTGCCTTAGCTGAACCGCCGGAAACCGTCTCGTTTTCAACCATGTCGATCGTCGGCCTGTCATGCGACGAGATTGTCTTGCGTCCGTGCTCAAGCGCGATCTGGGGCATGGCGCCGTTCATGAAGGCAAGCAAGGTCTGCTTCACGATGTAAAAGACGCGAAGCTGCTTTTCGCGCGTGCCCTTGATCTTTTGGGCGAGCGGGGAACAAAAACCGTAGGACATGAGAATGCCGCCGAATGTGCCGACGAGCGCCGAGCCGATGAGGCCGCCGAGCAGTTCGGGCGATTGATCGAGCGAACCCATGGCCTTGATGACGCCGAGCACGGCCGCGACGATGCCGAGCGCCGGCATCGCATCGCTCATCGTCGTCAGCGCGTGATAAGGCTTCAGCCGGTCGTGGGTGATCGTCTCGATCTCCTCGTCCATCAAAGCCTCGATTTCATGCGTCTTGGCGTTGCCGACGATGAGGAGGCGGACATAGTCGCAGATGAAATGGGTGAGCTGCTCATCCTTGAGGATATTCGGGAAGGCCTTGAAGATCTCCGATTCCTCTGGGTTGTCCACATGCGATTCGACTTCGTTCCGGGCCTTGCCGCGCAATTCACGCATCAGCGAATAGAGCACGCCGAGGATGTCGAGATAGTCGCGCTGGTGTGGCGACTTGCCCATGATGCCCTCGACGATCGCCTTGCCGGAGTCCTTGATGGTCGTCAAGGAATTGGCGACCACAAATGTGCCGATCGCCGATCCACCGATCATCAGAAACTCCATCGGCTGCCAAATCACGGCCAAATGTCCGTCTTCGGCCACATAGCCGCCGACGATGGAGCCTATAGCTATGACGAGTCCGATGATGAAACCCACTAGGCACCCCTTTCGCGCGACAGGAAAACCGTAAGCGTCGAGGCTTGCCTGAAGCTTAAATTTATCGCCCCAACTCGCCTCTAATCCGCCGCAAAATGTGGAGGGATCAGCGAGATCTGGCGCCCATCATCACATTCGGTGGCGCGACGCCTGCGGGTCAGCCTCGGACAAGGGTCGCGCGCCTAGACAGGATGATCTAGCTGCGGAGAGGATCGTGCTTAACGCCACGGTTTTGTACAATTCGATCACGCGAGACTATTCGGCCTCGCTCGCCAACGTCGCGAAGGCTCCGTCGAATGAGCGCGCGACCGCCTATTTTCAGGCCAACATCGGCAAGGTCACCTCGGCCAGCCAGCTCGTCGCCAATTCGCAGCTCTACAATTACGTCCTGAAGGCTTTCGGCCTCCAGGACATGTCCAACGCCAAGGCCCTCATCCTCAAGGTGCTCAACGGCGGCACGGCATCGAACAGTTTCGCGGCGAGCCTGAATGACGCCCGCTATATGGCGCTCGTCACCGCGTTCAATTTCAAGACCAACGGCACCTCGACGACGAGCAGCACGACCACGCAGCAGACGACTGTCAGCAACTTCAACGAACAGGCGCTCGAATCGAACACTGCGCAGGAAAATCAAGGCGCCCAGATGGCCTTGTATTTCAAGCGTATGGCGTCGCAAATCACCAGCCCCTACAGCATTCTCGCCGACACCACGCTATTGAAAGTGTTCGAGACGACATTCAATCTCTCGAGCAGCTTTTCGCAGCAAGGCATCGATGTGCAGGCGCAGGAAGTCTCGCAAATGGTGAACGTCACCAAGCTGCAGAGCGATCCGACCTATCTGAACCAATTCCTCAACCGCTTCACCGCGGCCTATGACGCGCAAAATCCGACAGGAACGGTGTCATCCACGCCGGCGAACGCGCTGCTGGTGACATCGCCCGGCATCAGCTCGAGTCTCCTGATGAGCATCGCCAATCTGAAACTCGGAGGCTCTTGAGTGCAGTCAGAACCCTATGTCGTCTTGTCGGCCCAATCCGCGCTTGAAAAGCGGATGAATTCGATCGCGCTCAACGTCGCCAATATGAATACGGTCGGCTATCGCGCCGCGGGCATCAGCTTCAGCACCTATGTCGTCCAAAACGGCGAGGATCCCGTCGCCTATGCGACATCGGGCAAGGACTATATCTCGCAAGCGCAGGGTCCGCTGATCAAGACCGACAACCCGCTCGACATCGCCGTCCAAGGCGAAGGCTATCTGGCGATCGAAACGCCCGCAGGCACGGCCTATACGCGCGACGGGCGCATGCGGATGCAGCCCAACGGCGCGGTGCAAACCGTCGCCGGCTATTCGGTCCTCGACGCCGGCGGCGCGCCGCTGCAGCTCGATCCGAACGGCGGCCCGCCGACCATCACGCGCGACGGCATGATCCATCAGAACGGCCGCCAGCTCGGCGCCGTTGGTCTGTTCCTGATGCCGGATGGCACGAATTTCACTCGCTACGATAATTCCTCTGTCCTGCCCGACAAGCCGCCGACACCTGTGCTCTCCTACGACAACAATGGCGTCATTCAGGGCCATGTCGAAGGCGCGAACATCAATCCGGTCCTCGAGATGGCGAAATTGATGACCATTTCGCGGGCGCTCGAGAGCCTCTCCAGCGCCGCCCAGACCAATGAATCCACGCTGAAGGATGCTGTGAAGACGCTCGGCGACGTGAATTCATGAATGCGCTGACGCAGCTCGATCAGGCCGTCAATTACGGGCTCGAAGAACTGACCCGGCTGCGGATCAGCGGTACCGTCACCGAAGTCACCCCCGCCTATTATCGCCTCGCCGGCCTGTCGCATTTCCTGAAACTCGGCGAATGCGTCGGCATCAATCACGCCGGCACGACCCAGCTCGCGGAAGTCGTCCGCATCGATGCGGCGGGCTCGACGGTCAAAACATTCGAAGCGCAAATCGCCGCGGGAATCGGCGATCCGGTTTTTCGAATAGGGCCCTTGCATGTCGCGCCCGATGTGAGCTGGAAAGGCCGCGTCATCGATGCGCTCAGCCGGCCGATCGATGCGAAAGGTCCTCTGCGCCGCGGCGAGCACGCAAGGCCGATCGAGGCGCAGCCGCCGGCCGCTCTGAAGCGCGCCCGCGTCAAAACCCCGGTAAAGACTGGCGTCCGGGTGATCGACCTCTTCATGCCGATCTGCGCCGGCCAGAGAATCGGCATCTTCGCCGGGTCGGGCGTCGGCAAATCGACGCTGCTTGGCATGATCGCCGGCTCAAAAGGCTTCGACAGCGTCGTCATCGCGCTGGTCGGCGAGCGCGGCCGCGAGGTGCGCGAGTTTCTCGACGACTCGCTCGGCGCCAATCGCAATGTCGCCGTCACCGTCGTCGCGACCGGCGACGAGAGCCCGATGATGCGCCGTCTCGCGCCGAAGACGGCATTGACCATCGCCGAATTCTTCCGCGACCGCGGCGAGAATGTGCTTCTGATCATCGATTCCGTCACCCGCTTCGCGCATGCGGCGCGCGACGTCGCTCTGGCGGCCGGCGAGCCAGCGGTGGCGCGCGGCTACGCTCCGAGCGTCTTCAGCGATCTGCCGAAACTGCTTGAGCGCGCCGGCCCCGGCACGCAAGGCTCAGGCTCGATCACCGGCATCTTTTCCGTGCTCGTTGACGGCGACGATCACAATGATCCGGTCGCCGACAATATTCGCGGCACGCTCGACGGACATATCGTGCTTGATCGCGGCATCGCCGATCAGGGCCGCTTTCCCGCCGTCAATGTGCTGAGCTCAATCTCGCGGCTGGCGCAACATGTCTGGACCAAGGAACAGCAGATCCTCGTCATGAAGCTCAAGGCGATGATCGCCCGCTTTGAAGACACCCGCGATCTGCGCCTCATGGGCGGCTATCAGCCGGGCCAGGACGGCGAGCTCGATCAGGCGGTGATGCTCGTCCCGAAGCTTTATGATGCCGTCGTGCAGACGCCGAGCCAGCCGATCAGCCGCGACGCCTTTCTGGAACTCGCCGAAGCGCTGCAGAGATAGCGCCGCAGCGCTATCGCGCGGCCCCTCTCTCTTTCGTCCTATTCTTACGTTCAATTCTTCGTTGCCGCCCATGGACTGGCGCGGCATGCTGCCTATCTCGGCTGTCAGAGAGCCCCCTGCTCGTCCCGTTCGATCCTTCCGCAATTCCCGCTTTTGCTCATCGAAAGGTGCTGCCCATGCTCGACACGCCCACGTCCACGCTGCCGACCCACGCCTATGGGCGAACGGATATGGCGATTACCCGCGTCGGGTTCGGCGCCTGGGCGATCGGCGGCGCGGATTGGGCCGTCGGCTGGGGTGCGCAGGACGATGCTGACTCGATCGCCGCCATCCGCCATGCCGTCGAGCGCGGCATCAATTGGATCGATACGGCGGCTGTCTATGGCCTCGGCCATTCCGAGGAAGTCGTGCGCGAGGCGATCTCGATTTATTCGAAAGACGAGCGCCCCTATGTCTTCACCAAATGCGGCCTCGTCTGGGACGACAATGACCGCAAGGCCATGCCGAAGACGATCGGCGCGCCGGACAGCATTCGCCGCGAATGCGAGGCCTCGCTCCGCCGTCTCGGTGTCGAGCGCATCGATCTCTATCAGATGCATTGGCCGGCGAAGGACGGCACCGCGCTCGAAGACTATTGGCAGGTACTTCTCGACCTCAAGAAAGAGGGCAAGGTCCGCGCCGTCGGCCTCTCCAACCATTCCGCCGAACAACTCGAAGCGGCGGAAAAGCTCGGCCATGTCGACAGCCTGCAGCCGCCCTTCTCGGCCATTCGCCGCGAAGTCGCCGCCGCTGAGCTACCCTGGTGCGCGGCGCATCAGACTGGCGTCATCGTCTATAGCCCGATGCAGTCGGGTCTGCTCACCGGCACGTTCAGCGTCGCGCGCGCGAAGGCCCTGCCGAAGGACGATTGGCGCTCGCGCAACGCCGAATATTCCGGCGATCTTCTTGAACGCAATCTGACGCTCGCCGATGCGATGAAGCCCATCGCCGCGCGCCACAACACCAGCGTCGCGACGGTAGCCGTCGCCTGGACGCTCGCTTGGCCCGGCGTCACCGGCGCGATCGTCGGCGCCCGCTCGCCAGCCCAGGTGGATGGCTGGCTCGATGCCGGCCGCGTCGAACTCGACGCCCAAGATATGCGCGACATCGCCAAGGCGATCGAAGAGACCGGCGCCGGCAAGGGCCCGACGTTACCCAAGGGAGTCTAAAAGGGCGTCCAACGGGATCTTTGACGACAACGCACACTTCTCTCGGCTAGGAGTAAATAGAAGGATGCGTTCCTATTCCGCAGCGGCGCAGCGGGAGAAGCCAGAATGCGGCTTCACGCAGGACTCATTCAACGACCGGTATGATAAGATCGCTTTCTTCGGCGAGAGGAATGAACCTGCTTGGCGCATTGAATCGGTGCTTGCGCGGTTTCGTCGGCAGATGAGCCCCGCGAAGCCGACGGGCTCGCGGTTAATTTGGGCTAGCGCAAACTGGTCCAGTCTGAATTCCGAACCGCGGCGGGATGGAACTTAATTCATGCTGCGGGCGGCCGGCTGTACCGTTCGCGCGGCCGCTTGTGTGCATGGCGAGGTCGAAGAATTGCACCGTCCCGCGGCCGTTGGCTTTGGCGCGATAAAGCGCCGCATCCGCATTGGCAAGCAATGTCGACGCGTCCCCGCCATCCATCGGGAAGATGGCGATGCCGATGGATAGGCCGATGCGCATGAGCCGGCCTTCAACTTCAAAATCATCGGCGACGGTCGCAAGCAAGCGGTCGGCGAGTGCCTCGGCGGACGCTGGCAATTCACCCGCAGTCAGGATCACAGCAAACTCATCGCCACCAAGGCGTGCCAGCAGCGCGCCTTGGCATGCTGACTGTAAACGCGCCGCCAGTTGCCGCAGCAAGGCATCGCCTGTGGCATGACCGAAGACATCGTTGATCTCCTTGAACCGGTCCAAGTCGACAAAGAGGACGGCGAAGCGCGGCCTGGCGGCGAGAGTACAGTCGGACAAAGCCGCCAAGTGCTCCAAGAGTGCCACGCGGTTCGGCAGGTCGGTCAACGCATCATGATGCGCGATATAGTCGATCCGCTTGCGTTCGGTAATGTCCTCGGACAAAGTCAGAAGATATTTCGGCTGGCCATTCTCCGCAAGGATCGGGAGCCTCTTGGTCGAGAGGATACGCTTACCACTGAGGGATGTCTCGACGGCTTGTTCAGCATTGATCGTCAGATTGCCGGACTGGAGCGCCTCGCTATCGACGGCCAAGTACTGGTTCGCGATGTCTTCGGGAAGCAGGTCTTGCAGCCGCCTGCCCATGGCGGCGTCGCGTGGAATTCCTAACAGGCCTTCCGCAGCTTTATTGAGCAAAACATAGCGCTGGTCCGGCAGTTCCTTCACGGTGACTATCATTGGCATATTCTCGATGATCGTGTGAAGAAACGTCTTAGCGCGGCCGATCTCTAATGCTGCGGCTTCGCGCTCGATCATGTGCAGGAATTGCAGAACGGCCGCGATGGAACCGATCGCCGCCAGGGCAATGAATAGGCCGAATGCCCAATACACGCTTTGCATGAGGATGGAACGCAGAAACGCCGCCGCCGGCACATCAATAGCGAAAGCGCCCATGACATCGTTGAGATGCCAAGTGATATTGGATTGCAGTGCGTTGTGACAGGCGACGCAGCTTTGTTCATGTGCCACCGATGGATAGATCGTGCGGAACATGAGCTGGCCGTCGGTAGTCACGAACCCTGATTCCGGTTCCGCGTTGGGCATCGCAGCAAGCCGCTCTATGGTGGCCGCCATCTGAGCATCGGCTGGCGGTGTTTTGATTTCCATCCCTTTGCGACCGACCCAGCGCAAATGAAAATCGCTGTCCGAACTACGCATGCGATTGAACAATTCGATCGAATGAGCCCGGAATGTCGCGGGAACAGGCGCGTTGCTCCCAAGTTTCGATCGCATGCCCGAATAATTGGTGACGAAAGCGTCAACCAATTGCAATGCCGTCACTTTTTCCTCGGTCTTGTGTTCCTTGAAGTAGTTCAAACTGGAATAGTAAAGCCCTCCCCCAACGACAGCGGATAGCACCGCGCAAAGCGCGAGGTGGAAAAGTAAACCTACCCCGGGCTTAGACGTCAGAAATCGACGACTCACTTCGATGAGTTTCACGACTTGTTCTCTTTGCAGCGCACACCACCATAAAGTAAGCGCACAACTGAATTAACAGTTCATTTTCCTCAACGAATTTGCTGACCCGTCCTTAGTTACGGGACTGCTCCGAGCCGGCTCTACGTATCCAGGAAGTCGTCGAAATATAGATTGTCGCGACATTCCCCTAAGAGCATGACAGTCGTTCTTGCCGTGCAAGCATCTGCCAGACCAATGTCGAAGCATGAGGATCTTATCTTGGGAGGGTTTCTACCACCCGCGCCGGCATGCTATTCGGCCGCAGCGCGGCGCTCTGCGTCGGCTTGCGGCGAGGAAATTGCCTCGCTGCCGGCCTTCCGTTTGCGCTTGCCCTTCAGCGCATCGTTCAGGCGATCCATGTAGAGAAAGATCACCGGCACCGTGTAGAGCGTCAAGATCTGGCTGACGAGAAGGCCGCCGACGATGGCAAATCCGAGCGGCCGGCGCAGTTCCGAGCCAGTGCCGGTGCCGAGCATCAAAGGCAGGCCGCCGAGAATGGCGGCCATGGTCGTCATCATGATCGGCCGGAAGCGGACGACCGCGGCGGAATAGATCGCGTCGCGCGGCGACAATCCCTCGTTGCGCATGCCGTGCAGCGCGAAATCGATCATCATGATCGCATTCTTCTTCACGATGCCGATTAGAAGAATGATGCCGATGAGCGCCATCACGCTCAGATCATAGCCGGCGACCAGCAGGATCAACAGCGCGCCGACGCCTGCCGACGGCAAGGTCGAAAGAATCGTGATCGGATGGATGTAGCTCTCATAGAGCATGCCGAGAATGATATAGACCGCGACGACGGCGGCGAGCAGCAGATAGGGCTGGCTCTTCAACGAATCCTGGAAAGCCTGTGCAGTTCCTTCGAAGCTGGTGATCAGCGACACCGGTTTGCCGAGATTGTCCTCGACCTTTTTGATCGCATCGACCGCTTGGCCGAGCGCGACGCCCGGCCTCAGATTGAAGCTCAAGGTCACGGCCGGAAACTGGCCCTGGTGATTGATCGACAAATAGCTCGTGTGGCGCGAATCGATCTTCGCGAAAGCCGACAGCGGCACCATCGCGCCATTCAGCGGCGCCTTCACATAGATCTTGGACAGGATCGCCGGATCGGCCTGCAGCTTCGGATCGATCTCCAAGATCACATGATACTGCGAAAGCTGGGTGAAATATTGCGTCACCTGGCGCTGACCGATCGCATCATAGAGCGTGTCGTCGACCAGCTGCGGCTGAATACCGAAACGTGACGCCGTATCGCGGTCGATCGTGACCGACACGATGGGCGCATCGGTCTGCTGATCTGTGGCGACATCCTGCAACAATGGCAAATTGCGCAGCTGCCGCAGCATGCGCGGTGCCCACTCGTTCAGCTCGTCGAGATTGGCGTCTTGCAGCGTATATTGATATTCCGTGCGCGACAGCTTTCCGCCAACACGGAAATCCTGCAGCACTTGCAGGAAGAGGGTAACGCCCTCGACCTTGGCGAGCTTCGGCCGTAAGTCGTTGATGATTTCGGACGCCATCATCGTTCGTTCCGAACGCGGCTTGAGCCCCATCCAGAATCGACCGACATTTTCCGACAGCGAGCCCGACGTCGGCCCGACCGCATAGGCGAAATTGTCGATGCCCGGCTCCTTGGCGATGATTGCTGCGAGCGCCTCCTGCCGCTTCGTCATAGCCGCAAGCGATATGTCCTGCGCCGCCTCGGAAAAGCCGATGATCTGGCCGGTATCCTGTTCCGGGAAGAAGCCCTTCGGTATGGCGATATAGAGCGAGACATTGATGGCGATCGTCAGAAAGACGCTCATCAACGTGATGAAGGGATGCGCCAGCACCAGCCGCAGGCCGCGCGCATAGAAATTCGCCATATGCTCGAAGCCGGACTCGATCCAACGGTAAAGCCGGCCATGCTTTTCTTCGCTCGGCCGTTTGAGCCAGCGCGCGCACATCATCGGG
Organism: Methylovirgula sp.; assembly: GCA_052144065.1. GTDB lineage: Bacteria > Pseudomonadota > Alphaproteobacteria > Rhizobiales > Beijerinckiaceae > Methylovirgula. The sequence goes on along the minus strand of JBKQRA010000052.1, from coordinate 24,728 downwards.
CTGAGCGTCAGCGACACCACCGCCGAGACGAAGATCGCCAAAGTGACGGTGACCGCGAATTCTCGGAACAGGCGGCCAACGATGCCGCCCATGAACAAAAGCGGAATAAACACCGCGACGAGCGAAATGCTCATCGAAATGATGGTGAAGCCGATTTCGCCGGCACCCTTGAAGGCTGCCTGCAAGGGACGCATGCCTTCTTCGATATGGCGATAGATATTTTCAAGCATCACGATTGCGTCGTCGACGACGAATCCGACTGCGATCGTCAGCGCCATCAGCGACAGATTGTCGAGACTGTAATGGAGCTGGTGCATCAGGGCGAAAGTGCCCAGGATCGACATCGGGATCGTGACGCCCGGGATGATCGTCGCCCAGAGATTGCGCAGGAACAGAAAGATCACGGTGACCACGAGACAGATCGTGATCAGCATGGTGAATTGCACATCATCGACCGAGGCGCGGATCGTCTGCGTGCGATCGAGGATGGTGAAGACCTTGATCGAAGGTGGCATCGCCGCCTTGATGTGCGGCATCTCCGCTTCGATGTGATCGACCGTGTCGATGACATTGGCGCCCGGCTGCTTGAAGACGAGCAGCTGAATGCCCCGCTTGCCGTTCTCCCACGCTGCTATGTGCGTGTTTTCCGGCGCATCGACGGCGACGCCGATGTCCTTGATGCGGATCGGCGCACCATGCCGATAGGCAATGATGACATTGTTCCAGGGCGCCGCGGCGAGCAGCTGATCATTGGTGTAGACGGTGAAATTCTGATACGGCCCGTCGAAATTGCCCTTCGGCGAATCGACCGTCGCGATCTGAATGACTGAGCGCACGTCTTCGAGGCTAAGGCCGAGCGAAGCAAGTTTCGCCGGATCGACCTGAACCCGGACCGAGGGCTTCTGTTCGCCCATGATCAGCACTTGGCCGACGCCGCTGATTTGGCTCATCTGCTGCGCCACGATCGTATCGGCATAATCGTCGATGACAGTGATCGGCAGAGTCTCGGACGTCACGGCGAGCAGCAGCACCGGCGAATCGGACGGATTGATCTTGCGATAGGTCGGCGGTGTCGGCAGGTTCTTCGGCAATTGGCCGCTCGCCGCATTGATCGCGGCGAGAACGTCCTGCCCAGCCGCGTCGATGTTGCGATTGAGATCGAACTGCAGCGTGATCGATGTCGTGCCGAGACCGCTCGACGAAGTTAGCTCGGTCAGGCCCGGAATCTGCGCGAACTGCCGTTCAAGCGGCGTCGCCACCGACGACGCCATGGTTTCAGGCGATGCGCCTGGCAAAGTGGCCGAGACCGAAATCGTCGGAAAGTCGACCTGCGGCAGCGGCGCCCGCGGCAGCAAGGGATAGGCGATGATACCGACAAGCGCGATCGCCGCCATCAGAAGCGATGTCGCGACCGGCCGTTCGATAAAGGGCGTCGAAATGTTCATAAGGCTCGCTTCATCGCGTCACCGGCTCATCGCACATTTGATTCAGCTGGCGCCGACCGGCCTTTCAGCCGGCGCAATCGGCTGAACTTTCATGCCGGGCTGCAATTTATATTGACCGTCGACAATGATCTTCTCACCGCTCGCGAGACCTTTTTCGACGAGGGTCTCGCCATCAGCCGTACCGCCGGAGGTGATGGGCCGCATCTCGACCGTCATATCCGGCTTGACGACATAGACGAAGAATCCGTTCGGCCCGCGCTGCACCGCCTGCGCGACTACGACCGTCGCATTGTGCCTGATCTCGGTGATGACCTTGACATTGACGAAAGCGCCTGGCCACAGCCGGCGATCCTTATTCGCGAACGTCGCCTTGAGCCTGATCGTGCCAGTCGTCGTGTCGATCTGATTGTCGACGACCGCAACCTTGCCGGTCGCGAGCAAAGTGTCGGCGTCGCGCTTATAGGCTTCGACCCGCACATCGCCGTGCGCCTGCGCCGTGGCGACACCATCGAGCTGGTCTTGCGGCAAAGTGAAAGTGACGTAGATCGGCTCCATCTGCGTCACGACGAGGAGGGCCGCACCTTCGCTCGCATGAATCATATTGCCCGCATCGATCATGCGGACGCCGGTGCGCCCGTCGATCGGCGAGGTGATTGTCGTGTAGCTCAACTGCACGGTCGCGTTTTCGATGACCGCCTCGTCGCTCTTCACTGTCGCTGTCAGCTGCGACACCAGCGTGCCTTGGGTATCGACGCTTTGCCGCGAGGCGAAGTCGCGCAGTTCGACAAATCGCTTCAGATCAAGTTTGGCATTGGCGAGCTGCGCTTCATCCTTGGCCTTAGTGGCGATTGCCTGATCAAGCGCCGCCTTGAAGGGACGCGGATCGATGACGGCGAGGACATCGCCCGCCTTCACATCCTGGCCTTCCTGAAAGAGCACTTTCTGCAAAGTGCCGTCGACACGCGCCCTGATCGTCACCGTATTGAACGCTTGAACGGTGCCGATCCCGTCATAGATGATCGGGAAGTCCTGGCTCTTGGCCGCGCCGATCGTGACGGGCACCGGCGGCGGCGCGGGTTTCTCCGCCACTTTGCCAGGCCCCTGCCAATGGCTGATGTTGACCGCGGCGAAAGCGCCGCCAGCTAACGACATAGCCGCAATGACGACTCGGCCGAAAGTTTTCATCGGAAGCCAAGCCGCAATATGAAGATCGACACGGTGACCTCAACCCTCCTCATTTCGCAGGTCCTTATTGGCCAAATCAATGCAAAGCGCCAAGGACGATGCGATAAATCAGCCGCAGACTACGGTGTTTGCTCGAGCGGCGCACTGTAAAGTTGGCCGGACGATAGAGGAGACCGCGCGACGTTCAAACGGCAGCCGCCGCCAATTTCCATCAACGAGCCGCGATCTCGCGAAATTGTTATCGATTCGCAGACGCCAAAAATTGGACCTTTCGAACACGCGCGCCGCAAACAAAATGTAAAATGGCTTCTTCCATCGCATTGGCTCGGCGTCCCTGAACCTTAGCCGCGCGGCAGCTCACGGCGCCAGTATCGTCTTAGGGCCAAGCTCATTTGCATTTTAGCCGCACACGACGACGCTTTCATGCGAAAATAGCCTTTGTTGAACAGCGGAGCAGAAAATGTCGGCGGCAGATCTCATCGCGCAAGAGGATCGGTTCGGTGCGAAAAATTATGCGCCCCTCCCGGTCGTCCTGTCGCATGGACAAGGCGTGCATCTCTTCGATGTCGACGGCAAACGCTATCTCGACATGATGAGCGCCTATTCGGCGGCGAGCTTCGGCCATCTGCATCCCCGTCTCGTCGCTGCATTGCAGCGTCAGCTCGGCCGGCTTGATCTGGTGTCGCGCGCCTATCACACCGACAGTCTCGGTCCCTTCTGCGCCGATCTCGCGGAACTCGCGGGCCTCGATGCCTGCCTGCCCATGAACACTGGCGCCGAAGCCGTCGAAACCGCGATCAAAGCAGCGCGGCGTTATGGTTACGACCGACGCGGCATCGCCGCCGACAAGGCAGAGATTATCGTCGCTGAAAATAATTTCCACGGCCGGACCACGACGATCATCAGCTTCTCGAGCGATCCCTCCTACCGGCATGGCTTCGGCCCGTTCACGCCGGGCTTTGTCAGCGTTCCTTTCGGCAATGCGCGGGCCGTCGAAGCGGCGATCACACAGAACACCGCCGCCGTGCTCGTCGAACCCATCCAGGGCGAGGCCGGCATCATCGTCCCGCCTGAGGGATATCTTGCCGAATTGCGGCGGATCTGCAGCGCCCGCGGCGTTCTCCTGATCTTCGACGAAGTGCAATCGGGCTTTGGCCGCACTGGCCGCATGTTCGCCTTCGAGCATGAAGACGCCAAACCCGACGGCCTCATTGTTGGCAAGGCGCTGGGCGGCGCCCTCCTGCCGGTCTCCGCCTTCGTGGCGCGACGCGAAGTGATGGATGTCTTCGGGCCCGGCAGTCATGGCTCCACCTTCGGCGGCAATCCGCTCGCCGCCGCCGTCGCCCGCGAGGCCATGCAAGTGTTGAAGGATGAGCATCTCGTCGAACGCAGCGCGACGCTTGGCGAAATCCTCCGCGAGGGTCTTGCGTCCCTCGGCCATCCCGCGATCCATAGCGTGCGCGGCAAGGGCCTCTGGGTCGGCGTCGAGCTCGATCCGCAGCATATGACGGCCAAGGATGTCTGCCTTGCGATGGCGCGGCGGGGCGTGCTGACGAAAGAGACGCATGCGAGCGTCATCCGCTTCGCACCGCCGCTGACGATCGAGGAAGCCGACGTCCGCTCCGCCATCGACATCTTTGCGGCGGCGCTAAAAGAGTGTTCGGTGCAGCCGGTCCATGCCAGCGGCGGCGCCGCGGATGAGTGAGTTCGCTTAAGCGCCAAACTTGTAAGTGTCATCCGCCGGTCAAAGCGTTTCCCTATCTCCTTCGCGGTGATCAGTGATGAGCAGAGATCTCGCTTCCCCGCCCGTCTTTTCGGCGCCTTACGCGAACCAGGATGAAGACATCGCCGCGCGGCTCTTCGTCGAGGCCGAGCTTGCGGCAGATGTGGAGGCGCGCATCGACGGCCTCGCCCGCCATCTTCTCGAAGCGATCCGCGCCGTCCCGCACCGGCTCGGCGGCATCGAGGATTTTCTTCACGAATATGCCCTTTCGACAGAGGAAGGCGTCGCCCTCATGGTGCTCGCCGAAGCGCTGCTGCGCGTGCCAGATGATGCGACGGCGGATCGGCTGATCGAAGATAAGCTCGCGCAGCCCGCCTGGGCGACGCATGCCACAACGTCCGAGGCTTTGCTCGTTCAGGCCTCAGCTTGGGCCCTCGGCCTGACGGCGCGGACTTTCGGCAAACCGGACGGCTCGGACTCCGTGTTCGATCGCGTCGGCGCGCTGGCCCGCCGCATCGGCATGGGCGCCGTCCGTCAGGCGGCGCGCCAGGCGATGCAGATCTTAGGCTCGCATTTCATTCTCGGCCGCACGATCGAAGAAGCCTTGTCGCGCGCCGAACATGATCACGATAAAGGTACGGCCTATTCCTTCGACATGCTCGGCGAAGGCGCCCGCACTGAAGCGGATGCGGAGGCCTATTTCGCTGCCTATGCGCATGCGATCGAGGCGCTCGGCGCGCGCGCGGCACGGCTGACCACGCGGCCCGGCATTTCGATCAAGCTCTCGGCGCTGCATCCGCGGTTCGAGGCGATCTCGCGCCTGCGCGTGATGACCGAGCTCGTGCCGCGGCTGATTCATCTCGTGGGCTTGGCGCGCGCCGCCGATATCGCCGTCACCATCGATGCGGAGGAAGCCGACCGGCTCGAACTCTCGCTCGATGTGTTCGAAGCCGTCTGCCAAGAGCCCGCGCTTCACGGATGGTCGGGCTTCGGTCTTGCCGTCCAGGCCTATCAGAAGCGCGCCGAAGCCGTGCTCGACTTTGTCTTCGAATTGGCACGGCACTACGATCGGCACTTCTCGATCCGCCTGGTCAAAGGCGCTTATTGGGACACCGAGATCAAGCGGGCGCAGGAGCGCGGGCTTGCCGATTATCCGGTCTTCAGCCGCAAGGCGATGAGCGATCTCAACTATCTTGTCTGCGCACAGAAGCTGATCGACGCGCGTGGGCTCATCTTCCCGCAATTCGCCACGCATAACGCCTTGACGGTCGCAAGCGTGATCGCGCGCGCTGGCGGCACCGGCGGCTATGAGTTCCAGCGCCTGCATGGCATGGGAACGGAGCTTTACCGCGCGCTGCGTGAGCGGCATTCCGAAATTCCCTGCCGCATTTATGCGCCAGTCGGCACCTATCGCGATCTCCTCGCCTATCTGGTGCGCCGCCTGTTGGAGAATGGCGCCAACTCTTCCTTTGTCGCAAAGGCCCGCGATCCGGCAATTCCGATCCAGAGCCTTCTGCGCCGGCCGCAAGCGCAGATCGGCGCGCCGTCCGCCGCGCGCGCGGCAAAACTGCCTCTGCCGCTCGACCTTCACCTGCCCGAGCGCAAGCTCGCGAAGGGCCTCGAATTCGGCGACAACCAAGCCCTCGACGGCTGCATTGCCGCAATCGCGACGGCGCGGCGCCCGATGGCCGCCGCCCCGCTCATCGCCGGCAAGGAGCAGGACGGCATCCGTCGTGCAGGACTTTCGCCGATCGACGGCAGCCTCATCGGCCATGTCACCGAGGCAACGCCGGAGACGGTCTCGAAAGCCATTGCCGCGGCGCAGGCAGGCTTTGTCGGCTGGGCGCAGACGCCCGTCGCTTCGCGCGCCAAATGTCTTGACGCCATGGCCGATCACCTCGAACAATCCGCGCCGATCTTCCTGGGCCTCTTGCAGTGCGAAGGCGGCAAGACACTCGACGATGCCGTCGCCGAATTGCGCGAGGCGGTCGATTACTGCCGCTATTATGCCGCGCAAGCGCGACGACTCGCCGAGCCCGAAACACTGCGCGGCCCGACCGGCGAAGACAATCGGCTGGAGGTGATCGGCCGCGGCGTCTTCATCTGCATCAGCCCATGGAATTTTCCGCTCGCGATCTTTCTTGGCCAAGTCGCGGCGGCGCTCGTCACCGGCAACAGCGTCATCGCCAAGCCGGCGGAACAGACGCAGCTCATCGCCGCCGAAGCCGTGCGCGGCCTGCATCGTTGCGGCGTGCCCGTGACAGCCTTGCAGCTCCTGACCGGGGATGGCGCGATCGGCGCGGCACTCGTCCAGGACCCCCATGTGGCGGGCGTCGTCTTCACCGGCTCGACCGAAGTCGCCTGGCAGATCAATCGTACGCTTGCGGCGAAGAACGGCCCGATCCCGCCGCTCATTGCCGAGACCGGCGGCATCAATGCGATGATCGTCGATGCGACAGCATTGCCCGAGCAGGTGACGGACGATGTGATCGTCTCGGCCTTTCGGTCCGCCGGACAGCGCTGCTCGGCCCTGCGGCTTCTGTGTCTTCAGGAAGATGTGGCCGATTCGATGATCGCGATGATCGCCGGCGCGGCGCGCGAACTCGCGATCGGCGATCCGCGCGATATCGCAACCCATATTGGCCCGGTGATCGATGCCGCCGCCAAGCAAAGCCTCGACGAGGCGATTGCCGCATCAAGGAAAACGGCGCGGCTTCATTATGCCGGCGAAATTTCGCCAACGGCGCCGGCAAAGGGGTTCTATGTCGCGCCGCATATTTTCGAAATCGGCAAGGCGGCGGATCTCGACAAAGAGATATTCGGGCCGGTTCTCCATGTCCTGCGCTACAAAGCCCGCGATCTCGACAGCCTGCTCGATGACATCGCAGCGCTCGGCTATGGGCTGACGCTCGGCATTCATTCGCGCATCGATTCGACCGTCGCCAAGATCGCGGCACGACACCTCGCCGGCAATTGCTATGTCAATCGCTCGATCATCGGCGCCGTCGTCGGCACCCAGCCTTTCGGCGGCTTCGGCCTCTCCGGCACGGGACCGAAGGCCGGCGGCCCACATTATCTCGCGCGATTCGTTCGCGAACAGACTTTGACCATCAACACGGCGGCGGCCGGCGGCAACGCAAGCCTGATGACGGCCGAAGAATAGACGGCAAAGAAAAAGGCGCCTTCCATGGATGAACCATGAAGGCGCCAAGTTGCAGGAGGAACACGCACTCAGAACAACCTCTCCGGCCTGGCTAGTACGCGCCGGAAAGGAACAGGATCACGCATCCATTGCGTCATGCAGCTTGCTGCGATTCAATTCGACGTGGCGGGCATTGGCGAGGCGGAGCATGCCGCTCGTGCGCATCTGGGAGATCGCCCGCGACACGGTCTCAAGCGTGAGGCCCAGATAGTCGGCGACATCGCGGCGCGACATCGGAAGATCGATCATGCCGGTGCCGCCGCAGCGGTCGTCCATTTCGATGAGGAAGCTTGCGACACGCTCCTGCGCCGTCTTGCGGCCAAGGAGCAACATGCGCTGCTCGGCGGAGCGGAGGTTTTCGGCAGCGGCGGTCCAAAGCTTGTAAGCGATCCGGACATTCTCGGCGGCCAGCGTATCGAGCGCCCGGCGCTTCAACAGCACGACCTTGGTCTCGACGATAGCTTCGGCGGTGAGCTGATGGGTGCTGGAGGCTTCGAGACCGAAGAGATCGCCGGCAAGATGGAAGGCGCCGATTTGCCGACGGCCGTCGGCCAGAAGCTTATAGGAGCGGACTGCGCCGGAAACGACCTTGTAGATAAATTCGGCGGGCTCATCCTCGCCGTAGATTTCCTCGTCCGCCCGATAGCTGAATTGCGCACCCGCCGTCAGCGGATGGCCTGCCAAAAGCTCAATTTCCGTCCCGATCTGCGGGATACTGCGGCTGTCGTTGCGGCTGATGCGGAATGTCTGCTGTTGGGTCGAAAGCATCGGACCATCTCCTGATGTGATGATCTTGTCTACGCGTGTTCGGCCCATGAGAATATTTCGGTCGGTCCCTTACGTAGGTTTACTGAAGCCCACTAGCGTTCAAAAAAGCTTCGCATATCCAGCGACATAGGCGAAAGCTCAGCCTTATGGGAAACCGCATCGACGAGCCTAATTGCGGTGATCGGTGACGCGCATCCGTCCCTTGGACAGCGGTTTCCCACCCCAAAGCGCCTGTGGCCGATTTCAAAGCGCCTGGGGCTAATTTCAAAGTCCTTGGGCGCTTCCCAAACCGCCGGCACGGCAGCCAGTCGTAAACCGCCTGCGGCCAGACGACACGGAGGCTTGATTGCTAAAGGGATGTGACCCCTTGCGCGTTTAGCGAAGGCCTCGCGCATTTCGAATCAACGCCTGAAAATGATGACGTCCTTTCGCTTCGAAAGGGTTCGCCGCGCGCCCGACGAACGCTTAAACCCTTGTGTTCATGCGAGATGCGTCAGCGAATACAAACGCGATAGGCGACGTTACAAGATCCATTGCCCGATTGATTAAGACATATTTCATTATGTCTTCGCGCGCGGCTGAAACGCGATCGCGCCCGCATTTGCGTGTGCATAGCTGCTTTGGCCAACGCGCAATGCTCATTGTGAGTCGCAACGCCATCTAGGCGCAGCGGAGCCGTTGTTTCGCATCTGGCCGCAAGGTGAAGGCAGCATTAATGCCTTCACCTTGGGTTTAGCCCGGCGGAACACGCTTCGCTCTGTTTGCAAAAGAAGGACTCGAAACAATGAAGCGTTCTCTCATCCTCGCCGGCTTCGGCGCACTGTGCATCCTCGGCAGCCAGACGGCCGGTGCTTTGGCGGACGCAAGCCATAGCGCGTCCGCACAGAATTGGATCGACCAGCTCGGCCGCGGCGACGGGCCGGATTATACCTATGGTGCCTATAGCGCGGTCCCCACGGATCAATTTGGAATGGGCGTTCACAGCGAGGACCTTGTCTCGCGCGAGCGCCGCGCTCAGCAGCGTGGGTTTCCGGCTGGCGGCGCTCCGGCTCAGGATTTCATCGACAGCTTCAATTGATCGATCGCTCCACGCCTGAAACGAACTGAACGCACGGCACGGCAAACCGCTTCGGCGGTGCAGCCGTGTCGCGCTTTTTTCGTCATTCGGGATTGGCGAACGAGTCAGATGGGCGCGAAGACGTCGCGAATGCTATCGAGCAGCGCATCGTCAAGATGCGGCTTGCGCACCACCTTAATGCCGATATCGGCAGCGCGCTTTTCGATCGTATCGTCCGGATAGCCGGTGATCAGCAGCGCCGGCACTTGGGGAAATTTCTCCCGGACCCGCGCGAGAAGATCGAGGCCGTTCATGGTCGGCATGCGATAGTCGACGACGAGGCAGGCGTTGTCCGGCAGCGTTTCCTCTTCCAATAGAGCCGCGGCGCTATTGAAGGTCCGCACAAAATAGCCCTCCGCCTCCAGAAGGAAGCAGAGCGAGCGAAGCACCTGAATATCATCATCGACGATGATGATGGTAGACGGAAGTTTTTGCATTGCGAAACCGGGCCACCTCTGCCCCGGAGGGACACCCCGAGACGCTAACAGTTTAATTGTAAAGAAAAGAGCCAAATTGATCTAAATCATCCTTCCGTGACCCCGGCGCGCACGGCGAAGCGCACCAGCTCGGAAATGTTGTTGGCCTGCATTTTGGTCATCAGCTTGGCTCTGTAAACCTCGACCGTGCGCGGGCTTAGGTCGAATTGGCGGGCGATTTCCTTATTCGTCTGGCCTTCGACGAGCCCAGCGAGAACCTGCCGTTCGCGCCGGCTGAGCGAGGCAAGGCGCAGGCTCATCTCATCCGTCACCACGCCATCCTGCGGCTGCAGCGGCGTGGGCGCCGACAGAGCGGAGCGGACCGAGTCGATCAGCACATCGTCCTCGAATGGCTTCTCGACGAAATCGGCGGCGCCGAGCCGCATGGCCTTGACCGCGAGAGGCACATCGCCATGGCCGGTCATGACGATGACCGGGAGCCCCTTTCCCATCTCCTGCAACAGGCGGAGCAGTTCGATTCCGTCGATCCCCGGCATGCGCACATCGGTGATGATGCAGCCTGCCTCAATGCTGGTCAGCTCCTGGAGAAAGGCCTGCGCCGATTCGAAGCTGCGAACAGTGAAGCCTGCCGCGGTCAGAAGAAAGGTGAGCGAATCGCGCAGCGCTGCGTCGTCATCGATGACATGAACAATCATGTCAGCCATTGTCTTCGTCCTTGTCTTCCTTGGCAGCCATAAGCGTAAACCGGAATATCGTGCCGCCAATTGGATTGGGTTCGACCCACATTTTGCCGCCATGCGCCTCGACGATCGTCTTGCAAATCGAAAGTCCGACGCCCATGCCATTGTCCTTCGACGTGGTGAAAGGCTCAAACAATTTGGGCATGATTTCAGGCCTGATCCCATGCCCTGTGTCGGCGACGCCGATCTCGATCATTGCATCGGCCGCCGGATTGATGCTGACAACAAGTTCGCGCCGCTCCGTCGCCTGCATCGCCTCAAGCGCGTTGCGGAACAAATTGACTAGAACCTGTTGGACCTGAACGCGATCGGCTAGCACGAGATCAACGGCGGGATGCACCTCCTGACGCACGCGAACGCCTTGCTCGCGGGCACCGACAAGGGCCAACACGCTCGCCTCCTCGACCACTTTGACGATCGGCTCGACCTTCTTCTCAGTATCGCCGCGCGAGGCGAAGTCGCGCAAGCGGCGGATGATCTGGCCAGCCCGAACCGCCTGATCGGCGGCTTTGTCCATCGCGTCCTGGATGGTCTGGCGCTGCGGATGGACGACATCCTCGAGGAGGCGGCGGCAGCCTTTCATATAATTGGCGATGGCCGTCAAAGGCTGGTTGAGCTCATGCGCCAAGCTCGAGGCCATCTCACCCATCGCGAGCAGACGCGAGACATGCAGAAGTTCGGCCTGCAGAACCTGCAGCTTTGCCATATTTTCCTGCCGCTCGGTCAGATCGCGGACAAAGCCGGTGAAGCTGCGGCGCGCGGCACCCTTCATCTCGCCGACCGAGAGATGCATCGGAAAGGTCGAGCCGTCCTTTCGCTGGCCGGTCACCACGCGGCCGATACCGATGATGCGCCGTTCGCCGGTGCGCCGGTAGCGCTCCATATAGCTGTCATGGCGGCTGTGATCGGGCTCGGGCATCAGCCTGTGCACATTGGTGCCCACCACCTCATGGGCCCGCCAGCCGAAAAGGCGCTCGGCCGCCTGGCTGAAAGACTGGATGGTCCCGACTTCGTCAATGATGATCATGGCATCGGGGACGGTTTCGAGGATCAGCCGCAGATGCTCCTGCCCGGCGATCGCTTCTTCTTCGATGCGCTTATGCTCGGCGATGTCGAGGACGAGGCCGATGATCTTGCCGCTCCGCCGCCCAGACTCGTCGGTCTCCTGCGCGTCAGCGAAGATCCGCCCTTGAGCGCGCAGCCAGCCGGTCGGCCCGTCGTTGCGCTGCAACCGGAAGCGGATATCCAAAGTCCCGCTATGGAGCGCCGCGCAGACGCCTTTGCGGACATTCTTGCGGTCCGCCGGATCGACCAGCGCCGAAAATTCCCTGAGTTTCAAGCTGGAGAACTGCGGATCAGGCAAAGCCCAGCGGCTCGGCTCGACCCAGCGGATGACGCCGGCGGCCAGTTCCCATTCGAATGTGCCGCAGCTGCCGCCGATGATCGCAGCGCGAAGATGGTCGTCGTTTGCCGGATTTGTCTGAGAGAGTGGCATATGACTTTCGCTCATTCCGGCCCGAGCTGGTTCATAACGGGTGCCGATACCCGGGCGCGGATGACGTAGCTCTTATCTGAAATGTAACGGCGGGGGCGTCAAGACCGGCCGCCTCATCCGAAAGCCAAAGTTCGACAATCCAACCAATAAGGCGGATTTGGGCGCGCGATCAAAGATATGGCGGCGCGCAGACAATCAATTTTTCGCCCATAAAATCAATAATTAAACATAAATTAACTGTTCAATATAGGCCCAAGCCGCCCCGGGAAGGTCGCTCTCAATTGCTTTGGGCCGTGACGCTGCGGAACCGTAGAATGGCCAGATAAAGGAAAACCCCGCCGATGAGGGCGACCGCCAAATACTGCCGCCAGACGACGTCGAAGCCCGCACCGCGAAAGAGGATCGATTGGGCGTAGGAGACGAAATAGGTCGACGGCGACGCTTGCATCACCGTGCGGAGCCAGGCCGGCATGCTTTCCAGCGGCGTCATGCTGCCGGACAACATGTTCAACGGCATGGCGACGAGAATATAGAGCAGGCCGAGCTGCGGCATGGTGCGGGCGATAGTCGCGAGAAAAATTCCAACCGCCGTGGCGAAAAACAGATAGAGCACCGCACCCGCCATGAAGAGCGGCACCGAACCGACAATTGGAATATGGAGCAGGCCCCGCACGACAAAGGTGAGCGACAGCACCACCGCGATCGTGATGATGAGGCTGTTCGCCCAGATCTTCGCCATGGCGATCTCGAACGGTGTCACCGGCATCACCAGCAAATGGTCCATCGTGCCGTGCTCGCGCTCGCGCACCACCGCCGCACCTGCCAGAATGATCGCCAGCATAGTGACATTGTTGATGATGCCCATCACGCTCATGAACCAGGAAGAATCGGCATTCGGATTGAATAAGATCCGCACCGCGAGAGTGACTGGCGACATCGGAATGTCCTGACCGCGCGACAGAAGATTGCCCTCGTTGCGGGACACGAAATTATTGATCTCCGTGGTCAAAATCTGCTGCACATAGCCGGAACCGAGCCCCGCCTGGACCATCGCGGTCGCGTCGACGTTCACCTGCGTTGCCGCCCATAAAGTGTCGCTTTCCTGCGACCGTCGGGCCAGCACATCACGCTGGAAATGTGGCGGGATGACAATGACGAATGTGTATCGGTCCGTATCCATCGCGTGATCGATGTCACGCTCAACGATCGGCACAGGCGTCTTGAAATAAGGCGGCAGAATCGCGGCGATCATCCGCCGCGACAAGACGGAATGATCCTCGTCAAGATAGGCGACGGAGGCATTATGAACCTCCTGCGCATTGCTCTGCGCCTGGGCCGAAATCGCGATCGAAAATGTATAGATCACCAGCCCAAGCAGAACGAAATCCTTGCAGAAGCTGCGGATCTCTTTGGTCCCGAGCCAGAAGATATTAGAGAGCATCCGCATCGTCTCAGCTCTCCTGTTTCTTCAACAATATCAGACTGATTCCCATGAGAATGGGGATGAAGAGAATGAGATGGAAGAAGTAGCCGCTGAGCTCCGAAAAGCCGAGACCCTTTGAGAAGACGCCGACGCTGATCGGCAAGAAATAGCTCATTGGAAAGGCGCGTCCGAGAAGCGCCGGAACACCGCTCAATGAGGAGACAGGCGTCAGCATGCCGGCAAATTGCGTCGCCGGAAGAACGGTGAGAATGGCAGTGCCGAACAGAGCCGCAATCTGCGTGCTGCAGAAGGAAGAGATCAACATGCCGTAGGCCGTCGTCGTGAAGAGATAGATGGTGACGCCGATAAGCAATGTCACCAAACTTCCCTTCAGCGGCACCGAAAAGACGAGATAGGCCATGATGCAAAGCAGGAAGAAATTGATGAGGCCAAGGCCCACATAGGGAATCTGCTTGCCGATCAGAAATTCGAGCCGCTTCAGCGGCGTCACATAAAGATTGGTGATCGAGCCGAGCTCCTTCTCGCGCACCACGGCAAGCGCCATCAGAATCGCCGGGATCAGACACAGCAGGAGTCCGATATCGTCCGGCACGATGGCGAAGACGCTTTCGAAGTTCTGATTGTAGCGAAACCGCGTCTGGATCGTCGCGAGATTGGAAGCGTTCGGGTCCTGACCCGTCACGATTGCCGCATCACCCAAATATTGCTGCTGCACGGACTGCAGATAGCCGACGATGGTTTGCGCGCGAAACGGCATGGCGCCATCGACCCATGCGCCGATGGAGGTCGGCCGGCCACGGCGCAGGTCACGGCCATAACCCGGCGGAATTTCGATCGCGGCGCTGATGTCGCCTGTCTGCAGCCGTCGCTGCATCTCCGCTTCGGTCGCGATCGGCGCTTTTTCGGTGAAATAGCGCGAGCCGCGCAATTCCTGCAGATAGGTCCGGCTTTCATGGCTGTTGTCGCGGTCGAGAACAGCAAAGGAGAGATTGTCGACGTCGAAAGAAATGCCGGTGCCGAAGATCAGCATCAGAAAAGTCGTGCCGAGCAGCGCGAAGCCCATGCGGATCGGATCGCGCAGAAGTTCGAGCGTTTCCTTAATGGCGCAGGCTGTGAGACGCCGGAAGGAGGCACCGAGCGCACCGGCCAAGCCTGCCGGCGGCGGCGCGGTCTGCGGCAGCACGGCATAGGCGCTATCCTCAACCGAGGTCTGCCTTCCGTTCGCCTCCTCGAGATAGGCGATGAAGGCCTCTTCGAGATTTTCGGCATGACGGGATTTGACGATCGCAGCGGGCTCGCCCGAAGCCAGCACGCGCCCCGCATCCATCAAGGCGATGCGATCGCAGCGGGCCGCTTCATTCATGAAATGCGTCGAGACGAAGATCGTCACGCCCTGACGACGCGAGAGATCGAGGAGATGCACCCAGAATTGATCACGTGCGATCGGATCGACGCCCGAGGTCGGCTCATCGAGGATGAGAAGTTCCGGATTGTGGACGATCGCGACAGCGAGCGACAGGCGCTGGCGGATGCCGAGCGGCAAGGCGCCGGCATTCTGGTCGAGATGTTCGGTAAGATCGAAGTCCTGCACAAGTTCGTCGATCCGCGCCGCCGCGACATTGCGGGGCAGCTGGAACAGATGCGCATGGAGATCGAGATTCTGCCGGACGGTGAGTTCTGTATAGAGTGAAAAACTCTGCGACATATAGCCGACGCGGGTGCGGGCTTCGCGGCCACCGTCGACCGGCTGGCCGAACAGCAATGCCTCGCCCGACGATGGCGGCAAGAGCCCCGTCAGCATCTTCATCGTCGTCGTCTTGCCGCAGCCGTTCGAGCCGACGAAGCCGAAAATCTCGCCACGCCGAATCGCGAAACTGACGTGATCGACGGCGATGAAATCGCCGAAGGAGCGGGTAAGATCGCGAGCGACGATCACCGGCTCGCCGTCGCCCTTCAGCGGTTGCGGCGCGCTAAAGCCACGCTGCTGACTGCGCTCCTTCGGCAATAGCGAGACGAAGCAATCTTCAAGCGTCGCCGTTCCGGTCGCGGCCTTGAGTTCGGTCGGCGTGCCAGTCGCGAGCACATGGCCGCGATCCATGGCGACGAGCCAGTCGAAGCGCTCGGCCTCCTCCATATAGGCTGTTGCGACAAGCACACTCAGATTCGGGCGCTGCCGGCGCATGCCGGCGATCAGATCCCAGAACTGCCGGCGCGACAGCGGATCGACGCCGGTTGTCGGCTCATCGAGAATCAGAAGATCCGGATCATGAATAAGCGAGCAGCAGAGACCGAGTTTCTGCCGCATGCCGCCTGAGAGCTTCTTCGCTGGCCGGTCGGCGAAAGGCGCAAGGCCGGTGCTTTCGAGCAGGAGCTGCATGCGGGCTTGCCGTTCGGCCGCATTCTGGCCGAAGAGCCGCGCAAAAAATTCGATATTCTCCGCCACGCTGAGATCGGCGTAGAGATTGCGCCCCAGGCCTTGCGGCATATAGGCGATCTTGGGACAGACCTCGTCGCGATGCATTTCCACGCCCATGTCGCCGCCGAGGACTTCGACATGACCTTGCTGAATACGCCGTGCGCCGGCGATCAGGCTGAGGAGCGACGACTTGCCGACGCCGTCTGGGCCAATCAGGCCGACCATGACCCCGGCCGGGATGGCGAGATCGATGCCTTCGAGCGCGACCGTCCTGCCATAGGTCAGGCTGACGCCGGAAAGGCTGGCGACAACCTCCTGCGCATCGGTCACGGCATGCCCTCATGGCTCAACTGGGGCGGCCACTTCGCTTTGCCATCGAGACGCAGATAGGCAACGCCCGGCAGGCCGGTCCGCAGTTCCGCACCATATTTCTTCAAGACATCGGCATCGACGCGAGCGCGAATCCGGAACATCAGCCGGTCGCGTTCAAATTGCGTCTCGACGGCCTTCGGCGTGAACTGGGCTTCCGTCGCGATATAGGTGACATGGGCGGGGATCGAGGCGTTTGGAAAGGCATCGAGCACGATGCGCGCCTCATCGCCGATCGCCGCCTTCCCCGCCTGCAGAGTCGCCAGATAGAGGTCCATATAGACATAGGAGAGGTCGAGCATGGTGAAGACCTTGCCGCCCGCCGCCAGCACTTCGCCGACGTTCGAGACGCGATATTCGATGCGGCCGTCCTTCGGTGCGACAAGCGTATTGTCGGCGATATTGACCTGATAGAGTTCGATATTGTGCGTCACGACGGCGACCGCATGTTCGGCCTCATCGACGCGCTGGTTCGCCGCATTCAGGCCAGCCGTCGCGCCATCGAGCGTCTGACGGCGCTGATCGAGCAATTCGCGCGTCGCGAAGCCTCTGCCGACGAGGGCGCTGGTGCGGTCGAGTTCCTGCTGGGCGAGGACGACCTGCGTCTGCTGCTGAATGACGAGAGCGCGGTCTTCTTCGAGCGAATGCTCGGCCTGCGCCTTTTGTGCGATGTAGCTTTTCAGCGTCGCTTCGAGATCGCGCGTATCCATGCGCGCAACCACCTGCCCGGCTGTGACGCGATCCCCCTCATCGACGAAAATCTGCAGCACGCGTCCGGCGAATTTCGTATCGATATCGATCGGATCGGCCTCAAGCCGGCCATTGCCATAAGCAAATCCCGCCGGGAGATGAAACTGGTGGCTGGCCCACCAATAATAGCCGCCTCCACCGCCAGCGCCAATGAGCAGAAGCAGCAGCAGAGCGCGCCAGCGGAACAGGCGCCGCTTCGGCGCGGGCACGATCGGATGGTCATGAATTTTTGCCGGAAGCTGCGCTTCACTCACCGTCGCGGGAGGCAGAATGACGCCGGACGCCGGTTTCTCGCTGCTGGCTTCCTCCACTTTAACCGCTTCGGCCCGGTCCGTCGCGGCAAGACCCGGCCCCGAGATGGGCTCGGCGCGCTCGTCTTTCGCCTCGTTCATCATATTTTCCTGCCCGGTTCGCGCTTTTGAGATGACGGCGCGGCAAAGTAGTAAAAGGCCTGGGCCTGTCTATCGATCTGAGGCCGTAGAGTGTTGATCATGATCAAACTACGTCATTTCTCGAAGCCCAATGGAAATCGCCCATTGCTCGGCGCATAATAGCTTCACTGATCGCTCTTCGGGTCTCGATACGGTGGTGCGCTTGATGCGGATCAAAGCCAAATTACCCTCGTAAACCTAAGGCTTGGAGAGCTTGACCGGCCGGCATGATAGACGAAGCCGGAACGCATTTCGGGAGAAGTTGATGGCCTATAGAAGTTTGATGGTTCAAATCGATTTGAACCGTCCGAACGATACGCGCATCAAGATCGCCGGCGCCCTTGCCGACCGATGCGGTGCCGGAGTCATCGGCATTGCCGCCTGCCGGGAAGTTCCTTTTGCCTATTCCGATGGTTATGCTGCAAGCCAGCTGATCGAACGGGAGCGCAAGTCGATCACCGCCCGCATGCAGACGGCCGAAGCGCATTTCCGCCGCGTTCTCGACGGACACGCAAAATTCGTGGAATGGCGCAGCTCTGTGACGGAACCGACAGACTATCTCATCGAACAGGCGCGCGCCGCCGATCTGATCATTCTCGGCACTGCGCATCGCGAAGAAAGCTTCGATCCAGTGCGTGAGATCGATCCGGCGGATCTCCTCGCCAACGCCGGCCGGCCGGTCCTTCTCGTGCCGCATGAGGTCGAGCAGCTCTCAGGCAAGCATGTCTTGATCGCCTGGAAGGACACGCGCGAGGCGCGCCGCGCAGTTCTCGATGCGCTGCCGTTGCTGAGCCTCTGCGAGAGCGCCATCGTCGCCCAGATCGACGAAGCCAATGATCTGACGAAGGCGCAAACCTCCGTGAACGAAGTCGTCCTTTGGCTCGGCCGGCATGGCATCAATGCGCGCGGCATCGTTCCGCCGCCGCTCGAATCCGCCGCGCAGCAGCTCGACGGCCTCGCCTGGGAAGAAGGTGCGGATCTTATCGTAGCCGGCGCCTACGGGCACAGCCGCTTTCGCGAATGGGTGCTCGGCGGCGCGACGCGCGAGTTTCTCATGCGCACACCGCGCTGCGTCTTGCTGTCCCATTGAATACAGCGTGATTGAACATTCGCGTGATTTCAGGAGAAAAACTTATGAAGAAGGACCAGATGCAGGCCACCCATGCGCAGAGCGATTTTCCGGCGAACTTCCGGCGTATCCGGCTCGAACTCGCGCGCGAGAAGGGCCATCCCGTCGGCAGCTCGGCCAGCGGCTATGTCATCATCGCCCCGCTTGATTCGACCGCGCATCTAGATGCGCCGACCTGGAAGGAACACCGCGACCTCTGCCGCGTGATCCGCTTCCGGCCGGAAGAGCCCGACGACATGGGCCACCTCATCCGCCGTCCGGGCGGGCGCTGGGCCTTCCACTACGACCTCGAAGGCGCGATCAATGACGAGACCGGCCACGGTCTCGAACATGACCGCTTCGTGACCGGCGAATATGTCGCGATCGACGAAGAGCACGGCACCCATACGTTTCAGGTCGCTGCGGTCGAGCATATCTGAGATCTGGATCGGCGTTTCGCATGCATGCGATGGTGCTCACCGAGATCGGCCTCCCGCTCGAATGGCAAGAGAGGCCCGATCCAGTTCCCGGCCGCGGCGAGATCCGCGTCGCCGTGTCCGCCTGCGGCGTCTGCCGGACGGATCTCCATGTTGTCTATGGTGAACTGCCTAATCCACGGCTTCCGATCATCCCCGGCCATGAGATCGTCGGTCGCATCGATGCCATCGGCCCCGAAGTCGAAGGCCTCGAGATCGGCATGCGCGTCGGCATTCCCTGGCTCGGGCATACATGCGGCCATTGCCGCTATTGCCTCTCGGGCCATGAGAATCTCTGCGATACGCCGCTCTTCACCGGCTTCACGCGCGATGGCGGCTATGCCACCTGCGCCGTCGCCGATGTGCACTATGTCTTTCCGCTTGGCGAGACGGGCCGCGATCAGGATCTCGCGCCCTTGCTCTGCGCCGGTCTCATCGGCTGGCGCTCGCTCGTGATGGCGGGCGATGCGCAAAATCTCGGCCTCTATGGCTTCGGCGCCGCCGCTCATATCATTGCGCAGGTGGCGCAATACCAAGGCCGCAAGGTCTTTGCATTCACGACTCCAGGCGACATTCCCGCGCAGGATTTCGCCCGGCGTCTCGGCGCCGTCTGGGCCGGTGGATCGGATGAAAAGCCACCGGAAGAACTCGATGCGGCGATCATCTATGCGCCGGTCGGTCCCCTCGTGCCCCTCGCGCTCGCGGCCGTGCGCAAGGGCGGCACCGTCGTCTGCGCCGGCATTCATATGAGCGATATTCCGAGCTTCCCTTACGATCTTCTCTGGGAAGAACGCCGGCTCATGTCCGTCGCCAATCTCACGCGCCAAGACGGGCTCGATTTTCTGCGTGTTGCGACAGAGGCCAAAGTCATCACCGAAACGACGGCCTACCCGTTAGAGCGCGCGAATGAGGCGCTTGCCGATCTGCTACACGGCCGGCTGCACGGCGCGGCCGTGCTGATCCCACCGCGCGAATAGGTCACCCAAGCGCTTCCAATGCGGCTCTGACGATGTCAGGCAGCGGTTGTTGCGCATCGAGCTTGCGCCAACGGATTTCGCCGAGATCCCAGCCGAGCTGCCGGCGCACGATAGCGGCGTGCGCATCGGACACATCATTCTTGCGCGTCTCGACTCGCGCGATGAGTGTCTCGCCCGGCGCTTCCAGCCAGAACCCAGCAAAAGGAACATGCATCTCAGCCGCAAGCGCGGCGAGCGCATCGCGTTCTTCGGGCCTTGCATGAACCGCATCGATGATTGCGCTGTGGTCGGCGGCGAGCGCTGTCTTCGCGAGATCACGCAGCCGCGCATAGATCCGTTCGGTCACCTCCGGCCGATAGGCGTCCTGCGGAAGCTTTTCATGCGCACCGACATTGAACAGACGCTTGCGCTCGATATCGCTGCGCAAATGCACGGCGCCCGGTGCGCAGCCGATCACGGGCGCGAGTGTCTTTGCGACGCTGCTCTTGCCGCTGCCGGAGAGACCGCCCACGGCAACAAGCCGCGCCGGCGCGCCGTCGATAAAGCTCTGCGCGGCGGCAAAGAAACGCCTCGCCTCGGCGATGCGCTTATCACGCCCGTCGGCATCGAGGCTGCAGAGGGCAGCCGTGACCCGCGCACGGATCGCGGCGCGCTGCGCGAGAAACAGCGGCAGAGCCGCCAGCGCCGCGAGCATCACCTCGAGATCGGCGATGCGCCAGAGATAGAGATTGAAGAGACGATTGGCATGCGCCTTTAGACCTCTTTGCCAGAGATCCATCAGGACGAAAGCGAAATCGTAGAGAATATCGCAGGTCGCGATCGAATCGTCGAATTCGATCGCATCGAAGAGCAAGGGCCGCCCTTCATAAAGCACGATGTTCCGCAGATGCAGATCGCCGTGGCAGAGCCTTACTTGGCCCTGTCGCGCGCGCTCGGTCAGCAGCGGCTCGACGGCAGCAAAGCGCGCGAGACATTTGTCGCGGAATAGAGAGACATCGGTCTGGACGAAGATGTCTCCTGCGCCAGCCAATCCGCCGAGCGTGTCTTCAAGCCAGCAGCGCAACATCTGCGTCGCGCCGTCGCCGCGAATCTCGGCCTGATCATGCGCGCGCGCAATGGCTTCGGCGAGCGGCGCCATCAGCGCGCAGTCGAGCCGGCCTTGATCGGCCAGATGATCGAAAGTCTTTGTTTCGTCGAAGCGATGCTGATGCACGGCCCATTCGACGATGTCGCCCACCGCGCCGCCGAGATGGAGATCTAGCGCGTCCTGCCGGATAGGCACGCTTTCGAGATAGATTTCCGGCGCATTGCGCCGATTGACTTCGATTTCATGCTGGCAAGCGAGCCGGCGCTTTTCGAGAGTCGAAAAATCCATGAAAGGAAAGCGGACAGCGCGCTTGATCTTATAGGCGTTGTCGCCTGCCAAAAAGACCACCGCGCCATGCGTGTCGATCCGCTTGACGGCGGCAGGCGCAGGCGAGCCGTAGCTCGCAGGATCGGCCAGAAAAGCGAAAATTCGCGCCTGGGCTTCGGTCGCTTCCGCAGAAATCTCGGCGCCCGCAGCGGTCATTTCGGCGTCTCTTGGCACTCGGCGTCGCGTAAACGATGCGCTCTCTATAAGCGCAGTCGCCGCGACGCGCGAGCCCTATCCGAAATCGTCTCCGTCGAGATGCCGTTGCAAAGCTAGCCGCCGACGGTCACGCGATCATCGACCGATTTGACGCCGGGCGCCGCCCAGACCGCCGTCTCGAGGACTTCGCGCTCGTGCCAGCCATTGACCCTGCCTTCGAGCGTGACATTGCCGTCCTTGATTGCGATCTTGATGTTATGCGCCTCGATCAAAGCGTTGCGCTTCAAGGCGTCCTCGATGCGCTCCTTGAGATCGTCGCTCTGAGCGCGGGGCTTGATCGTGATGAGATTGGTCACGCCCAACACGCCGGAGAGCTTGCGGACATCGTCCTCGGCCGCCGTGCGCTGATATTGCCAGTCGACTGCGCCCGAGAGCGTGAGCCAACCGTCCTGCACTTTGACCTGCACCTGATCGACCGGAACCATCACGTCCCAATTCAACATATGGAGCGCGCGCTTGGCGATTTCATCATCGGCATGGGTATGGGTATGGGCGGGGCGAACTTCGATCTCTTCGGCGATGGCGCGCACGCCGCGCACGCGTCGCACGATCTGCTCGACCTTCAGCTTTTCCGCGAAGGTGTTGACATGCCCGGTCAGCGTCACAATCCCGTTCTCGACCGCGACACCGATTCCCGCAGCGTTGATGCTCGGATCCCATTCGAGTTCAGCCAAAATATCATTGCGCAGAAAAATGTCGTCCATTGTCGCTCCTCCGATTGCACCGCTGCGGGGCACTCTTCGTCGCTGCGACCATGCCTCGCCCCTATGCAAAGCTCCCTGATTTGGATCAAAAAAGCGGCATGCGGCTTGCTCGCCCCATGATGTAGCGGCATCTCGAAACGACGAGAGTCGAAACGAGAAGACTCACAACCTCTTAAGTCGGAAGGTGACGCGTGGCTGCGACCAGCGAAGCGGAAGCGCGGGAGATTTTAGGCCTGCCGGCGCCCTATGTGTCGGTGACGGCGCAAGGCATTATCATCGCCGCGGGCTATAGCGGAGCGCTGGAGCGCTTGCTGCGCTGGATTCCCAAAGCAGCCTGGCGGCAGGACATGCGCGCCTGGCTCGTACCTCTGGCGGGCGCCGATGCCGTACGCTCTGTGCTGCCGGAAATTCAGCGTCTCGCCGAAACAGCGGCGGAAGAACGGCTAGCCGAGCGCGCCGGTAATAACGACGCCCAGGTCATACCGACGAAAGAGAGTTTCGACGCACTCGCCAAGGCGCTGGATTTCAGCACCGCCGATCTCGCGGCGATCGCCAATGCGCTGCCGTCGCTCGACCCCAACAGGATCGACGCACTCGTCCTAAAGCTGCGCGGCATTGCCGATCAACTCGAAGCCTTGCGTCAAAAAACGCAGTGACGCTCGCCATCGTTGATTTGTAGCGCAAAAGAAAGCCCTCATGCGGGACCGCATGAGGGCTGATCTTTGTCAGCGAAAGAAGCTTGGCTTATTCCGCCGCGGCCAACTGTGCCGGATTGCGGGCCTGCTCGGCAAGATAGTCCATCGCCGCCTGAGCGCCGCCCTTCTTGTGCGGAATGCCGGCCAGCTGCAGGCCCATTTCGACGCCGCTCAACGCACCCATGATTGTGAGATCATTGGTGTCGCCGACATGGCCGATGCGGAAGACCTTGCCGAACACGCGGCCGAGGCCGGTGCCGAGCGACATGTTGAAGGTGTCGAGCACGGTGGCGCGGAAGGCGTTGGCATCATAGCCCGGCGGCAGCAGCACCGAAGTGACGACCGGCGAATAATATTTCGGGTCGCGGCAGAGCACTTCGAGGCCCCAGGCGACAACCGCGCGGCGAGTTGCTTCGGCATGACGCAGATGGCGCGCGAAGACATTGTCGTAGCCTTCTTCCTCGAGCATATCGAGCGCCACATCGAGGCCGTACAACAGATTGGTCGCCGGCGTATAGGGGAAGAAGCCCTGCGCATTGTTGGCGAGCATGTCGTCCCAAGCGAAATAGGACTTCGGGAAGCGCGAGGTCTTCGAGGCTTCGAGCGCCTTGGCGCTGACGCCGTTGAAGGCGAGGCCCGGCGGCAGCATCAGGCCCTTTTGCGAGCCCGCGATGACGACGTCGATCCCCCACTCGTCCTGCCGAATGTCGATCGAACCGAGCGACGACACGGCATCCACGAAGAACAGCGCCGGATGGCCGAGACGGTCCATCATCTTGCGGATTTCGGCGAGAGGCGCGGTGGTGCCGCTCGCGGTCTCATTGTGGACGACGCAGACGGCCTTAATCTCGTGGTTCTTGTCGGCCTTGAGGCGAGCCTCGATCTGATCCGGATCAGCGCCGATGCGCCAATCGGACTCGATGAACTCCGGCTTGAGGCCGAGGCGCTCCGCCATGACCTTCCAAAGCGCGGCGAACTGGCCTGTTTCGAACATCAGAACGCGATCGCCAGGCGACAGCGTGTTGACGAGAGCCGCTTCCCAGCCTCCGGTGCCCGAAGCCGGGAAAATGATGACATTGCTACGGGTCTTGAAGATGCCCTTGACCTTTTCGAGCACGCGCTGGGCGAGCTTCTGGAATTCGGGGCCCCGGTGATCGATGATCGGCATGTCGATGGCGCGGAGTACGCGATCCGGAATCGGGGTCGGACCCGGAATTTGCAGAAAATGACGTCCGGGGCTCCGCGGCCTATTGCTCATCGATTCTATCCTCCAAAAGTCCCAATTGCCGTTCCTGGCAAATCGCGTTTGATACGGTGTTGCTCTATGCCGGGAGATCCGATGACGGATCTTTAACCCGGTTTATTCGTGCTGGCCAAGTCCCCGTCTCGAAGTTCTCGATTCGAGATCCTGGCGCCTCTGCGCCCTGCCCTGGAACCGCAACACCGCGGCCCGCGCCTCGGAGCAATTCCACAATCCATCTTGAGGTTCGCGCGCATCCGGGCCGGATGCTTGGTCACGTCGCGGACGAACAGAGTCCAACGATCCAAGACGAATCGCGTTCAATACGAAATGTCCGCAAGGCGACGTGCCTGATTGGCCAGGAACACGTAGCAAG
>JBKQRA010000051.1:0-11514 GCA_052144065.1 Methylovirgula sp. | reverse complement strand
CGATGAGACGCGTCAGCTCTTCGGTTTCCTGCGACAGCGTGTGGCTCGCCGCGGTCGATTCCTCGACCATGGCGGCATTCTGCTGCGTCACCTGATCCATCTGCGTGACCGCTGTGTTGACCTCCTGGAGGCCATTCGCCTGTTCCTGCGCCGAGGTCGCGATTTCGGACACGATCGTATCCATCTCGGCGATCTGCGCGAAGATTCGCTCCAACGCCTTGCCCGTCTCGCCGACGAGATCGACGCCGTCTTCGACCTGCGCGGTCGAGGCGGAAATCAGCCCCTTGATCTCTTTCGCCGCTTCGGCCGAGCGTTGCGCCAGCGCACGCACCTCGGAAGCGACAACCGCAAAGCCGCGGCCCGCATCGCCGGCACGTGCCGCTTCGACGCCCGCATTCAAAGCAAGCAGATTGGTCTGGAAGGCGATCTCGTCGATCACGCCGATGATCTGGCCGATCTGCTGAGACGACTTCTCGATGCCGCTCATCGCATTGATCGCCTGACGGACGACGTCGCTGCCCTTCGCGGCGTCCGACTTCGCCATCGAGACGACCTGGCGGGCATGGGTTGCGCCCTGCGCCGTCTTGCGGACCGTGCCGGTGATTTCGCCAAGCGCCGCCGCGGTCTCTTCGAGGCTCGCGGCCTGCTGCTCGGTGCGGCGCGAGAGATCATCGGCCGCGACCGAAATCTCCTTGGTGCCCGAGCGGATCGCCTGCGTGTTCGAGGCGACGCCCAGCATCACCTGCTGCAGTTTCTCGGCCGACATGTTGAAGTCGGCGCGGATCTTTTCATATTCCTCAGAAAAGGCCTCACTCAGACGGCAGGTAAGATCGCCATCCGACAGCCGCCCCAAAGCCGCAGTGATCGACCCGACGAAGCGGTTATGTTGCTCCATATATTTTTGCGCTTCGACCTCCTGCCGCGCGCGCTCCGCCTCGATGTGACGGCGCTGGTCATCCGCCTGCTTTTCGGCCTGGGCTTTGGCAATCGCGTTTTCGCGGAAATGGTGCATCGCCTTCGCCATGCGCCCGACGCAATCCCTGTAGGTCGTATAAGCAATCGGCGTGTTGACATCGCCCTCGGCGAGACCTTCCATGCGAACGACAGTCGCCACATAAGGTCCCGATATCGCGCGGCCCATCACGAAGGCTGCCGCCGCAATAGCCGCCATATCGGCAAGCCAGATCATGACCGCGTTGGTAAAGGACATGCGGCCGTCCGCGACCAGCGCGATGACCGGCAAATAGACCGAGCCCAAAAGCAGTTGAAAGCCAAAGAGGACGCGCAGCTTGGTTTTAATCGGCGCGATTTCGCGGAACCATTTCAACATTATTGCCCTCCGGCTCTTCCGTTTTGCTTCTTGGTGTCGACGGTGCATCGACCGAAACGATTAGGTTGCAGCAACTGCCGACCGCGTCGGCGCGCGGGCTTAGCCTTGGCAAACCCCGCTCATCCTTAAGAATTACCGGGAAGAAATGAATAAAATCGTAGCAAAATGGGAATGGGCGCACTTATTGAAGGCGATATAAAGAGTTGCGAAATATTTCCATTTGCAACTCTTTGGCGATATCCGGCGAAGGGTCTAGAGACCCGCAAAAGCTTCTATTTCGGTACCCTCTAGACTGCCTGAACAAACGTCGTTTCTGTGCCGATACGAGCAAGCCAATCCGCGGACCCAAATATAGCGCAAGATACAGATCGCATGTTCAGCCGAGTTTTCAGAAGACTTCCAAAATGAGCCTTCCGTCATTGCGCATCGTCCATTGCGTCTGCGACATGTGCTCTATGCAAATCTTTCAGCCCTATCTTTCGGAGTAGAACGACAGGGCTTCGTCGAAGCATCATATTTTGCCCGAGAGGGCGCCGACACGCGCATCTGTTTCGAAACTTGCTTTCGCATCAAGATGATCGGATTTCGACATCGTCGGCGGCCGTCGCGCGCGGCAAAAATGCAGCACTGCACATTACCATTTGGCGACGCCGATCGATGGCATTGCCGGTTTGAAATTCAATTTGTTTTGACTGTGATTCGCCCCATTCGTGGATGAGGCGAAGTGCCTTTTAAGAAGTACTTGCAGGCGGAGCCGAAGCGGGCCTAACATTCTTAAATGGTCCAGGCACTCATCACTATTCGTGACGCGCGGGAAGGCGACGCCCAAGGGATCGGCGAGGTCCACGACGCCGCCTGGAGGCACGCCTATAGCGGTATCATTCCTGGCCAGGAACTCGAGCGGATGATTGCGCGGCGCGGCCCGAAATGGTGGCATTCCGCGATCGTTCGCGGCTCGCGGCTGCTCGTCCTGGATTTCGATGAGCTGATCGGCGGCTATGCGAGTTATGGCCGCAACCGCGTGCCGGCGATGGCTTACGGCGGCGAAATTTTCGAACTCTATATCTCGCCGGAATTTCAAGGTTTGGGCTTCGGCCGCCGGCTGTTTCAGGCGGCGCGCAAGGATCTCGCCGAGCACGGCTACTCATCATTTCTTGTTTGGGCGCTGGCCGATAATGACGGCGCCATGGCGTTTTATCGTCGGCTCGGCGGCAAGATCGTGCGCCGCGCTTACGAACGCTTCGGCACGGAACTGCGCGAACGAGTCGCCTACGCCTTCGAATAGAGCGCCTCAGCCTGCTCGTCGCCGAAACTGCCGTGCTGCGGCATTTATCCGCAAGCCGATCGCTTTCCATAAGCTATCGGCTGGCTTAGCTCTCTTTCGCATTCCTCGGGCCTGAGCGAGCGCTATTGATGTTCAGCCCCTATTGCGCCAACAGCTGGAGCTTTCATGAATCTCAACGCGATCAAGATCGGCGAAAATCCTCCGCATGACGTCAATGTCGTGATCGAAGTGCCGATCGGCGGCGAACCGATCAAATATGAGATGGACAAAGAGGCGGGCGCGCTGGTCGTCGATCGCTTTCTCTATACCGCCATGCGCTATCCGGGAAATTACGGCTTCATCCCGCACACGCTGTCGGACGACGGCGATCCTTGCGACGTGATCGTCGCCAATACGCGCGCGATCGTGCCGGGCGCCGTGATGAGCTGCCGCGTCGTCGGTGTTTTGCTGATGCAGGATGAATCAGGCGGCGACGAAAAGATCCTCGCAGTGCCCTCGGCGAAGCTCACCAAGCGCTATGAGAACATTAACGACTATACCGATCTGCCGCAGATTACTTTGCAGCAGATCGAGCACTTCTTCACCCATTACAAGGATATCGAGCCCAACAAATGGGTGAAGATCCTGCGCTGGGGCAATGCCGAGGAAGCGCGGCAGATCATCCTGCAGTCGATCGAACGCGCCAAAGCGTCGAAGAAGGCTTGAGCCCCAACGAAATGAAATAGAGGTGGCGCGGGCTTGGCAATTTCTGTCCGGCTTCGGGACAGCGAATCCAACGTCCGCGCCCTTCTGATCCGTTAATAATTCCGAAATTGTTAAGAAGCCGCGGGATAAGTTTGCGCGCAATCTTTTACGGATCACGCACATTCTCCCCTATCTCGCTCACCTTAAACGGCTTGCGGTTCGACACCGGGCAAGCCTTTTGGATCTGTCCTTCCTCATCGCCGCACTGCTGGTTACCGCCTACTTTCTTTATACAGTCGATGTCTTTGTCGCTCCGGGCACGGCGCCGGTCGAAAACACCATAGAGCCAGATGAATGGCCGCTTTTTGGGGCGGTTCTGAGCCTGGGCCTTCTCATTTTCGCCTGGCGGCGCTTCAGTGAGCAGAAGCGAGAGACACAACGCCGCTTAGCCGCCGAAGAGAGAGTCCGCGAACTCGCATTCCAAGACCCGCTAACTGGCCTTCCCAACCGCCGGCAGTTTGATGATGCGCTGAAGGCAGCGGTCGGAACTCCCCCGCAATCGGGTGGCGTGCATGCGCTTTTGATGCTGGATCTTAACGGCTTCAAGCAGATCAACGATGTTTATGGGCATGGCGCCGGAGACGAGACGCTCATCAAAGTCGGCGAGCGCCTCTTAACGTCAGTTGGGACGGGAAATCTCGTCGCTCGTCTCGGCGGCGACGAGTTCGCCATTCTCGCTCAACATCTCGCCGGCATGGAAGCGGCGACCAGCCTCGCGCTTCGCGTCATCGCCGTTCTGTCCGCGCCGATCCATATCGGCCGCATGTCGCGTTGCATCGGAACGGGAATCGGCATTTGCCTCTTTCCATTTACCGGGTGCAGCGCTGAAGAAGTGATGCGTCGCGCCGATATCGCTCTCTACAAGGCGAAGTCCGACCGTCATCACCCGGCACGTTTCTTCGATGAAGACCTCGATCACTCTATTCGCGAACGCGAATTCATGGAGCGTGAGTTGCGCGCCGCCATCATCGCGAAAGAGATCAAGCCGGTCTTTCAACCGATCGTCGATCTCAACAGCAAGGAAGTGATCGCCTTCGAAGCGATCCCTTGCTGGATCCATCGCGACCTCGGCGAGATCCTGCCAGAACGATTCATCCCTATCGCCGAAGATTCCATGCTCATCGATGAATTATCGAATCAGCTGCTTCGGCAAGCCTGCGACGACGCCCGCCTGTGGCCGGAGCATGTGACGCTTGAATACAACATCTCTCCCATCCAGCTGAACGACGCGATGCTTGGAGCGCGCATTCTGGCGATACTGCGTGACAGCGGGCTCGCGCCGAAGCGGCTCGCACTCGAGATCGCCGAAAGCACTCTTGTGCGCAATCTCGCCGCAGCCCGGGAAAGTCTCGGCGCGCTGCGGGAGGCGGGCGTAAAGCTTGTCGTCGATGGCTTCGGAACCGGCTATTCCAGTCTCTATCACTTGCGCAACTTTAATCTGGACATGATCAAGATCGATCGCAGCTTCATCGCAAATATGGCGAGCGAACAAAAAAGCGCGGAAATTGTCCACGCGCTCGTCGGTCTCGGATTAGGGCTTGGTCTGACCGTGACCGCGGAAGGCATCGATAGATCCGACCAGGAATCAGAACTCGCCGCGCGCGGCTGTCAGCAGGGCCAGGGGCATCTGTTCGGGACTGCGATGCCGGTTGAAGAAACCCAGAAATTCTTTTCTAAATACCGGGCGCCGCGGTCGCTGAACGCATAAGGCAACGTCCCGCCTAGCTCTTGCGGGTCAGCCGAAACACCGCCTGATCGCCTAAGAGATTCCAAACCCACCAATGCGCCCGCGTCAGCATCGGGACGCCGAAGCGATCGAGCGCGACGCCGCGCTCGATCTTCGCATCGATCACCTGAGCGAGATCGACGAAATCGCGGATCGTGCAGAAATGAATGTTGGGCGTCTCATACCAAGCGTATTGCAGATTTTCAGTGATCGGCATGCGGCCGCGCAGCGCGATTTGCAATCGGATCCGCCAATGGCCAAAATTCGGAAATGACACGATCGCATGGCGGCCGATGCGCAGCATGTGCTCCAGCACTTTGCGTGGCTGACGCGTCGCCTGCAGCGTCTGCGACAAGATCACATAGTCGAAGGCATTATCGGGATAGTCGACGAGATCGGTGTCGGCGTCGCCCTGTACCACCGACAGGCCCTTGGCAACGCAATCATTGACACCGCGCTGCGACAGTTCGATGCCGCGCGCATCGACGCCGCGCTCTTCCGCGAGCAGCCGCAGCAGCGTGCCGTCGCCACAGCCGACATCGAGCACCCGGCTCATCGGCTCGACCATATTGGCGACGACCAAAAGATCGACGCGCGCCGCGCGCGACAGAGTGGCGACCACCTCGGGCGCATCGCGCGATTTGACATCTTCTTCCGGGAGCAGCGGGAATTCGGCGTCCACTGGCCTATCCCGATCCGACCGGCGGCAGGCCACGTGCCCGCGCCGCGGCATAAAGAAAGCCGCGCGTCGTTGCGATGAATTCCGGCTCATCGAGAAGAAACGCATCATGGCCGCGATCCGTCTCGATGTCGACGAATGACACAGAGGCGCCGGCAGCATTCAGCGCATGCACGATCGCGCGCGATGCCGACGTCGGATAGAGCCAGTCGGAATTGAAGGAGACGACGCAGAAGCGCGTCTTCGTGCCTTTGAAGGCAAGCGCCAGCGAACCATCGTAATCATCGGCCAGATCGAAATAGTCGCAGGCGCGCGTCACATAGAGATAGGAATTGGCGTCGAAGCGATCGACGAAGCTCGCGCCCTGATAGCGCAGATAATTCTCGACCTGGAAGTCGGCGCTGAAGGTGAAGGTCGGCGCGGCGCGATCCTGAAGCCGGCGGCCGAACTTCCGCTGCAGGGCTTCATCCGAAAGATAGGTGATATGGGCCGCCATACGCGCGACCGCGAGGCCCTTGGTCGGGCTGGTGCCGAAATCGAGATAGCGGCCCTCGCGCCATTCTGGATCGGCCATGATCGCTTGGCGGCCGACCTCGTGAAAAGCGATATTCTGCGACGAATGTTTCGGCGCCGTCGCGATCGGCATGGCGGAAAACACCCGCTCCGGAAAGCTTGCGGCCCATTGCAGCACCTGCATGCCGCCCATCGAGCCGCCGATCACGCAGAACAGCGTCTCGATGCCAAGATGGTCGATGAGCATCGCCTGGGCGCGCACCATGTCGCGGATCGTGACAAGCGGCAGATCGAGCCCATAGGCGCGCCCCGTCGCCGGATTCAGCGAGGCAGGCCCCGTCGTGCCCATGCAGCCGCCGAGCACATTGGTACAAATGACGAAATAGCGGTTCGTATCGACCGGCCGCCCCGGCCCGACCATCACCTGCCACCAGCCCGGCTTGCCGGTGACGGGGTGGTTGTTGGCGACATGCTGATCGCCGGTAAGCGCATGACAGACCAAAATCGCATTGGATTTGGCGGCGTTCAGCGTGCCATAGGTCTGATAGGCGATGGAAAGCGGGCTGAGGCTCGTGCCCGCATCCATCTTGAGCGGCAGATCGGCGCCAAAGCGCAGCACAAGGCTATGCGGCGCATCCGCTTCAAGCTGGCTCACACCTTTCGGAGACTGAAGGATCGTCACGGGCTTGCCGATGGGCGCCAAAAGACGCTAAAGATCTCGTTCGCTTTGCCGAACACACTGTTTTTTATTTAGGAGTGGCCCGCTCCAAGTGTCAAGGCGAACCTGTGGCGGAAGGTGAATCTTTGGCAGCGCGGAAGCCTCCATCTCGACCCATCTTCTTCACCGCTAGGGTTTCATCGTGAAAAGCTTTTCAGGCGAATGCAATTCGCTCTAAAACGCCCGGAACCGACCTGCAGGACCAAGATGCTCGACCGCCCCGCTTCCGAAACCTTGGCCGATCTCCGTGCAGAGATCGATCGGATCGACGCGCGTCTGCACGAACTCTTGATCGCGCGCGGCGAGATCATCGACCGGCTCATCGCGGTCAAGGCCGGCGCCGGCGGCAGCGCCTTTCGGCCGGAGCGCGAGGCCGAAATGATGCGCAAGCTCGTCTCGCGCCATAAAGGCATTCTGCCGCTCGACACGGTCGAGAGCATCTGGCGGATCATCATTTCGACCTTCACCTATGTGCAGGCCCAATACAGCGTCCATTGCGACATAACGGACGGCGACGCGCCGATGCGCGACTGCTGCCGCTTTCACTTCGGCTTCACCGTCCCTTTCGTAACGCATCAAGGCATTCCCACTGTGATCCAGTCGGTTGCCGGCTCGGTCGGCGATCTCGGCCTCATCGCCGTCGATTGCGGCGCGACCGCAGGTGCCTGGTGGCGCGATCTGCATGAGCCTTCGGCGCCGAAGATCATCGCCCGCCTGCCCTTCGTCGAGCGTCAGGGCCATCCCGCTGGACGCCCGCTGTTTG
Organism: Methylovirgula sp.; assembly: GCA_052144065.1. Classification (GTDB taxonomy): domain Bacteria; phylum Pseudomonadota; class Alphaproteobacteria; order Rhizobiales; family Beijerinckiaceae; genus Methylovirgula. The sequence continues at coordinate 3,756 of JBKQRA010000051.1, read as the reverse complement.
TCATCGCCAAACCCTTGAGTGATGCCGCCTCGCGCGAGGTCCTTCTTTACGACCTGACCCTCAAAGCCAAATCCGAGACGCTCCCCGCTGCCTTGACCGCTCTCGGCGCCGATGTCTGCGCCAGCGCGCCGGTGGACGCCGCTTTGTCGCTGCTCATTGCCCTGCCGGGCAGCGTCACGGCGAGCACATTGAATGAAGCAAGCCGCAAAGCCGGGGCCGAAGTGCTGAGCCTCACGGAAATTGGCAGTCACGCCGCGCGATTCGACCTCGCCAAAGCGCAAGCGGCCGGAGCATAGTGATGACCTCTTTTAACAAGGCCCCGCATCCGCAACCGCGGCCGGGCATTTTGGCGATCGATCCCTATCGGCCGGGCAAGAGTGGCGCGGCCGGCGCCAAGGTCCATAAGCTCTCCTCGAACGAAACGCCACTTGGGCCGTCGCCGCGCGCCAAAGAGGCTTTCGTTCGCGCTGCGGAGCGGCTCGAATTCTATCCGGACGGCACGGCGTCGAAGCTGCGCGAAGCGATTGCCGCGCGCTACGGGCTCGATCCGGCGCGGATCGTTTGCGGTGCTGGCTCCGACGAGATCATCGCGCTTCTGACCCATGCCTATGTCGGCCCGGGCGATGAAGGCATCTATACGCGCCACGGCTTTTCGATCTATCGCATCGCCATTCTCGCAGCCGGCGGCACGCCGATGATCGCAGAAGAGAAGAACCTCACCGCCGACGTCGATGAAATTCTCGCCAAGGTGACGCCGAAAACTAAAATCGTCTTTCTCGCCAATCCGAACAATCCGACCGGCACCTATCTGCCGTTCAGCGAGATCAAGCGGCTCGCGAGCGCCCTGCCGCACAATATCGTTCTCGTCCTCGATGCGGCCTATGCCGAATATGTGACGCGCAACGATTATTCCTCGGGGCTCGAACTCGCCTCGACGAGCGAGAATGTCGTGATGACGCGCACCTTCTCAAAGATCTATGGGCTTGCCGGTCTGCGGCTCGGCTGGGGCTATGCGCCGGCTGCCATCTGCGACGCGATCAATCGGATCAGGGGACCGTTCAACATCAGCGCGGCGGCGATAGAGGCCGGCACGGCCGCGATCGAAGACGTCGAGCATGTCGACAAGGCGATCGCTCACAATGAAATCTGGCTCGCGTGGCTCACGAAGGAGCTTACCGAACTCGGCATCAAGGTGACGCCGAGCGTCGGCAATTTTCTGCTGCTGCATTTCAAGGATAAGGCGGAAGCGCATGCGGCTGACGCCTTCCTCACGAGCCGCGGTCTGATCGTGCGCGCTGTCGACGTTTATGAGCTGCCGCAGTGTCTGCGCTTGTCCGTCGGATCGGAAGAAGCCAATCGCCTCGTCATCGCGGCGCTCTCGGATTTCATGAGGGGCGACAAGAGAGGCGACTTGCGTGGCTGATCCTTCCGGTGCGCTCGCTTCGCCCCTTTTTGAGCGCCTCTGCATCATCGGCATCGGCCTCATCGGCTCATCGATCGCGCATGTGGCACGGCAGAAGAATCTCGCGCGCACCATCGTTGCGGGCGATGCCGATCCAGCGGTCCGCCAGCGCGTAATGGAGCTTGGCCTTACGGATAAGGTTGCCGAGACGGCGGAGCTTGCCGTTCACGGCGCCGATCTCGTCATTCTCTGCGTACCGGTCGGCGCCATCGGCGAGGTCGCGCGTTCGATTGCGCCCTATCTCGCGCCAGGCGCCATTCTCTCCGACGTCGGCTCGGTGAAAGCCTCCGTCATCGCCGACGTCGCACCGGCCCTTCCCGCCAATGTGCATTTCATTCCGGCGCATCCCGTCGCCGGCACCGAACAGTCGGGGCCCGATGCGGGCTTTGCGAGCCTGTTTCGCCATCGCTGGTGCATTCTGACGCCGCCACCTGATGCCGATCCGAAAGCCGTCGAAAGACTCACGGCGTTTTGGACGGCGGCCGGCGCCAACGTCGAGATCATGAACCCGACGCATCATGATCTGGTGCTCGCGATCACCAGCCATGTGCCGCATCTGATCGCCTATAACATCGTCGGCACCGCCGCCGATCTCGAAGAGGTCACGCAGTCCGAGGTCATCAAATTCTCGGCCGGCGGCTTTCGCGACTTCACCCGCATCGCCGCTTCCGATCCGACCATGTGGCGCGACGTGTTCTTGAACAATAAGGACGCGGTGCTCGAAATGCTCGGCCGCTTCAACGAGGATCTCACCGCGCTTCAGCGCATGATCCGCCGCGGCGACGGCCAGGGGCTGTTCGATCTTTTTACCCGCACGCGCGCCATCCGCCGCGGCATCATCGAACAAGGTCAGGAGACGGCGGCGCCCGATTTCGGCCGCCGCAAGGATGAAAATGGCGACGAACCCGCTCAGTAAAGCGGCGCGAGCTGGATCGATGTGCGCACAGGCCCGATGATCAAGCGGCCGGAATTGAAGCCGACCGTGATGGTGAGCGGCTGCGGCCCGGCCTTCGGATCTTCCTTGCCGCCGCCGCCCAGCAGGCTGACGAGCAGCGAGCCAGCGGTAATCAAAGCCGGATCGACGCCCAAGCGCTGAAGGACAGGTTCAAAGCCAACGGTCTTGGTCTTGAGCGCGCCCTGAATCTGATGGCTCGGCGAAAGACCGAGCGGACCGCTGGCCTCGACCTTCGTCTCGCCGCGGGTAATGACGAGCTTCGACAGCACGACCTGACCGTTGACGGCGCGCCATTGATCGAGCGACTGCGCCAAGGTCTTCGCCGGATCGAAGCTCACTTGCGTCACATCGCCGACCGCTGTGATTTCGGCCGGCGCTGTGTCGCCAAGAAAGGCATCGACGGCCGGGAAGGACGCGCCGTCGAGCGTGATGTCGAAATGAATGCCGTGATCCGGCCGCGTCGCATCATGCGTCAGCGTCGCATCGGCCTGCTTCGCGCGCGCGGCGAGCGCGCCGAGGCCTGGCGCATGACCTTGCAGGCTGACGTCGCCTCCCGCCAGAGAAATTTCCGTCACATTTTGCGGCAGGCCGCCGAGCCGCACATTGAGATGCTCCCAGGCCAGAGCGATATCGGTCGTCTTGTCGTCGTCAATCGCCGAAAAGGGCGAACCGACATTGATGACGATATTGTTCGGATCGTGGATGTCGGCCGTCGCCACGAAGCCGCCGAGCGAGCCGGCATAATGGCGGCCGAAGATCATGCCGTCGAACTGCGGCTTGCTGCAGGCGATTTTGATGGCGTTGGGGAAGCCCGCAATCTCCCGATTGGGGCAGCTCCAAGCGCGGTGAAAGACTTTTTCGCGCGCGATCCACGCATCGAGACTCGCGGCGGTCTGCTGAGCTGCAAAAAACCAGAAGCCCGCCCATCGGCAAACATGGGGAACTCCATCTTCACCCTAGCGTGGAACACGCCGTGCGTTATGTGATGCTGATCACGGCGCGTCCGGTACAATTCGGTCGTTCGCGCTCTTGTTTTCCGCTGAGCGCGTCAGCTCACCACCTCCAAAACAAGCAAGCGACTTCTTCGGCCGGCTTCACTTTGTCCAAGTTCTTTTTCCCCACATGTTCACCAGCACCACGCCGCCGAGCGCCACCGCGCCGCCGGCCAGAGAAATCAGCTTCGGCACCTCGCCCAGCCAGATCCACGCAATCCCAATGGCCACGATCGGAATCACGTAGAGCAGCGTCGTCGTGCGTCCGGCGGCGCCGTGCGAAAGCACGTAGGCCCACGCTACATAGGCGAGCGCTCCCGGAAAGATGCCCAGATAAATCACCGCCA
>JBKQRA010000050.1:0-30951 GCA_052144065.1 Methylovirgula sp. | reverse complement strand
GCCGAGAGCATTTTAAGACCCCAACACTTTTCTCATTGTTGCTCTTTGCATCGATCTCGGCGTCAGGCGATTCGAAAATGCGACCACATTGTTCATGAAACCTGCGATCACGCTGGCCTTTTGTTGTGAAAGCGCCCGGATGCCGCTTGCTGCCACTGGGCCGGGTTTCATGGTCAGGAGGCGTAACAGGGGTGAGACAGGTGCGCCGGCCGCCGCATCGAAACCTGTCTCGGTATGACCAGGGCAAAGGCTGGTCACGACCACGCCTTGCGCGCGGAGTTCGTCGTGCAAAGCCTCGCCAAGAGCAAGCACGTAGGCTTTGGTCGCTGCATAGGCCGCGTAGGTGGGAACGGGCTGGAAAGCCAGAAGGCTGGCGATGAGAAGAATATGTCCAGATCGTCGCGTGGCCATATCGCGGCCGAAAAGATAGCTCAACTCCGTGAGCGCCGTGATGTTGAGCTGGATCATGTCCACGGTGCGCTCGATCGGCGTCTTCAGGAATTCGCCATGCAAGCCATACCCGGCATTGTTCACCAAGATGTCTATGTTTATGGACCTCTGGTCGAGGCTGCTTTTCAGGCGAATGGCTGCGCCAGGGGATGCAAGATCGATAGGCTCAACAAGGACATCAACTCCATATTTTAGGCGAAGATGAGTGGCGAGCTCCTCCATTGGCTCGCGTCGGCGCGCTGCCAACACGAGATTGACCTTCCGCGCCGCCAGCAGTTCAGCAAATTCAGTTCCAAGGCCGCTGGATGCCCCCGTGATCAGCGCCCGTTTCCCGGCGAAGCCTTTCATCGTTTCAATGACTGCCCCCGGAGCTGCGGTGACCGAGCTGATTGATTCTTTCGACATTATTGGTCTCCGTCTATTTAATGGGATTGGAAAAAGCAGGAACGGCAGGACTTCAGCCATTGGACTGTCCGGTCCTCGCGCTGGCCAGATCATCCGTCCAGCGCCGGAACACCGCGCTGGCGTTGACTCCTCCGAAGCCGAAGCCATTGAAAATCGCGTAATCCATCTCTAATGGTCGGGCTTGGTTTGCGACGAAATCGATTCCGTCGCCTGCGGGGTCGGGAGCACTCAAATTGAGAGTTGGCGGCGCCACTTGATCCCTGAGCGCTAGAAGCGTGAAGATGGCTGCGAGGCCGCCGGCGGCTCCCAGCAGATGCCCGGTCGCCGACTTCGTGCCGCTGACAGCTATGCTGAAATCTGCGCCGAAGACCCTTTTGATCGCCTCGATTTCCCCCCGGTCGCCGACTGGCGTGGAGGTCGCGTGCGCATTGAGGTGGCGAACCTCGCGCGCGGAGATGCCGGCTTGGGCAATTGCGATCTCCATAGCTCGGCGCGCACCTTCACCGTCCTCGGGACCGGAAGTGACGTGATGAGCGTCCGCCGTCGTGCCGTAGCCTACAAGCTCTGCAAGCGGTTTCGCGCCGCGCGCAAGCGCGTGGGTCAATTCCTCAATGACCAGGATGCCGGCTCCTTCGCCCATGACGAAGCCGTCCCGCGACATGTCAAAGGGTCGCGAAGCACGCTCAGGTGTTTCATTGAAGCTGGTCGAAAGCGAACGAGCCGCAGCAAAACCACCGAGACTGACGACATTCATGCATGCTTCCGTTCCACCGCACACGGCGATATCGGCTTCATTGGCGCGGATCAGACGAGCCGCATCGCCGATCGCCTGGATGCCGGCCGCGCACGCCGCCACCGGTGCGCCGAGTGGACCTTTGAAGCCGTAGCGGATGGAGATGTGGCCCGCCGCGAGGTTCACCAAGAAGGATGGAACTGTAAAAGGCGACAGACGGCGGGCTCCACGCAGGTCGACCGTGCGCACCATCTCGGTTATGGCGAGGAACCCGCCGATCCCCGAGGCAATGATCGTGGCCGTGCGCAGGCTATCCGCCTCCGAAAGAGGTGCCCACCTCGCCTGGGCGACTGCCTCTTTCGCTGCCGCGAGCCCGAAGAGGATGAACCGGTCGACCTTGCGCTGGTCTTTCGGCGCAAAGATGGTATCCGGATCAAAGCCAGCGTCCGGGTCTTCTTCCGCAGAGGGCACCACGCCGCCGACCTTCGCTGGGAGGTCTACCACCACATCATCCGAAAGCCTCCGGATGCCGGAGCGACCAGCCAGAAGACGCGACCAGGACGTTTCGACATCTGAGCCGAGTGGCGTGACCGCGCCCATGCCTGTAACAACAATTCGTCGCATCTATTCTCCTGTCGATTTGGGGGTGCGCCGCAAGCGCTTCCCTTCTTCGCTTTTCTCTCCAGCGCAGCGCGATTGCCATGATGAAGGGCATGGAGGCCGCACGACTCAGTTGCTCTGGAGAGATTGCCGAGTTCGTTGCGTTCCTAGCGTCCGATCGCGCGGCGGCCCTCAAGCGCGACGAAGCCCACGAGCAGATCAAGCAATTCTTGCGGTCGATCGAGCGGCAAAAAATGGCCGCCACCCTCGATTGTCTTCATCACAACATTCGGTATGAGCGCGCGCGTGCGCTCGCGCTCTGCGGTCCGCGACCAATCCTTGTCGCCATAGACGAGCAAGACAGGCACATCGATGCGGCTATATTGTTCGCGCGCCAATTCCCAGCTTTTGCCGTTTCGCAGTAGAGCTATGAAGGCGCGGTAGTGCTGCGGGCGATTTCCGACTTGATGCAACTCTCGCATCAGCGCAGGAGAAATACTGTCTGATCGCGCTACCCCGCCGCGTAAGATGAATCGCGTGATGGGGAATGACCGCAAGCGCATCCAGATTTCGCCAAGCAGCGGTACCAGCGCGGCGTAGGTCGTCATCCAACCAAACAGCGAACTGCGCGCAAGGCCACGGCCTTTGGCGTAGTCGTAAGGATTAATGGAGACGATGCGCGCGACGCGCGGGTTGTGTCGCGCGGCTATTAGAAGGGGGATGACGCCGCCGATCGAGACTCCGGCGAGGGTGACGTCACGCAGGTCCTGCGCCTCGATAAAATCCTCGACTGCCGCGACGAAAAACGGCGCGTCATAGCGGGCCTTAGGAATGTCCGAATAGCCGTGCCCCGGATAGTCCAAGGCATAGACGGTGCAATGTCTCGACAGCTCCGGAATAATTTTCTCAAAAAGATCGAGCTGCGTACGAAGCGTATGCAACAGCACGACCGTCGGACCGGCGCCCACCTTGATATAACGAAGTCTGACGCCTCCGATCGTGACATAGTTGACCGGGATGGTGTCGCTCCAGCGGAGGCGAGGGGGCGTTTTCGGACGCGGCCTCAAAAGTTCGACGAAATGCGAGAACAGCCAAAGGCCAAGACCCGTCACGGCAATGTACATTGCAACCCAGCTGCTCATGGCCGCACTCCTTCTTTTTTCTGCTGACGGGACCCCGACCGCTTTTTGGGGACAGCAGCGCGCACCTGATTGACCGCCGACTGGAGAAAGGCCTGCCCCAGATCGGGGTCGTTGACCACCCGCGAGAGAACCACCGCGCCGACCATGGTCGAGAGAATGGCCATGGGCTTGCCATTGGCGTCCTCGCCCGCGGCGCCCCCGGTCCAATGCCGGAGCATTTCGAGGTACTCTCGGATCCCGGTTTCGAATGACGCCTTCACATCGCTGCTCTGCCTGGCTGCATCCGAGCCGAGCGCAACGACCGGACAGCCGTCCATTCTTTCCGCGCAATGTTCCGCGCTGAGATAAAAGGCGAGCACCGCACCAAGCGGATCCTGCGGATTAGCCGCGGCGGCGTCTAACCATCGCCGCGAGACGCTTTCCATCGCCCGCTTCGACGCCTGCGCCACCAAGTCCTCCTTCGACGCGAACTGTTTGTAAAACGCGCCCTGAGTGAGCCCGGCCGCTTCCATCAGGTCCTTGAGGCCGACACCGTCAAAGCCGTGCTCTCGGAATAAGGCGCTGGCCACATTGATGACCGTCTGCCGATTTTCTTCGGCTTGAACGCGACTGACGCGCATCGTTGACCTCCTTTTTTAGATTGCGTTCGAAATCTATATCAGTTATAGAGTTCGAACGCAATCTATTTTTACAAGGCGACACGCATGAAAAAGAGACCTGCTATTGTGCTGGGGAGCGTCCTGCTCGCGATGTCAGGGGCGGCCGCATTCATCACGCTATCCCTTCGCTCTCAGGCCTCCGTCGTGAGCGACCCAAGGCAAACACCGCCCATCGTTAGAGTGGCAGCGGCAGCGCCAGTGACCCAATCGGGGCGCGGTTTCACCGGAACCATAGGCGCGAGGGTGCAGAGCAACCTCGGTTTTCGCGTCGCCGGTAAGATTGTGGAACGGCTTGTGGATGTCGGCCAGCAGGTCAAAGCCGGTCAGCCGCTGCTGCGAATCGACGAAACCGACCTTCGTCTTGCGCTCACCGCTAAGCGCAACGCTGCCGCCGCAACGCGTGCATCCGTCGTTCAAATGGAGGCGGATGAGCGGCGTTACGCCACGTTGGTCAGTAACGGATGGGCGTCCCGACAGCGCTACGAGCAAGCGAAGGCCGCATCGGATACAGCCAAGGCACAACTCGCGGCCGCTGAAGCCGATGCGCGGGTCGCCGAAAACGAGGCAGGTTATTCCGTCCTCGTTGCGGACGCGGATGGAACGGTGGTCGAAACGCTTGGTGAGCCGGGACAGGTCGTCTCAGCCGGGCAGACCGTGGTTCGGCTCGCCCAGGCGGGGCCCCGCGAAGCGGTGGTCACGCTTCCAGAGACCCTCCGGCCAGCGGTCGGTTCGACGGCCGAGGCCAGCATATATGGGCTCGATGGCCGACACTTCACGGCGCATCTCCGCCTGCTCTCGGACGCGGCGGACGCCCAGACTCGTACTTATGAAGCTCGCTATGTGCTCGATGGTGAGGCCGCGGCGGCACCGCTTGGCGCGACCGTAACCATTCGGTTGGTCAATCAGGCGAGTCAGCCGGAGGTGGAAGTGCCACTCGGGGCCGTGCTGGACAATGGCCAAAGGACTGGCGTCTGGGTCTTGGATGGCGCCACCTCGACGGTGAAGTTTCAGCCCGTCAAGCTCGTGCGTGTGACCAGCGAAACCGCCGTAGTATCCGGACTCAGCTCCGGGGATCCGGTCGTTTCGCTCGGCGCTCATCTTCTGCAGGAGGGCGCTCGCGTCCGTACTGCTTCTCAGAGCGGGGGCGACTGATGAGCCTCGATCTTTCCGCGATCACCGTTGGAGAAGTCTAATGCTGTACAGTTACATTGTCAGGAAAGAAATCCGAAAGACCTTCGACCACGTCAACAACCATCGCTGGGATGAAGCGGTGAAAGCAGTCGCACCGCATGTCCATCACCGCGTTTCCGGCGCCCACGCACTTGCTGGTGAGCGCCACGACAAAGAGGCCATGCGCCGCTGGTTTGAGCGCCTCGGCCGCGTCCTGCCCACTCTCCACCTCACGGTCAACAATATCTGGGTGAAGGGCTGGCCGTGGCGCACCACGGTGTTTGCCGAGTGGGACGCCACCGCAACGCTGCTTAGCGACCCGTCGTACGTCAACCGTGGTCTCCACGTGTTCACCCTGCGGTGGGGCAGAGTCTATGCACTCGAGGAATTTCAAGATTCACAGGAAGCGGCGCGTGGTCTTGCCGCCCAAGCGGCAGCTGGCCTCAAAGAAGCTGTCGCCGAACCAATTGTAAGTTAGCAGATGCGCAGTCAGAGCCTGCCTTTTTTAGATAAGCGCGGTCCGCTCGGCGCCCACCTGCTGCAGGACTGCGAGCGTCAGGACGAACGTCGAGGAATAGGAATGACCAAATAATGAACCTCAATCTTTCCGCAATCGCCGTTCGCGAACGGGCCGTCACCCTGTTCTTTATCCTCCTGATGGCAGCCGCAGGCGCCTACGCTTTCCTGATGCTTGGGCGGGCGGAGGACCCGAACTTCACCATCAAGACCCTGACAGTCACGACGGCATGGCCGGGCGCAACGGCGCGCGAGATGCAGGACCTCGTTGCCGAACCGTTGGAAAAGCGGCTTCAGGAACTCACCTGGTACGACCGCGTCGAGACGACCACGCGGCCGGGTTACGCGTATATGACGGTCACGCTGAAGGACAGCACACCGCCATCTGTCGTGCAGGAGGAGTTCTATCAGGCCCGCAAGAAACTCGCGGATGAAGCCCGCAACCTGCCGTCCGGCGTCTACGGCCCCTTCGTCAACGACGAATATTCGGATGTGAGCTTCGCCCTCTATGCCCTCAAGGCCAAGGGCATGCCGATGCGTGAGCTGGTTCGGCAGGCCGAGGTGATCCGCCAGGACCTCCTGCACGTGCCAGGTGTCAAGAAGATCAATATTGTAGGTGAACGACCCGAACAGATTTTCGTCGAGTTCTCCTATGCCAAGCTGGCAACCCTCGGCGTGTCGGCACAGGATATCGTCTCCGCCTTACAGCGGCAGAACACAGTCACGGCGGCTGGCTCGATCGACACAAGGGGGCCGCAGGTCTTCATCCGGGTGGACGGCGCTTATGACAGCGTTCAGGCGATCGCAGACACGCCGATCGTCGCTTCGGGGCGGCCGCTAAAGCTCTCCGACGTCGCCGAGGTCCGCCGCGGCTATGAAGACCCTCCCACATACCTCATCCGACGTCAGGGTGAACCCACCATCATGCTTGCGGCCGTCATGCAGGAAGGCTGGGATGGTCGCGCGCTCGGCAAGGCGCTGGAGGACAAGACTGCCGCGATCGCACAAACACTGCCGCTTGGGATGACGTTCGACAAGGTGAGCGATCAGGCTGTCAACATCACCTCGGCGGTTGACGAGTTCATGTTGAAGTTCGCGATGGCGCTCGGGGTCGTGCTGCTGATCTGTCTGCTCAGCATGGGCTGGCGAGTCGGCATCGTCGTGGCGGCGGCCGTCCCTCTGACGCTCGCCGTCGTGTTCCTCATCATGCTGGAAACCGGCCGGTTCTTCGACCGCATAACACTCGGTGCTCTCATTCTGGCGCTGGGCCTTCTCGTCGATGACGCCATCATCGCTATCGAGGTGATGGTGGTGAAGATGGAAGAGGGCATGGACCGCATCAAGGCGGCGGCCCATGCGTGGAGCCATACCGCCGCGCCGATGCTATCGGGCACACTCGTGACGATCGCTGGGTTTTTGCCGGTGGGTTTCGCGCGCTCAACGGCCGGCGAATACGCCGGCAACATCTTCTGGGTCGTGGGCTTCGCCCTTATCGTCTCCTGGATCGTCGCGGTTGTCTTCACGCCGTATCTCGGCGTCAAGATGCTGCCGGTGATCAAACCGATCGAAGGCGGCCACGACGCCATCTATGACACACCTAACTATCGCCGTCTGCGGCGGCTCATCAGCTTTGCTGTGCGCCACAAGTTAGTGACATGCGGCATCGTCGGCATCGTCTTCGTACTTTCCGGTGTCGGTATGGGCGCCGTGAAGCAGCAGTTTTTCCCGACATCCGACCGCCCCGAAGTGCTGGTGGAAGTGCGCCTGCCGGAAGGCACGAGCATCGAGACGACGACCGCGACCGTCGAAAAGCTCGAACATTGGCTGGATGACCAGCCCGAGGCCAAAATCGTTACGAGCTATGTCGGTCAGGGCGCGCCCCGCTTCTTCTTCGCGATGGCGCCGGAACTGCCCGATCCTGCTTTCGCCAAGATCGTCGTGTTGACCCCGGACGCGGAGGCGCGCGAGGCTTTGAAGCTCCGGCTCCGAGAAGCGGTCTCACAAGGGCTTGCATCAGAGGCCTATGTGCGCGTCACTCAGCTTGTATTCGGACCCTATACGCCGTTCCCCGTCGAGTTCCGCGTGATGGGAGCCGATCCGGCCCAATTATATAGCATCTCGGAAAAGGCCCTTAACATTATGCGCGGGGTCTCGGATGTACGGCAGGCCAACCGCGATTGGGGCAATCGCACGCCCGTGCTTCGCTTCGTCCCAGATCAGGATCGACTGAACCTCATCGGCCTCTCGCCAGCGCAAGTCGGCCAGCAGCTCCAGTTCCTCCTGACCGGTATCCCGGTCACGCAGGTCCGCGAGGATATCCGCAACGTTCCCATCGTGGCACGCAGCGCTGGCGGCGAGCGGCTGGATCCGACACGTCTCGCGGATTTCTCACTGATGAGCCGGGATGGCCGCCAGGTTCCGCTCGACCAGATCGGCCATTCGGAAATCCGTCTGGAAGAGCCGATCCTGAAGCGCCGCGATCGTACTCCCGTCATCACGATCCGTTCTGATATTAATGAGGCGACGCAGCCTCCGGAGGTTTCCAAACAGATCATGACGGCCCTTCAGCCGCTGATCGCATCCCTTCCGGCCGGCTATCGCATCGAATTTGGCGGATCAATCGAGGAAGCGACCAAGGCCAACACTGCGCTGGGCAAAGTCTTCCCGGTGATGATTGCGGCCATGCTGATCGTCATCATGCTGCAGGTGCGATCCTTCTCGACGATGGCCATGGTCATGCTGACCGCACCGCTTGGCCTTGTCGGCGTCGTGCCGATGCTGCTCACCTTCAACCAGCCCTTCGGATTTAACGCCATTCTGGGCCTGATAGGACTGGCCGGCATCCTGATGCGCAATACGTTGATCCTGACCGAACAGATCAAAGAGAACCGTGCTGCCGGGCTTGACGACTATCACGCTGTCATCGAGGCCACGGTGCAACGCACGAGGCCCGTGATCCTGACGGCACTCGCCGCTGTACTGGCCTTCATCCCCCTCACGCACTCCGTTTTCTGGGGATCGATGGCTTATACGCTGATCGGTGGCACGGCGGCCGGCACGGTTCTGATCCTGCTCTTCCTTCCTGCGCTGTACACTGCTTGGTTCCGCATCAAATCACCGGCAGAAGATACCGCGAAACCAAGGTGGCATCGTTCGGGATCGATTTAGGTTCCGAGCGGAACGCCGCGCGACGCCACGCCCGCCGAATTATGAACCGAAGCGCGGAGGCAAATGTGAGCCGATTAAAGCGACTATGGGCTAAGATTGCGCGGATCGCGGAAGGGTTGGAAGGCATGGACGACCCAACCGGAGACTACCTGTTCTCGCTCGAAAAGCGCATCGACAAGCTTGAGCGCGAACTAACGCAGCTCGAAAAACAACTGCATTCGCTCCATGGCGGCAGCGGTATACAGCCGTAGACGATAGGTTTCACGCTCGTGAGTGCTGCTGGCAAAAGCATCGAACAGCCTCGAACCGAACGCACTCACTTGCACGCAGATGATCATCTCGTGCCAGTCCGGCAGATCAGATTCATCACCTCTGGAGACGCCCATGCATCGCCCGGTCCGGATTGGAGCTGCTCCCGATGCAGTGCGCGAGCGCATCTTGGAGGTCGCCGAGCAGCACTTTCGCCGCATCGGCTACCATAAGACCTCGATGGCCGACATCGCCTCCCAACTCGGAATGAGCACGGCAAATATCTACCGCTTCTTTCCCTCCAGGGCTGCGATCAACGAGTCCATCTGCGGGCGGGTTTTAAACGAGGTTGCTGATATCGCCTTTGTAATCGCACGCACAAACGCCCCAGCTATGGAGAAACTCGATTGGCTGCTGACTGCCATTCATCACCATAAAAAGATGACCTTGGTCAAAGAAAGGCCCATGCATGACCTAATCGTCGCCGCCATGCAGGAGAACTGGGCAGTCATCAAGGCGCATATCGAGCGTATGGAAACGTTCTTCGAGGCGATCATCCGCGAGGGCATCGAAGCGGGTGAATTCGACGTTGAAGATGCGGCGGAAGCCGCGCGAGCGGTCAAGATCGCATTCATGCCGTTCTCCCATCCGATTCTGATCGAGCGACACCTTCAACACGGAGAAGATCCCGAAGCAGACCTACGCGTACAGATTCGCTTTATCTTGAGAGCTCTTGGAAAGTCTGTGTACGTAAGGAACTCTCGGGCAACACCGACAAGATCAAGACAGCCTGCCAGCTCGCCGATGGCGGACTGAACTCCACGACATGCTTGATACATTCGCTCGCCCCACCGGCGACTGAGGCAGGAGCTCTTCCCAATTCACGGCGTTATCGCCGCGCTTTTGGTTTCGGCGCTGTCTCAGCGCCCGTGACTGTCCATATCTACTGCTCTCATCTGTAACCTGCCCAATTCGGTTTAAAAACAAAACCGATAGAGATATTCTGGAAGGCAGCGGGAGAGCAGGAGATTATGCCATGCGACGAACGAATCAGGGCCGCGCGCTCTGCCCGTTGCACGGTCCCTGGATGAAATTGGCGACTGGTGGACGCTTCTCATCGTCCGCGACGCCTTTAACGGAGTCTGCTAGTTTGGCGAGTTCCAACGCGGCCTCGGACTCGCCAAGAACATTTTGACCACGCGCCTCCGCAAGATGGTGGCGGACGGGATTCTAGAAATGCGCCCTGCCACCGACGGCGGCGCTCACAATGAATATCATCTCACAAAAAGGGGCTCGAATTGTGCGTGATCCTCGTCGCGCTGCATCAGTGGGGTGAAGACAATCTCTATGATGACAGAGAACCGATGACGGTCTTGGTCGATAAGGCGGACGGCAACCCCATTGGTCGGTTGCGCCTGACCGCGCAGGATGGACGCGTGATCAGCCCGCTGGATCTCAAGATCAAGAAAGGATTTGCATCTCCTAAAAAGCAAGGTCAGCCCGTCATGCAGCGCCGGCGGGCGCGCTTTAAAGTTTGACGGTGTAATAGCGCTCCAAGCACCGACAAACCTCGATATCTGTCGGTTCGTGGATATCGATATGCAGTTGCAATCAACCCCCGCCGCCCCTAAGGCCGCCTAAAGAGCGAACCACGGCTCGAACGGCTCCTGCACGATTGCTTTCGAGATCCGTCACGCGCCGCGAGCAGCTGGCGGCCCGCGCATCACGCGGCAGGTTCTTCAACGTCGTCGATCGGCCATCTCCCCGAATATCTGACGCGCCTCGATTTCATCATGCTCAACGGACTCGGCTATCTGCCGTTCACGCTGGCTGGCGGCTAGCTTTCAATCACAAGCCTCAGCTGACTCAATTGGTCGGGAGGGTCTAGCGCGACCGCCTTTTCCACAACTACCATATTGCGAAGAAGCGCGACCTAATACGCGCCGGCTTTCGCTTGAGCTGCTTCCGCAGCGCTTCCGTGACTGCCAAAGTGGAGTTATAAAGGAGCTAAGTTATTGATTTCTGGCGCACCCGAGAGGATTCGAACCTCTGGCCTCTGCCTTCGGAGGGCAGCGCTCTATCCAGCTGAGCTACGGGTGCTTTGGGACGGCGTCCGGCAACTTTCTAGCTGATCCGCGCCGCCCGGGCAATGTGTCAGCCGTGGCAATCCCAAGCCCGCCCGTCAGGCGCTCAGCCGGGTCCGTTCCAGCGCGCTCGGATCGACCGCGTCGGTCCAGACCTTGAAGGTCTTCAATTCGTGTCGGCCGAAAGAGGTCACCAGCGGCACATCCATGGCGTCGCGCCCGTGCGACACGCCGATGCGGCCGATGCGCGGCATGTTGTGGCGCGCATCGAAGACATACCAGCGCCCGCCGAGATAGACCTCGAACCAGGCGTTGTAATCCATCGGCGAGGGATCGGGCGGGACGCCGATATCGCCCAGAAAGCCATTGGCATAGCGCGCCGGAATATTCATGCAGCGGCAGAAGGCGACGGCAAGATGGGTGAAATCGCGGCAGACTCCGACCCGTTCCTCATAGGCCTCGACCGCAGTGCGCGATGGGCGCGCATATTGATAGCCGAAGGTCAGATGCGCATTCACGAAGTCGCAGATTGCCTGCACCCGCGGCCAGCCGGGCTGCGTCTTGCCGAACAGACTCCAGGCAAGATTGACGAGCTTGTCGGCCTCGCAATAGCGGCTCGCGAGCAGGAAGACGAGACAATCGTCGGGCAGTTTTTCGACCGGCACCTCGCCGGCATTCATGACGACGGGATCCGGCGCATCAGGGACTTCGATGATCGCGGTACGCGTCAACGTAAAATCGCCAATGGGCGCCACGAGACGGCGCACCCGATTGCCATAGACATCGACATAGCAACGCGTCGAAATGTTCGGCGTAGTGATCAGACCCGTGTCGTAGCGCAGCGCCGGAACACGTTCGGGCCGTTCGTCGAGCAGGCACAGGAGCGGCGTCTCCTGGGCGCAATTGACCGTCAGTTCATAGCCATATTGAATGAGCATCCAACAATCTCGCAAAGATGGGAAAACGGCCCTCGAAGGGGGCTTTTGTTCCGAAACTCTGCCGTGGCCTGAGAGTTCCGGGCCCGAAAAAACGGTCCGGGCGCAATAACTGCATCGAAAATCGCCGCTGGACCCGTTGGATACTCGTTTGATGGCCGATGCAAGGCGCAATGCCCCCGCCGCTCTGCGCAACCGCGATCTGATCCTCGACACGCTCCGGCGGCAGCTGCCGCCGCAAGGCCTCATTCTCGAAGTGGCGAGCGGCTCAGGCCAGCATTGCATCCGCTTCGCCGAAGGCCTCCCGCAGCATGTTTTGCAGCCGAGCGACCCGGACGCCGCCGCCCGCGCCAGCATCGATGCCTGGGCCGAAGACAGCCTCCTACCCAATATCCGCAAAGCGCTCGACATCGACGCCACGGCACCGACCTGGCCGATCGCGAACGCCGATGCGGTCATCTGCATCAATATGATTCACATCGCGCCCTGGCGCGCCAGCTGCGGGCTGATTGCCGGCGCCGCACGGCTGCTCCCCAACGATGGGCCGCTCTATCTCTACGGGCCTTTTAAGCGCGACGGACGCCACACGGCCGCATCGAACGAGGCGTTCGACGCGTCGCTGCGAGGCGACAATCCGGACTGGGGTGTGCGCGACCTTGAAACGGTCGCTTCGGTCGCAACGGAAGCAGGCTTTGCCGCGCCGCTCATCATCGAAATGCCAGCCAATAATCTGTCGCTCGTGTTCCGCAAGACGCGAAATACGTGAGCCATCTGGCCAATTCGAAAATGCGGGAGAATGACCGATTGCCAGAGCATGCGGTCCGGCAATCGGGGGGCTTAACGGTCTTTGGTTTTGAAGGCGTCCGCGCTGTTGAGAGCGAAGCTTTGTGCCGCAGCTCAGTGGAGCGTCGGCGACGGCTCCATCTTCAGCAGTTTCGCGATTTCGTCTTTGAGTTGGAGTTTTCGTCGTTTCAATTCGGCGACCCGGACCCCATCGGATCCCGGGTGAGCCCATTCCTTCGCAATTTCACGGTCGAGATCATCATGGCGACGCTGAAGTTCAGCAAGATGACTCTGCATTGGCATTCCGCACTCCTTTCGAAGGCTGTTAGCGAAGAAAGTGTGACACAAGATCGTTTGGTCGCAAGTGCCCAAATCAAATTTTGAAAATCAAAAACCAACGGTCTAAAGATATGTTCCGGAGGATGGTAAAGGTCTGGATACTTTTCGAAATCCAGGCTGTCGCGGATATGTGAATGGAGCCAAGATTGCGGCGCCATATTTTGTACCAGTTCCAAGGCATGGACTAAGATTGCATATCTCTAATGATTTAGGTGAGACATGGGGCTGCGTATCACGTCTTTGTCGGTTGCGTTGATGGCAGCCGTCGTCCTGGCCGGGCCTGCTGCAGCGCAATGGCGCAACTATGATGGCTATCGCGCCGCACCGCAGGATTATTCCGGATATCCACCATTTCCCGGCGGCAATGGTCCCGATTATGAGCCGCAACCGCAGCCGCAGGGCGCTTATGGCGCGCCGCCGCCAGATCGCGACGCGGAGCCTTATGGAACGCCCGATCAGGGCCAGCCGGCGCCCGCGCAACAAAGCTATGCGGCACCGGAACAGGTTGTTCCCGGCCAGCCGCTCTCGGGCGGTCCGCAGGACGATGCCCAGGCCGCCAACTCGCCGCGCACCGCGCAGGTCATCCCCAATCCGACGAGCGAGCCGCCGGGTACCATCGTCGTCGACACCCGCTCGCGGCATCTCTTTTATGTACGCCCCGACGGCATGGCGATCGAATATGGCATCGGCGTCGGCCGCGAAGGCTTCGCCTGGAAAGGCGAGGCGCATGTCGGGCGCAAGGCCGAGTGGCCGCGCTGGATTCCGCCCAAGGACATGATCGCGCGGCGCCCCGATCTGCCAAGTGAAATGTCCGGCGGCATGGCCAATCCGCTCGGTGCGCGCGCGCTCTACCTTTTCCAGGGCAATAAGGACACGCTGTTCCGCATCCATGGCACGAACGAGCCCGATTCGATCGGCCAAGCCGTCTCGTCCGGCTGCATCCGCATGAACAATGCCGACGTCATGGATCTCTACAACCGCGTGCCGGTCGGGACCCGCGTCGTGGTCCTCTAAGTCGCTGTTATGCAACTGTCATAGTGAAGTCGTCATAGTCATGAGCGCCGCTGCCTGCGGCGCTCATGTGCTTGACCTGCGGCTCTGTCTCGGGTTTTAGAGCGGGGACTAGCGGATGGGCTGCGCCCTTCCCCCTCTTGCGCGCTGTCGCGCTCCTCAATCCCGGAGAGCTTAGATGTCGAATTGGCCCGTGCATGGCACGATCACCGGCCCCATTGTCATGATCGGTTTCGGCTCGATCGGACGCGGCACATTGCCTCTGATCGAGCGGCACTTTCATTTCGACAAGAAGCGCCTCACCGTCGTCGATCCCGTCGACACCGACCGCAAGCTCGTCGACGAGCGCGGCTATCGCTTCATCAAGCAAGCGGTGACGCGGGACAATTTCATCGATCTCTTGAAGCCGCTTCTGACCGAAGGCGAAGGCCAGCCTTTCATCGTCAACCTCTCGGTCGATGTCTCCTCCGCCGCGATCATGCGCCTCGCGCATGAAGTCGGCGCGCTTTACGTCGATACGGTCTGCGAACCCTGGCCAGGCTTCTACACCGATACGCGCCTGACCCAATCACAACGCTCGAACTATGCGCTACGCGCGGAAGTGCTCGATCAGCGCGCCGCATTGGGGCATGGACCGACGGCCGTCTCCTGCTGCGGCGCCAATCCCGGCATGGTTTCCTGGTTCGTGAAGCAGGCGCTGCTCAACGTCGCCGCCGATCTCAATGTGAAGGCCGACCCGAAGAGCCGCGAAGATTGGGGCAAGCTTGCGAAGGAGCTCGGCGTCAAAGGCATTCACATCGCCGAGCGCGATACGCAGCGCGCCAAATCGCCGAAGCCGTTCGGCGTCTTTGTCAACACCTGGTCGGTCGAAGGCTTCGTCTCCGAAGGCCTGCAGCCTGCAGAACTCGGCTGGGGCACGCATGAAAAGCATCTGCCGCCGGAGGGCAAGATGCATGGCTATGGCACGGATTGCGCGATCTATCTCATGCGCCCCGGCGCCGGCACGAAAGTGCGCTCCTGGACGCCGACGGCAAAAGCGCAGCACGGCTGGCTCATCACCCATAATGAAGCGATCTCGATCGCCGATTATCTGACGGTGCGCGAGCAGGGCAATGTCGTCTATCGGCCGACCTGCCATTATGCCTATCATCCCGCCGATGATGCGGTGCTGTCGCTGCATGAAATGGCAGGCGCGCAATGGCAGGTGCAGAAGCAGTCGCATATTCTCGACGAGAATGAGATCGTCGACGGCATCGACGAATTGGGCGTCCTCATCTACGGCCACGCAAAGAACGCCTATTGGTACGGTTCGCAGCTCTCGGTCGAAGAGACGCGCCGCATCGCGCTTTATCAGAATGCGACGGGACTTCAGGTGAGTTCCGCGGTGCTCGCCGGCATGGTCTGGGCTCTGGAAAATCCGAAGGAAGGCATTGTCGAGGCGGACGATGTCGACTTCCGCCGCTGCCTCGAGGTGCAAATGCCCTATCTCGGCCCGGTCATCGGCCAATATACCGATTGGACGCCGCTGACCGACCGCGGCGTTTTGTTTCCGGAAGATCTCGATCTTGATGATCCATGGCAATTCAAGAATGTGATCGTGCGCTAAAGCTACGGCGCCGGGCCCGGGCTTGGCGCCTGGCTGAGGGATCGATCGCGGCGAGGCGCAGCTCTCTTTACCGGGAGCTGCGTCTAGCATCAGGCATTGGCAAAAGGATCATCCAAAAGGCTCATAAAAGCGATCCAACTCCAGCTCAAACTTGAGGTGACGGCATGCCCGCCGACGAAGAAGTCGAGCTGAAATTCCTCTCCGATCCGGAGACGTGGCAGTCGCTTCAGACGCAGCCGCCGCTCGGCGATCTGCCGCGCGACGGCCAGCAATTCGTCCGCACCCGCTATTTCGATACGCCCGACTATAAGCTCCGCCGGAACGGCATTCATTTTCGCGTACGCCAGAGCGGCGATGCGCTGTTGCAATCCGTGAAGCAGATCGGCAGCGTCACCCGCGATGAGTGGGAGAACGAACTCACCGAACCCCTCCCCGATCCCAGCCTCCTCGCCGGCAGGCAGGTTGCGCCGATTCTCAAAAACAAGGCACTGCTCGACCAGCTGCAGCCGATCTTCGAAACCGACATCCATCGCCTTTCGCTGCTATGGCGCCGCGACGGCGTCGCGATCGAAATCTCCTTCGACAAGGGCGAGATCAAAGCCAAGGACAATGAGTTGCATCTGCGCGAGATCGAACTCGAGCTGAAGCAAGGCGAGGTCGCCGAACTCTTCGCTTTTGCGCAGCGCCTCGTCGCCTCCGCGCCGATAACATTGAGCTTCGTAAGCAAAGGCGACCGCGGCTTTCTGCTCTCGGAAGGCAAATGGGGCCAGCCGCAGAAAGTCGAGATCCCGCGCCTGTCGCGCGACATCGGCGCCGGCACTGCGTTCAAACGCATATGCCACGCCTGTCTGCACGCCTTCATGCTCAATACGTCGCTGTTCGATGTCACGACAACGGATATCGAGATCGTGCATCAGTCGCGCGTCGCCCTGCGGCGGCTGCGCGCCGCAATGAGCTTCTTCGCCCCCATCGCCGAAGGGCAGCGCTATGAGACGCTGCGAAACGAGCTCGCCTGGATGTCTGATCTTCTCGGCGCCGCCCGCGATCTCGACGTCTGGCAAAGCGACACCTTTCGGCCGAAGGCGACACAAGAGGACGGGCATCCGGGCTTTGCCTTGCTCGCGCATCACATGGAAGGGCTGCGCCTGCAAGCCTATGCGCGGCTCGCCGAAGGGCTCGCCTCGGAGCGTTGGCGGCGGACGCTGCTCGAAAGCGCCATCTGGCTGCAATTGGAGGATTGGAAGCTTGCCGAGCGCGCGGCGGCGCTTGCGGAATTCCTCGATACGCGGCTGACCGACCGAATCGCGCGCATTCTCAAGGAAGGCGATAAGCTCGACGCGATGGATGAGCCGGCGAAACACCAATTGCGCATCCGGGCAAAGAAACTCCGCTATACGTTGGAATTTTTCGATGGCTGTGCCGAAGGCTCAAGGTCCCGCAAACATTTCAAGCGTCTCACCGAAGCCTGCGAGACGATGCAAGAGGCACTCGGCGAGATCCATGACCGCGTCGCGCTCGAAGACTTTCTTGCGGCGGAATTCACCAAAATCGATGCCCAAAGCGCGTCACCGCAGCTTGTGCCGGCTGCCTTTGCCGCCGGCTTGTTGGCGAGAGAGAAGCCCGATCACACCAAGCCGTTGCGCGACGCGCATCGGGCTTATGAGAAATTGAAAGATTGGCAGGCTTTCTGGCGCTGATCGTCTCGCGTTGATCACTCGGCGGCGAGACGCAGCTCATTCGGTCCGGCGCGGAACTGCGCCAGCAGCGCCTTTTCTTCCGCTTTCGCACTCTCGATATGCCGCTGCTTCACATGGCCGAAGCCGCGGATTTTTTCGGGGAGGGAGGCGAGCGCCACCGCGAGCGCGTGATTATCGGCGCTCAAGCCCAGAATGATTTCGTCGAGCAGCGCATCATAATCGTCGCGGAGTTGGCGTTCCTGGCGGCGCTCAGGCATGCGCCCGAAGATATCGAAGGGCGTGCCGCGCAGAACTTTCGCCGCCGCAAGCCCCTTGAACACCCACATCATCCACGGGCCAAAGGACATTTTGATCGGCTCGCCCTTGCCATTGGTGCGGCCGAGCACCGGCGGCGCGAGATGGAATTCCATCTTCGGCTTGCGGTCGAAGGCGGCGGTGACCTCTTCGGCGAAGGCGCCATTGCTGTAGAGGCGCGCCACCTCGAACTCGTCTTTCGCCGCCATCAGCTTGAAGAGGCTGCGCGCGGCGGCTTCCGTCAGCGCCTTATTGCCCGGCACCTTCGCTTGTTCAGCGGCTTCGATGCGCGCGATCCGCATGCGATAGCGCTGCGCATAGGCGGCATTCTGATAGGCGGTCAGCTCGTCGCTGCGCCGCGTGATGATCTCTTCAAGCGTCTCCGAGAGGCGCTGGCTCTCGGCAGGACGCTTGGCGCGCGACAGCATCTGCGCGATGCGCTCGGGCGCCGCCGCCGCGCGGCGGCCCCAAAGGAAGGCCTGCCGGTTCATCTCGACGGCCTCGCCGTTCAACGTGACGGCGGCCAGAATCGAGTCTTCCGACAAAGGCACATAGCCGCGCTGCCACGCGAATCCCAACAGCAGCATATTGGCAGCAAGCGAACTGCCAAGCAGCACGGTCGCGATTTCCGTGGCGTCGGCGAAGGCCGCGCCTTCGCCGGCCGTCTGGCGGATCGTCTGCTGAATGCGGCCCGACGGCAAAGTGAAATCGGCATCGCGGGTGAAGTCGCCGGGATAAACCTCGGCCGTATTGACGATGACGCCCGTCTGATGCGGTTTGACCGCAGCGAGCACTTTCGTCGTGCCGGCGACGACGAGATCGCAGCCGAGCACGAGATCGGCACCGCCGGCGCTGATCGAGATCGCATGAATGTCGTCGGGCTTTGCCGCAATCTTGATATGGCTGAATACGGTGCCGCCCTTTTGCGCGAGGCCCGCCATATCGACCGAACCGCAGCCCTTGCCTTCGATATGCGCGGCCATGCCGAGGATCGCGCCGATGGTGACGACGCCGGTGCCGCCGACACCTGCGACGAGAATGCTGAACGGTTTTTCACCGAGCTCAGGCAGCTTCGGCGCCGGCAGCGGCGGGAAATAATCGCCGCGATCCGCTTGCGCTTCGACCCGCTTCGGCGTCACCCCATGCAGCGTAACAAAGGCCGGGCAGAAGCCTTCGATGCAGGAGAAATCCTTGTTGCAGCTCGACTGATCGATGACGCGCTTGCGGCCATATTCGGTTTCGAGCGGCTGCACCGAGACGCAGTTCGAAGCGATCCCGCAATCGCCACAGCCTTCGCAGACACTGGCATTGATGAAGACGCGCTTGTCGGGGTCTGGATAAAGTCCGCGCTTGCGGCGGCGCCGCTTTTCGGCGGCGCAGGTCTGATCATAGATCAGCACCGTCGTGCCCGGCACTTCGGCGAGTTCGCGCTGGACCTCGTCGAGTTCTTCGCGCGGCCGGATCGTCAAGCCTTCCGGCCAATTGGTATCCGCTGAATATTTGTGCGGCTCGTCGTTGACGACGACGATCTTGCGTACGCCTTCGGCGGCCACTTGGCGGGCGATCATATCGACGGTGAGATTGCCTTCATGATGCTGGCCGCCGGTCATCGCGACGGCATCATTGAAAAGGATCTTGAAGGTGATGTTGACGCCGGCATCGGCGGCCCAGCGTACCGCCAGCGCACCGGAATGATTATAGGTGCCGTCGCCCAGATTCTGGATCATGTGCTTGCGCGTCGAGAACGGCGCTTCGCCGATCCAGTTCGCGCCCTCGCCGCCCATCTGGGTATAGCCTTCGGTCGCGCGATCCATACCCTGAACCATGTAATGGCAGCCGATGCCGGCATAGGCGCGCATGCCGTCCGGCACTTTGGTCGAGATATTGTGCGGACAGCCGGAACAGAAATAGGGCGCGCGGACCGCGACATCCTTGGTGTCGGCGATCATCTTCTGCGCGCGGTCGAGACGCTCCACCCGGCCGCGCAAATCGTCGCTCTGCACGTAGTCGAGGAGCCGGCGGCCGATGGCGATCGCGATGTCATTTGAATCGAGCGCGCCGGTGACCGGGAACAGCCATTGGCCGTGCTCGTCCTTCTTGCCGATGCAGATCGGCCGATCCTTGACGCCGTAAAGCTCTTCGCGCAGCTGCTGTTCGATCAGTGAGCGCTTCTCTTCGACGACCATGATCTTTTCGAGGCCTTGCGCGAAAGAGCGCAGACCTTGCGGCTCAAGCGGCCAGGTGCAGGCGATCTTATAGAGGCGCAGGCCGAAGTCGTTGGCGCGGGCCTCGTCTATCCCCAGCACATCGAGCGCCTGGCGGACATCGAGATAGGTCTTGCCGGCGGCAATGATGCCGAGCCGCGGATTGCGACCGCCAGAGGTGATGATCTTGTTGAGCTTGTTGGCGCGCAGGAAGGCGAGCATGGCGTCGTGCTTCAACGTCTGCAGCCGCATTTCCTGGGCAAGCACCGGATCGTTCGGGCGAATGTTCAAGCCGCCCTGCGGCAGAATGAAATCGCTCGGCAGCGCCGGCACCACGCGATCGAGCCGCGCATCGATCGAGGCCGTCGACTCGATCGTGTCCTTCAGGCATTTGATCCCGATCCAGGTACCGGTGTAGCGGCTCATCGCATAGCCATAGAGGCCGTAATCGATCAGCTCCTCGACGCCAGCGGGCGACAGGATCGGCATCATCACATCGACAAGGGTGAATTCGGATTGATGCGCCGTGGTCGAGGATTCGGCGGTGTGATCATCGCCCATGAGTGCGAGCACGCCGCCAAAGCGCGAGGTGCCGGCGCAATTGGCGTGGCGGAAGACATCGCCGGAGCGGTCGACGCCGGGGCCCTTGCCGTACCAGAGGCTAAAGACGCCGTCGTAGCGTCCTTCGCCGCGCATCTCCGCCTGCTGCGCGCCCCAGACGGCTGTTGCCGCGAGATCTTCATTGAG
Source organism: Methylovirgula sp. (assembly GCA_052144065.1). Lineage (GTDB taxonomy): Bacteria > Pseudomonadota > Alphaproteobacteria > Rhizobiales > Beijerinckiaceae > Methylovirgula. Next base: position 10,159 of record JBKQRA010000050.1, on the reverse strand, counting down.
GCCGGGCTGAAAGCTGATGTCGTTTTGGGCGAGGAGCTCATTCGCCCGGAAAAAGGTCACGTCGACGCCGCCGAGCGGCGAGCCACGATAGCCCGAGATGAAGCCGGCGGTGTTGAGACCGGCCCGGCGATCGAGCTCTTTCTGCGTCAGCAGCAGGCGGAGCACCGCCTGTGGACCGGTCACGAAGACACGCGTCTGGCTCAGATCATATTTATCGGCGAGCGACACCGACCGAGGTGCGGGCAACAGACCGTTTCGCGCCTTGATCGCAGTTACCATCGCCTCGCCCTCCGCCGTGGGGGAGGCTCCCCCATCTTACCGGCGCCCATTCGGTATAATTGAGCAGGATCAATAGTCCAGCATTGCAGCGGATTTGTCGGGGATCTCTGTGATATTTGAGAACTGTCTGCGCTGCGCAGCAATTTGTGAATGAACAACAAACCGTGTCATACCAATGGGGTGAGGCCGGCGTGCGGCGCAGATAGGCCTGAAGAGGCTCATGATTTTGGCCTTTTCATCAGGCCGATGCAATTCCTCTCATAGGCCTTGAAGGGGCTTGAGGACACAAATTTGCAACTTGCCTCGCTTTGGCCAGAGTTATTTGGCCAAACTCCGCCAGCCTATTGAAGGCATTGATGATTCGCCATCGGCAAAGGTTCCTTATGAGCGCCAGGTCACGCCGGACTTTTGCCAATTCTGGCGGTGCCGTTTTTCGCCTGAACGGTCTTGCCACAATTCGCCTTGCCACAATTCGATGGGGCCTCGCGGGGGGCGCAGCATTGGTGGCCCTCGCCGGCGCGACACCCGCCCTCGCGCATCCGCATGTCTGGATCACCGGCAATGAAGAAGTCATCTTCAATGCGCAGGGCCAGGTCGCGGCGCTGACCCATGCCTGGGTCTTTGACGAAATGTATTCGGCCTTCGCGACGCAGGGGCTTGGCAAGGCGACCGGCATCGCCACCAAGGAAGAGCTTGCGCCGCTCGCCAAGACCAATGTCGAGTCGCTGAAAGAGTTCGACTATTTCACTTTCGGCAAGGCCGCAGGCGTTAAACTCGAATTCGGCGAACCAACCAATTATTGGCTCGAAGAACGACCCGACAAGCTCATCGCGCTGCATTTCACTCTGCCGCTGAAGACGCCGGTCAGCGCCCAGAAGTTTTTCACCTTCCAGGTCTATGATCCCACCTATTTCGTCGCCTTCGCGCTGAGGGAGAAAGATCCCGTCGCGCTCGTCAATGCGCCGAAAGGCTGTTCGGTCAGCGTCAACGGCGCCGATCCGCTCAACGCCGACGAAGCCAAGAAGCTCTCGGAAGCTTTCTTCGCCAATCTGTCGCCCGGCGACAATTTCGGGATGAAGATGGCGAGCCGCGTCATCGTGGCCTGTCCATGACGCGCCCAAGGTCAAGCGGGGTAGTTGCAAGATGAATCTCAGCGCCAGATCAGCTTGGACGATTGCGCTCGCGCTTGGCCTTGCGACGCTCTTTGCGGTGATTCTTATCCCGCATCCGGCAGCAGCGCAGGCCTTTCGCCATCCGTTCGCGATCGGCGCGCAGGAAGGCGGCGTGGGCCGTGTCTCCGGCATCACCGCCTGGATTCTCGGCCAGGAAAGCGCTTTCTATCTCATGCTCTCGCATGCCTTGGACGACGCCAAGCACAGCGGCGCGGCGCTCCTCGGCCTCTTAGGAGTAGGCTTTGCCTATGGCGTCTTCCATGCCGCCGGCCCCGGTCACGGCAAGGCCGTCATCACCTCTTACATGATCTCGAATGAGCGGGCGATCCGCCGCGGCCTCGTCATCTCCGCCCTCGCGGCTCTGCTGCAAGGTCTTGTCGCCATCGTTCTCATCGGCTGCGCAGCGCTGATCTTCAACGCGACCGCGCAGAAGATGACGGCGGCGGCGCATGTGCTGGAACTGATCGCCTATTCCGGCATCGTGCTGCTCGGCGTGGCGCTTGTCTGGCGCAAAGGCAAGGTGCTCGTTGCAACGCTGCGCGTCATGCTTGCCGAAGCGGCGCCACGCTGGAATCTCGGTGGAACGGCATTGGCGACAGAGCCCGCCGTGCTGAGGGTCTTCGCCGACGCACCGCAGACAAGCGCGCTGCCGCCGCAGCGCTCGACCTTTCGCGCGACCGAAGCCGATGCGCTTGCGCAAGATGACGACTGCGGACCGCTGTGCGGCCATGTGCTGGCGCTCGATCCCAAAAATCTCGGCGACGGTTTTTCCTGGCAGTCGGCGGCGCTTACTGTCGTCACCGCCGGCGCCCGACCCTGCTCCGGCGCCATTCTGGTCCTGGTCTTCTCGCTGGCGCAGGGAATTTTTGGAATCGGCATCGCCGCCGTCATTGCCATGGCCTTCGGCACGGCCCTAACGACCGCGGCACTCGCTTTGATCGCCGTCTTCGGCAAGAGACTGGCGGTCCGTATCGCCGACAATGGGCGCTCGCGCCGCGCGCGGCTCGTCGCGCAATTGATCGAAGTCGGCGCCGCCGTCTGCGTGCTGGCCTTCGGCGCGCTGCTGCTTGTCGCGAGTTGGACGGGAATGCTGACGGCCGCCTGAGGCTCAGCGCGCGAGTGTGCCGGGCGTCGTGGCGGCGCCCGCTCCCAGTGCGCGCTGCATCAGCACCGTATCCGTCCAGCGCCCGAATTTATAGCCGACCGAGCGCAGTTGCCCCATGTGCTCGAAGCCGAGTGAGTCGTGGAGTTGCAGGCTCGGCTGATTGGCGGCATCGATATAGGCGACCATCTGCCGATAGCCCGCCTGCGCGCAGGCATCGATCAGGGCCGGCAGCAATTGCCGGCCGATGCCGGCATGCAGATGGTCCTGATGGACATAGATCGAATGTTTGACCGTATAGCGATAGGCGGGGCGCTTGCGGAATGGGACCGCATAGGCATAGCCGACGACCTTGCCGTCGAGTTCGGCGACGAGATGCGGCAGCCGCCGCTTCAGCATGCTCTTGCGCCGGCGCTTGAGATCGTCGGGATGCAGCGGCTCGACTTCATAATCGTCGAGCCCATGCTGAATATGATGGGTATAAATGTCGATCATCGCCGGCACATCGGCCTCAGTCGAGGGACGCACGGAGATCGCCAGCGGTTTATCGAGCATGAAAAGGGTCCGTTAGGGCGGATTGCGGTTGCGACCGGGCGGAGGCGGAATGCGCGCTTGCGCGCGATCCGGCGCGCGGCCAGCGGCCTTGCCCTCGGACCACCCAATTTTGAAGGTGTCATGACAGACGCCACAAAAAGAGCGATAATTCCAGAGGTTTCCAGGTTGGAAGGTTATGGCGCACCCTTCGTCCCATAAATGCCCGAGAGCTCTTCAAAGTCTGGCGGAAGCGGCCTTTAGGGTGCTCGCAAGCCTGCTGCTGCTCGGCCTGTTTTACCTGCCCGCAGCCACGCCGGCCGCAGCGCAAAGCAGTCCCTTCGGCTGGTTCGGCAACATATTCCAACCGCCGCAGCAACAGCGCAGCTACGAGCCCCGCTATCGGCCGCCGCCGCGCCGCCACATTGCGAGGCCGAAGCCTGAACGCCCGGTGGAGAAGGCGGAGCAGAAACCCGCCGTTCCGCCGAGCTTCTTTGTCGCCGTCCTTGGCGATTCGCTCGGTCAATTGCTGGCCCAGGGCCTGACGGAGGCGATGGCCGACCGGCCGGAAGTCGCCATTCTGCACAAGGCGCATGAAAGCTCGGGCCTCGTCCGCGACGATTTTTATGATTGGCCGAAAGCCGTTCAAGAGCTCCTGGCAAGCGGCCAGAAAATCGATGTCGCGGTCGTATTGATCGGCAGCAACGATCATCAAACCCTCCATGAGGGCGGCGTCAGCTATGAGCCCGGCTCGGCGAAATGGGAAGAAATCTATGCTCAGCGGGTCGAGGCGATCGCGACGCTGTTCAAGAATGCCAAAATCCCGCTGCTCTGGGTCGGCCTGCCGATCATGAAGAACGAACGTTTTTCGGCGGAAATGGCATCGCTCAACGACATTTATCGCGAGCATGCCGCAAAGGCGGGCGCGACCTTCATCGATGTCTGGGACGGCTTCGGCGACGAGAACGGCCGCTTCACCACTTATGGTCCTGACGTCAGCGGCCAGGTGGTTCGGATGCGTTCGAGCGACGGCGTCCATTTCACCAAGGCCGGCGCCCGCAAGCTCGCGCAATTCGCCGAGACGGAGATCCGCCGCATTCTCGACGCCAGCAAGCCGAAGGATGACGCCGCCTTGGCGAAGATCGAAACGACGACGCCGGCCGGCGCCATCACGCCGAATGCGGCAAAGGATGCGCCGGTGAAGCCGGCGATCGGCCCGGTGCTGCCGCTGACGGGACCGGTGATGGCCCCCGGCGGCGCTTTGGCAACGAGCGCGGCGGCGGCGGGCTCCCCCAAGACCGTCGTCGAACAGACCTTCGTCAGCGGCAATGCGCCGGCCCCCAAACCTGGCCGCGCCGATGATTTCGCCTGGCCGCCGCCGCACTGATTGCCCCCTATGGGGGAAATGCTTTAAACCCTCCTCCGGATATTTCGAGCAACGGGCGGGGTCCGACGCCCGCACCGCTTGTCCAGGACTCACACTTTATGGCTGACAGATTGAGCGAGGAAGAGCGCGTAGTCTTGACTGCGGAGCTCGAACACCTGCGCGAAGAACACCGCGACCTCGACTCCGCGATCGAAGCGCTGACCAATCTTGCGACCGCGGACCGGCTGCAGATCCAGCGGCTGAAGAAACGCAAGCTCGTCCTGCGCGACAAGATCGCCCAGATCGAAGATCAGCTGACCCCCGACATCATCGCCTAGAGCGGACTCCGCATCCCGCTTCGCGCAAGCGGCGGCGCCTATCCATAGAGCCAAGATCCCTGCGAACGCGGGGCGACGAGGCTTGCCATGACGTCACCCAAAAATTCGGTGCCAAATACCAGCACGGAGGCGACCGAATTTTCCCTTGGCGATCTGTTGCGCGGCGCGCTCGAGTGTCATGCCGCCGGCCGGCTCGACATGGCTCGCGACATCTATCGCCAGATCCTCGCGCATCAGCCCGATCATCCGGTCGTGTGGCATCATCTCGGCCTCATCGCTCATGCCGAAGGCGATCAGGCGACGGCCGCCGACCATATCCGCAAGGCGATCGCGGCCAAGCCGGACTATGTCTCGGCGCTCTCAAATCTCGCCGCGGTCCATCGCGCCGCCGGCGATTTCCTCGCGGCCCGCGCCAATGCCGAACAGGCGATCGCGCTCGATCCGACTTATCCAGCCGCCCATTCCAATCTCGGCAATGCCCTGGAGGATCAGGGCGACCTCGAATCCGCCCTCGCCGCCTATGAGGAAGCCTGCCGCCTCGATCCGCATTTCGTCGAGGCGCATGTCAATGCCGCCGATATTCTGCGCAAGCTCAAGCGTCATGACGAAGCGCTCACTGTCTGCGACGCCATCGTCGACAAGCGGCCGGAAGCCGCCCGTCCCTATTTCTGCGCCGGCAATATTCTGCGCGAACTGTTGCGCAGCAGCGAGGCGATGGACGCGTTCCGCCATGCGATCGCGCTGCAGCCGCGCTTCGCCGAGGCGCATTGCAATCTCGGCAATCTCCTGTTGCGTCAGGGCGCCTTCGAAGAAGCGATCGTCGCCTATCAAGAGTCGATCGCGATCAATCCCACCATCGCCCAGACCCATTGCAATCTCGGCGCCGCCTATGAGCTGGCGTTCCGCCTGACCGATGCCTTGGAGTCCTACAAGAAAGCGATCGAACTCGATCCGGGCTTGATGAGCGTCGAAGTTCAGCTCGTCCATCAGCGCCGCGCCGCCTGCGACTGGGAGGGGCTGGAAGAAGCCGAAGCGAGCCTCATCGCCCGCGTCGCGGATTGCCAGATGGCGCTGCCGCCTTTCTCCTTCCTCAGCATGGACACAACGCCGGCGACGCAACAGCAGGTCGCTCGGCTCTGGGCGGCCTGCATGCGCCGGCCGCATGTTTTCGTCCATGAGCGGCCAGCCGAAGGGACCAAGAAAGAAAAGCTCAAGATCGGCTATCTTTCGAGCGATTTTCATCGCCACGCGACCGCCCATCTCATGGCCGAATTGTTCGAACTGCATGATCGCACGCGTTTCGAAATCATCGGCTATTCCTACGGCCCCACCGATTGCAGCGAAATGCGCATTCGGCTCGGCAAAGCCTTCGACGCCTTCATCGAGCTGCGCGATGTCGACGACCGCACCGCGGCGCAGAAAATCTATGACGATGGCATCGACATTCTCATCGATCTGAAAGGCTATACGCAGTCGGCGCGCAGCGACATCGCGGCCAATCGGCCAGCGCCCATTCAAGTGAATTACATCGGCTATCCCGGCACGATGGGCTGCGATTTCATCGATTATGTGATCGCCGATCCGATCACTCTGCCGATGGACCAGCAGCCCTTCTACGACGAGAAGATCGTTCAACTGCCGTATTGCTATCAGCCCAACGATTCGCAGCGCCGCGTCGCCGATCTCACCCCGTCACGGCGCGATTGCGGCCTGCCGGACAATGGCTTCGTCTTCTGCTGCTTCAACAACAGCTTTAAGCTGACGCCCCGCTTCTTTTCGATCTGGATGCGGCTTCTGGCAGCGGTGCCGGGCAGCGTGCTGTGGCTCTTCGATGCCAATTCGCAGGTCAAGGACAATCTCGCAAAGGAAGCCGTCAAGCGCGGCGTCGATCCAGAGCGCCTCGTCTTCGCGCCGCGCATCGCGCCGGCCGAACATTTGGCGCGCCACAGGCTCGCCGATCTCTTCCTCGATTGCCTGCCCTATAATGCGCATACGACGACGAGCGACGCGCTCTGGGTCGGCCTGCCGGTCGTCACGCGCATCGGCGACACTTTCGCCGGCCGCGTCGCGGCAAGCCTTCTCAACGCCATCGGCCTGCCCGAACTCGTGACGGATTCGGACGACGGCTATGAAGCCCTCGCCTTGCAACTCGCGACGAATCCGGATCGCCTCGCCGATCTCCGCCGCAAGCTCCAGGCAAACCGGCTGACCCATCCGCTCTTTAATACGCGGCGCTATGCGCGCCATCTCGAAGCGGCCTTCGAACGCATGTGGGAGATTTGGGCGAAAGGCGAGACGCCGCAGCCCTTCGCGGTCACTCCACTGCCGGCGGAGGACAAGCGCGGACCGAACAACGCCACGCCTGTGCAGATTGCACGCGAACTCTATGCCGCCTGCCCGCTCTGCGGCGGCACAGAGCATTCCTCTTTCGCGACCGGTGACGGCCGCCAACATCCGCTCCATCGCGACGCGTTTGCGCCGGCGATCGAATGGCTGGCCTGCCGCGCCTGCGGCCATGTGCATACCGACGGCTATTTCGCGCCGGGCGTTTTGCGGCCCAACGATCCGCCCTTTGGTTCCGCGGCTGAAGAGGGCCGCAGCGCGGCGGCACCGATCATCGGCCGCATCGCGCAGATTGTTTCATCGGGCGTCTGGCTCGAAGCCCATTGCGGCAGCGGCGCACGGCTCTTTGCCGCGGCCGAATGGGGCTATGAAACGGTCGGGCTCGATCCCGACGACGAGAAAGTCGCGGCGCTGCGCCGGCTCAGTTTCGAAGCGCATTGCGGCGATCTGCAAACCTTGGCGGGGGCCGGCCGCTTCAGCGTCGTCAGCCTGGGCGAGCTGTTGCCGCGCCAGCCTTTTCCAACCGAGATGCTGCGGGCGGCGCATCAGCTGCTGCGGCCGGGCGGCATCGTCTATCTGTCCATGCCCAATCGCGAACCGATCCTGTTCAATCTTCTCAACGCGCATGCGGCCAATCCGCATTTTGGCGAGATCGATCATTATCACCTCTTCGGCCGCAGCCGGCTCTATCGCCTGCTGCGCGATCATGGCTTCGAGCCGGTCGATTATCAGATCAGCGCGGCGCATAAGGTTGGCATGGATGTGATCGCGCGCAAGCTCAAGTCGGATTGAGATAGGCTCCGACTTCGCGCTCGAAGTCGGGAAAATAGCGCGCGATCACGCTGATATCGAAACGCGACAAAATCTGTTCCTTAGTCTCGCGATCGAGCAGGAAGCAAAACGCAGCCTCGATGCATTGGGCCGGCGTATGGCCAGCCGCGATCTTTTGCGCATAGGCCTTGGCGAGCCTGACCTCGTGACGGTTTCACCACCCGCGTCGATGATCCTGACTAAAAAGACCATCGGGTCGTCGTCATTAAGGCACTGGATTTCGAGCCTTCCCGCCGCTTTCGCTTGCACCGCCCTGCCCCTTCGTTTATGCCGCTTGCTTTCCAAATCGACCGGATCAGAAATCAACCCTGCCCAGAGAGCGCGCCGTGCCCGCGAAAGACAAGCCCGTCGCCATCATCATGGGCAGCCAGTCTGATTGGAAGACCATGCGGCATGCGGCCGAGACGCTCGACGCGCTCGGCATCGGCCACAAAGCCGCGATCGTCTCCGCCCATCGCACGCCCGACCGGCTCGTCGCTTTCGCCAAGGGCGCGAAGGACGCGGGCTTCAAGGTGGTCATTGCGGGTGCCGGCGGCGCCGCCCATCTGCCCGGCATGACCGCCTCGATGACGTCGCTCCCGGTGTTCGGCGTGCCGATCGAAACGAAATCGCTGCTCGGGCAGGACTCGCTCCTGTCCATTGTGCAGATGCCGGCCGGCATTCCCGTCGGCACTCTCGCGATCGGCGAGGCCGGCGCCATCAATGCCGCGCTGCTCGCCGCCGCGGTCCTGGCGCTGAACGACAAGGAGCTGGCGAAGCGCCTCGACGACTGGCGCGCCGCGCAGACAAAAGCCGTGGCCGAAATGCCGATGCAAGATCTGCCAACGCACAAGGACTGACGCATGCCGCCCACCCAAGCGCGCCGGCTGGAACCCGGCGATACGATCGGGATTTTGGGCGGCGGCCAGTTGGGACGCATGCTGGCCGTCGCGGCGGCGCAGCTCGGCCTGAAAGTCCATATCTATTCGCCTGACAAGGACAGCCCGGCCTTCGAAGTTTCCGGCAGCCATACGGTCGCCGATTTCACCAATGAGGCGGCGCTGGCGCATTTCGCCGATCAGGTCGATGTCGTCACCTATGAATTCGAAAATGTTCCGGCCCGCAGCGCCGCCGTGCTTGCCGAACATGGCCCTGTGCGCCCCGGTCCCGCGGCGCTCGCCGCCTGCCAGGACCGTCTCGTCGAAAAGGAGTTTCTCTCCTCGCTCGGGATCAAGACCGCGACCTATACGCCGGTCGATGACGCCGGCGCTTTGGTCCGCGCCGTGGCGCAGATCGGCCGGCCATCGATCCTGAAGACCCGCAAATTCGGCTATGATGGCAAAGGCCAGCTGTTGATCCGAGAAGGCTCGGATCTCGCCGTCGGCTTCCGCAGCATCGGCGGCGTGCCGGCGATTCTCGAAGGCGTCGTCAATTTCACCAAGGAAGTCTCGGTCGTCGCAGCGCGCGGCATGGACGGCAGCTTCGCCGCCTTCGACGTCTGCGAGAACCATCACGTCAATCACATATTGAGCACGAGCCTCGCGCCTGCCCGCATCAGCGAGGAATGCGCCGCGGAAGCCATCGCCTACGCCCGCAAGATCGCCGACGCGCTGGATTATGTCGGCGTCATCGGCGTCGAGATGTTCGTCATCGAGACACAAGAAATCAACGGTCCGACGCGGCAGTCGATCAAGGTCAATGAGATCGCGCCGCGCGTCCATAATTCCGGCCATTGGACGCTCGGCGGCGCAGTCACCTCGCAATTCGAGCAGCATATCCGCGCCATCGCCGGCTGGCCGCTTGGCGCGACGACACGACATGGCGCCGCCGTCGAAATGCGCAATCTGATCGGCGACGACATCAATGCCTGGGCCGAGATTTTGGCCGAGCCCGGCGCCGCGCTGCATCTCTACGGCAAATCGGAAGCGCGTCCTGGCCGCAAGATGGGCCATGTGACGCGGATTTTTCCGCGCGAGAGCTGAATAACACAAACGACAGGGCTAGGCGCTCACCCTCCCCCCTGTGGGGAGGGTCGGACTGCGCGAGCAGTCCAGGGTGGGGGTCATAGAGTCCGCGCTATTTTTACCCCCACCCCTAACCCCTCCCCACACGGGGGAGGGGAACACCCCCTCACCCAGCTCGAATGGGCGCGCAGGGGCGTCATCACCAAGGAGATGATCTACATCGCCGAGCGCGAAAATCTCGGCCGCAAGAAGAT
>JBKQRA010000049.1:0-22231 GCA_052144065.1 Methylovirgula sp. | reverse complement strand
TCGCCAGCCTCTCATTTCAATCCGCCGTAAACTTGAATATGTCTTCTCATCGCTCAAGCACGGCGAATCTCCTGCTGGAGCAACCGCAAGCTGAGATGTCGATCGGCCGGCAGGGCTCCACAGGAGGATAAAATGAAAATCGTGACGGCGATCATCAAACCCTTCAAGCTCGATGAAGTGCGCGACGGGCTGATGGAGCTCGGTGTCCACGGCATGACGGTGACCGAGGTGAAAGGTTATGGCCGGCAGAAGGGCCATACCGAGATCTACCGTGGCGCCGAATATGCGGTCAGCTTTCTCCCTAAGCTGAAAGTCGAGATCGCCGTCGGCCCCGAACTCGTCGATCAGGCGATCGAAGTGATCACCGCCGCGGCACGCACCGGCCAAATCGGCGACGGCAAGATTTTCGTGAGCACCCTCGACCGCGCTATCCGCATTCGGACCGGAGAACGCGATCTGGACGCCATCTGACCGCGACCGGCTTGACCCTGAACGCCGCTTGGCGACCGGGACGAATTTTTGTTCCTAGCCCCGCCTCAAACAATGCCGCCCACCTCTTAAGGTTAAACCGACCTTAACCGCCGCTCACTAGCTTGACGCCGACAAGCCGCCACATCCTGCGGACCGACCCGGCGCGGCAGTGAGACTTATGCGTACGACGACCAGCTTCACGGTGTTGGATCACATCCCCGACCCATTGCGGGCGGGGGCGGCGCGGCTTGCGGCGAAATCCATCGGCGTCGTTCTGATTCTCGCGAGCGCGGCCTTGGCCCTGGCGCTCGTCACCTGGTCCGTGCAGGACCCGAGCCTGAACCATGCCTCAAGCAGCCCCGTGCATAATCTGCTCGGCTGGCCGGGCGCGATCGCCGCCGATCTCGTCATGCAGCTGCTCGGGCTTGCGGCCATCGCCTTTTTGCTGCCGGTCACACTCTGGGGCTGGCGGCTCCTGCGCCATTGCGACTTCGACCGGCCGGCCTGGCGGCTGTTCTTCTGGTTCATCGGCTGCCTGTCCACCGCCGCCTTCGTCGGCCTCTTGCCGGTGACGAGCCGCTGGCCGCTGCCGACGGGCCTCGGCGGCGTTCTGGGCGATGCGGTGCTGATGCTGCCGCGCCGGCTCTTCGGCGGCCATGGCGTCGCCATGCTGATCGTCGCCTGTATCTTCGCCGCGGTCGCGGTGCTGACGCTCTCCGCCTGCATCGGCATGCGCGCCGAGCCGGAAGATTACGACGCCGACGAAGACTATGAGATCCCCGAGCCCGCCCGCGCTAAGGCGACGAGCGAAGACGAGGACCAAGCCGGCGAGCCGGGCCTCGCGCTGATCGCGCTTGGCGGCGTCATCCACGCCCTTTTGTCATTGAAGGCCAACCTCGTCCGGGCGCTGCGCAGCCGGCAGACGGGCAACAATGAGACTTTAGCACCGTGGCAATATGCGACGCGGCGCGTCGGCCCGGCGCTCGATCAGCCCTATATGCGCGGCGATGTGAATTTCGATTCGCCGCTCTATGACGCCGCCGATTACGCGCCACCTGCGGCCCGCGCCAATGCCCCGGCGGAACCGGCCGAAGCCGCCCCCGAGAGCAAGGCGCAAGTCACGCCGCCGGCCGGCACCCTGAAAGCCGGCCAGCGGCTTGCCCGCGAAGTCCAGCCCTCGATGTTCGACAGACTCGCGCAGGGCAAATATCAGCTGCCGCCGCTCCTGATGCTGACGGAAGCGAAGAAGCCCGCCGGCGCCGGCAAGGTCTCCGAAGACGCATTGCAGCAGAACGCGCGGCTGCTCGAAGGCGTGCTGGAAGATTTCGGCGTCAAGGGCGAGATCATCAATGTCCGGCCCGGTCCGGTCGTGACGCTTTATGAACTCGAGCCCGCGCCCGGCATCAAATCCGCCCGCGTGATCGGCCTCGCCGACGACATCGCGCGCTCCATGTCGGCCGTCTCGGCGCGCGTCGCCGTCGTCTCCGGCCGCAATGCGATCGGCATCGAACTGCCGAACCAGCGGCGCGAGACCGTCTATCTCCGCGAACTTCTCGCCTCGCAGGATTTTGAAAAGGCCAAGCAGAGCCTCGCCATCGCGCTCGGCAAGACGATCGGCGGCGAGCCGATCATCGTCGATCTCGCGCGCATGCCGCATCTCCTAGTCGCCGGCACAACCGGCTCGGGCAAATCGGTGGCGATCAATACAATGATTCTGTCGCTGCTCTACCGGCTACGGCCGGATCAGTGCCGGCTCATCATGGTCGATCCGAAAATGCTGGAGCTTTCCGTCTATGACGGCATTCCGCATCTCCTGACCCCCGTCGTGACCGATCCGAAAAAGGCCGTCGTCGCGCTCAAATGGGCGGTCCGCGAGATGGAAGACCGCTACAAGAAGATGTCGAAGCTCGGTGTCCGCAATATCGACGGCTTTAACGCCCGCGTCACCGAGTCCGCCGCGAAGGGCGATACGATCACCCGCACCGTTCAGACGGGCTTTGACCGCAACACCGGCGAAGCCATCTATGAACATGAGGAAATGTCCCTCACCGTCCTGCCCTATATCGTCGTGATCGTCGACGAAATGGCCGACCTCATGATGGTCGCCGGCAAGGACATCGAAGGCGCAATTCAAAGATTGGCGCAGATGGCGCGCGCCGCCGGCATCCATCTCATCATGGCGACGCAACGGCCCTCGGTCGACGTCATCACCGGCACGATCAAGGCGAATTTCCCGACCCGCATCTCCTTCCAGGTCACGTCAAAAATCGACAGCCGCACGATCTTGGGCGAGCAGGGCGCCGAGCAGCTGCTCGGCCAGGGCGATATGCTCTATATGGCCGGCGGCGGCCGCATCATCCGTGTCCACGGGCCTTTCGTCTCCGACGGCGAAGTCGAAAAGGTCGTGGCGCATCTCAAAAGCCAGGGTCAGCCGGAATATCTCGATGCCATCACCGTCGACGAGAGCGAAGGCGACGAGGACGGCGAGGCGCCGGCCTATGGCGAGAGCGAGGAATCGGGCGATCTCTACGACCGCGCCGTCGCCATCGTGCTCAGAGATCGCAAATGCTCGACGAGCTATGTCCAACGCCGCCTCTCGGTCGGCTACAATAAGGCCGCCTCGCTGGTCGAGCGGATGGAAAAGGAAGGCGTCGTCAGCGCCGCCAATCACGCCGGCAAGCGGACGATCCTCGTCGGCGGCGGCATCGACCGCGGCGCCTTCGATCCGGGCGACGATTGAGCGCGAATGGGGAGCTTTCGGCGCCATCAAGGCAGGGTCGCTGGACTGTCCTATTGCCGCCACATCGAAGGCCTAGCTGATCGGGCCGATTGGTCGAGGCCGCGAATCGGCTCACCATGACCGCCAAAGCGGGCGGCCGGCCTCCCGGCGTCACCCTCTTTTGACAGGCCGAATAAGGCTGCGCTTCCCGAGGTTTGCTTGATGACCCCCAAGATTTGCCTGATGCTCGGCTTCGCCCTCGCGTTCGCCTGCGGGCCGGCCCGCGCCGCCGATACGACGCCGGGCTCCGGCCCGGCCAAGAGCACGAGCACGACGCCGCACCCGGGCGCGCCGCAATACGCGAACCCGCCGGCTCCGGCGCCAGCGGCGGCCGAGGCGGAGCCGCTCGATCCAAAGCTCGGCCTCCAAAAAGCCAACGACTATTTCAACGCCACGACGAGCATGATCGCCGATTTCGTGCAGATCGGCGGCGACGGCCGCCGCGCCGAGGGCAAGATCTTCGTCCAGAAGCCCGGCAAGCTGCGCTTTGAATATGCCGAGCCGGCGACGCTCGACATCATCGCCGATGGGACGACCGTCGCGGTCGTCGACCGCAAGGTCGGCAGCATGCAGCAATATTTCATCTGGCAGACGCCGCTGAAATTCCTGCTGAAGCCGAATATCGACCTTGCAAAGGACACGCAGGTCATCAAGGTCGAAAGCGAACCTGACACTTTATCCATCTATCTCGAGGACAAGCAGGTGTTCGGCGGCCCGACCAAGATCAAGCTGATGTTCGATCCCAAACCATTCCGGCTGAAGCAATGGTTGGTGACCGATCCGCAAGGTTACGAAACCTTGGTGTCGCTGTTTAACCAGGATTTCACCACAAAGCCCGATCCCGCCTATTTCCAGCTCTATCAAAGCAGCGCGAAATAGCTGAGCGGCCCGATTTTTGGGCCACGGTCTTGCGAGGTGTCGGACCCGCTCCTATCTCTTGAAACGGAGAGCGATACACTGGTTTGACGTATCCCCCCGTCTCGTCATGCCAGGCCCTTGCTGGACCCCTCCCAGCAATGTTTCGCTCCGGGGCGCTCGATCAGCGATCGGGCGCCCTTCTTTTTTGTCCAGCTTCGCCTTTTGTCTCGGCCTAGCTGTTGCCGGCGATCGAAATATCGCTGCCTGGATGATGATCCAGCACATTCGCATGCCAGCCCTGCAAACGCCGCGATACGAGATTATGCGAGCGCGCGAATAGCAGCGGCAGATAGGGCTCCTGATCGAGGAGCAGCGCTTCGGCCTGATGCAGAATGGCGATGCGTGGCGCATCCTCGCTCGTCGCCGCCTTGCGCATCAGCGCGTCGAAGGCGGGATTATCGTAATGCGCAACATTGAGGCCGGGATTATCGGCCTCGGCGAGAAACAGGTAATTCTGCGCATCGGCATAATCGGCGAACCAGCCGAAGCGCGAAACCTCGTAAGGCGTGCCGGCGTGCAGGAAGGCATAGAAGCTCGTCGCATCCGTCGCATAAAGCGTCGTCGTGACGCCAAGCACTTTCCACATATTGGCGACGGCGACCGCGGTCGCCTTGTGATTTTCCGATGTGTTGAACCGGATCTCGACGTGCAGCGGCTTACCGCCCGGCCCATAGCCCGCTTCCTGCAACAGCGTCTTCGCCGCATCCTCACGCGCGAAACTGTCCATGTCCTTCCAGGCGAGCGTTGACGGCGCGCCATAAGACTCCATGCCCGGCGGCACGAAACTATAGCCAGGGTCCATCGTCCCGCCCCAAATTTTGTCGGCGAGAAATTCGCGGTCGATGACCATCGACAGCGCTCGCCGCACGCGCGCATCGTTGAACGGCGGCCGGCGCGTATCGAAGCTGTAGTAATAAGCGCCAAGATAGGGCGCATCCTTATATTCCGCCGCGAGATGCGCGCGGATGAAACCGATCTGCTCGACCGGCACATCATCGTAAGAATCAATTTCGTCGGCCATGAAACGGCGCAGAGCGGCAGAGCGATCTTCGAGCGGAATGAAGATCTCCTTGGTGAGTTTCACCTTCGCCTGATCGTAATAGTTCGGGTTTTTGACCAGCACGAGCTGATCGTTCGGGAAGAAATCTTTCAAGATGAAAGGCCCGTTGCTGACGAGATTGCCGGGCTTGGTGAAATTGTCGCCGAAGGCTTCGACATTCTTGCGGTTCAGCGGCAGCGCCGTCATATGGGTCAGCTGCTCGAGGAGATAGGGCACCGGATGTTCGAGCGTCAGCTCCAACACGCTGTCGCTGAGCGCTTTGACGCCCAGCGCCTCGACCGGCAGCCTGCCGTGATTGACCTTTTCCGCATTCTTCAGCGTGTAGAGAATATTGGCGTATTGCGCGCCGGTCGCCGGATTCATCAGGCGCCGGAAGGCAAAGACGAAATCCGACGGCAAGACCTTATCGCCGTTCGACCATTTCGCATCGGGCCGGAAATTGAAGCGATAGACGGTGCGATCGGCGCTCACCGTCCAGCTCGCGGCGACACCCGGCACGATCTTGCCATCGGCATCGAGCGCGACAAGACCCTCAAACAGCTCGGCGAGAATATTGGCTTCGATGACCGTCGAAGCCTTGTGCGGATCGAGCGAGCCCGGATCGCCGCTTTCGCCGCGCCGCCAAATCTCTTCGCTGGGCCGCGGCGCCGACTGCGCATGCTCGCCATGCAGCACAAATAGGCCGAGGCCTGCCGCCACGGCCAGAAGGCAGGTGACGAGCAGCGGCCTCAATTCATCCGGCCCGGCGACGGCCGATTGGTGTCGGGATCCGCCGCCATCTGCGTCGCGATCGGGCTCGCCTGATGATGGATCAACCGCCAGGCGCCATCGATCCGGCGAAACCA
Organism: Methylovirgula sp.; assembly: GCA_052144065.1. GTDB lineage: Bacteria > Pseudomonadota > Alphaproteobacteria > Rhizobiales > Beijerinckiaceae > Methylovirgula. The sequence goes on along the minus strand of JBKQRA010000049.1, from coordinate 16,158 downwards.
ATTGGTTGCCGCCAGCGCCATCCCGCCAACGATCTCGATGCAGAAGACGCGGCCCTCCTCGCCCGAGACGAGTGCCGTCGCATTATGCTGCTGGATCGGCTCCTGGCTCGGATTGCTCAAAATGCTGCGATAGGACTCGAGGATCGGCTGGCGCCCGATAATCACCGGCCAGCCGGGATGGACGCAGGAGACCTGCTCCTCCGCCCAGATGCTGCACATTCTGTCGAAATCGCCAGCAAAAAAGGCACGGTAATAGGCGGCATTGGCCGCGAGGATCGCTTCATCATCGGTCATGGGCGTCGAAGTGCAAGAATCAGCGCAAGAATCGGTGACTGAAAGCAATTGGGCAATGGCTTAGCCGAGCCTCACCTTATGCTGGGCGACAGGGATCTGCGCGCGCACTTTGGCGACGAGTTTCGGCTCGATCCGGGCCGAAACGACGCCGACGCCGTCCGATGCCTTGGCCACGACATGGCCCCAGGGATCGACGACCAGCGAATGGCCATAGGTCGCGCGCGTCTCATTGCCGACCATATGGGTTCCGCATTGGGCAGGCGCTGCGAAAAAAACTTCCGTCTCGATCGCCCGCGCCCGGCAGAGAACTTCCCAGTGATCCTTGCCGGTCTGCAGCGTGAAGGCCGAGGGAAGAGCGATCATCTCGGCGCCTTTTTCGGCCAGCGCCTGGAAAAGGTTGGGAAAGCGCAGATCGTAACAGATCGAACAACCGACCGTCATATCCTCGCATTGATAGGTCACGACCGCATCGCCCGGCTTGAAAGAGGCGCTTTCCTGATATTGCGTTCCGTCCGGCGCGGTAATGTCGAACATATGGATCTTCCGGTAGCGCGCGATCTCTTCGCCCGCGCGATCGAAGACCACCGTCGTATTGTGAATGCGCTCCTCGCCGTCGATCTTTTCGAGCATCGAGCCGGCATGGATGAAAATGCCATGTTTTTTGGCAAGCGCCTTGAGCGCGCTCGAGGCCGGGCCTTCGCCGACCACTTCAGCTGCGGCAAGCTTATCGGCGCGATGGCCGCCGAGAAAATCGAAACATTCCGGCAGCGCCACCCAATCGGGCCGCTCCTCCGCCACCGCCTGCTCGATCAGCGCCACCGCAGCCTCGATATTGGCCGGCTTGTCGGCACGCGAATTCATTTGGATCAGGGATATTTTCATGGCTAGGGTCCGCACCTCATCTCCAAAACCTATCGCCGCTTTACGGCAATAACCAGCCATTATCCCGGAACGATCGCGCGATGATCAGCCTCCCCATCATGATCATGTTATTGGGGCTGCTGTTGTTTCTGCTTCTTCTGCCCTTTGCCCTCTTGCTTGCGAGCGGCGTCTTCGTCCGTTTCCGCCGCGATCTCGACGCAAGCATTGCGCGGCTCGACGGCGCAAGCAGCCTCATCGAGACGGCCAATGGCCCGATCGAATATGCCGAAGCGGGATCAGGATCGCCGGTTCTCTTCATCCATGGGGCCGGCGGCGGCTTCGACCAAGGCCTCGACATGGCTGAACCGATCGCCGCGGCGGGCTTCCGGCTCATCGCCATGTCGCGTTTCGGCTATCTGCGCACGCCCCTGCCGCAAGACGCTTCGCCTGAAGCGCAGGCCGATGCGCAGGCAGCCCTGATGGATGCTCTTGGAATTGAAAAAGCCGCCGTCGTCGCGGGCTCGGCCGGCGCGCCGTCGGCCATGCAATTTGCAATCAGACATAAAGCGCGATGCCGCGCGCTCGTCCTCGTCGTCCCCATCGCCTTTGCGCCGCATGCGGGTATGCGCGCCGCGCCGCCGCGGCTGTCGCCGCTCGCCGAAAAGATTCTTTTAGGCCTTGTCGGCTCGGACTTCGCCTATTGGCTTGCCGCGCGCATCGCGCCGAAGGCAATCGTCAAACGCGTGCTTGGAACTCCGCCGAGGCTCTTTGCAACGGCAAGCGCCGACGAACGGGCACGCTTGATCCGCATTATGGAGAAGATTTTGCCGATCCGACCGCGGCTGCAAGGCATTCTCAACGACGCCAAGATCTGTGCCGCGATCCCGCGCTATCCGCTTGAGGCGATCAGCGCGCCGACACTCATCGCAAGCCTGCGCGATGACGCCTATCGGACTTTTGACGGCGCGGCCTATAGCGCAAGCCAGATCCCAGGCGCGACTTTTATCGGCTACGACGAAGGCGGCCATCTATGGATCGGCCATCAGGCAGAGCTGATGGGCGCAATCGTTCAGTTCTTGAAGAAGGCCTCCGCCTGAGCGAAAAGCTCAGGCCGCCTGGAGCTCGTCGGCGAAGGCGCGCACGTCATTTGCCATCGTGGCCGCGAGATCATCGAGTGCGCGGGCCAATTCGACGACCGATTCGACGCTGTCGCTCGTCTCGACGACCGCTTTCGCGACGCCTTCGACGAAATTCGACATGGCCGATGTGCCCGACGCGGCGGAGCGGACGTTGCGGGTGATCTCCTGGGTAGACGCCCCCTGCTCCTGCACGGCGGACGCGATGATCGCCGAAATCTGTTCGATCTCGCCGATCTTCGTCTGAATCGTATCGATCGCCGTCACCGAGCTTTCGGTCGCGGCCTGCATATCGGCGATCTGGCCGGAAATTTCCTGCGTCGCGCGTGCCGTCTGGGTCGCGAGCGTCTTGACCTCTTGTGCGACGACGGCGAAGCCGCGGCCCGCCTCGCCGGCGCGCGCCGCTTCGATCGTCGCATTGAGTGCCAGAAGATTGGTTTGCGCGGCGATGCGCGAAATCAGGCTCACCACGTCGCCGACGCGGCGCGCGGCGGTCGCAAGCCGCTCGATGCCCGTCGAGGATTCGACGCTTTCTGAGACGGCGCGTTTGACGACCGTCGTCGATTGCACGACCTGCCGGCTGATTTCTTCGATCGAGGCGAGCAATTGCTCCGAGGCGATGGCGACCGAGGACACGTCGTTGGCCGCGTGGGACGAGGCGATCTTTGCCTGATTGGAGCCTTCCGCCGCATGGCGCGCCGCTTCGATCATGGCTTCCGACGCCGCTGCCATGCGTTTCGTCATGGCACCGAGGCGGATCATCGTCGAAGACAGATCCTGAGAGAATTTTTCGACCTTGGCGCGGATCGCCGCTTCGCGCACAAGGCGCGCTTCGCGATCGTCACGGGCACGGATCTCGGCAACGAGCGCATTATTGGTGCGCACGGCATCGCGCAGAACACAGAGCGCCCTGGAAATGGCGCCGATCTCGTCCTTGCGCTTAGTCTGGTTGGATTCAATTTCGATCTCGGTCGAGCCGGCGGCGAGCGCCGCCATCTGCCGCGCCAATGTCTCGACCGGCTTGGCGACGGTGCGGTGAATGACCGGAATGGAGACGGCGACGATCAGCAGGCAGCCAAGACCCGTACCCAAAAGAAGATTATTGGAGAGGGTGGCGGCCGCGATTTCGAGTTCGCCGGCACGGTGGATGGCAGTCGCCGGATCGGCCGTCGCCACGCTATGGGCCAAATCGCGCAAATCGAGCGCGGCCACATAGGCGATAATCCCTAAGACAACCAATAAAGCCATGAAAAGCAGTTGTCTCAGGACCAGGCTTCCGCCAATGGATAAGCCAACCATGAAAATCGTCCCTCACTGCGCAGTGATGCACATTCCCACGCGCATGACAGAGTTTAAGGCGGCGCTCTTCATGGGAGGTTAACGGGCGCACAACCAAACGCTTAACTTTCGTCGAAAAAGCGGTAGGAAAGCCGTCGCGGCCAAAGCGCTCGCGCCCTCTGGCGCGGGCTTTCGCCCCGTCTCGGAAAGGATCGTTTCATGTCGCTCACCGTCGCCGTGCAAATGGACCCGATCGAGCGGATCAATATCGCCGGCGACACGACCTTCGCGCTGATGCTGGAGGCGGCGGCCCGCGGCCACCGGTTGTTCTATTATACCCCCGACAGGCTCTCCCTGCTCGAAGGCGCCATTGTCGCCGACGCCGCCGAAATCTCGGTGCGCGATGTCGAGGGCGATCATTTCACGGCGAAGCCGCGGCAGCATCTCGATCTCACAGGCGTCGATGTCGTGCTGCTGCGCCAGGACCCACCCTTCGATCTCGCTTACATCACCTCGACGCATCTGCTCGAGATGCTGCCGCGAAAGGTGCTCGTCGTTAACGATCCGGCCTCGGTCCGCAACGCGCCGGAGAAGCTTTTCGTACTGGATTTCGCGCAATTCATGCCGGAAACGCTGATTACGCGCGATAAAGCCGCGATCGAGGCCTTCATCGGCCGCTATGGCGAGGCGGTGATGAAGCCCTTGCATGGCCACGGCGGCGCCGCTGTATTCAAACTCGGTAAGGACGATCCGAATTTCGGCTCGCTTTATGATCTCTTCGCGACCACTTTCAAAGAGCCCTGGGTCGTCCAGAAATTCCTGCCCCAAGTCGTCCATGGCGACAAGCGGATCATTCTGGTCGATGGCGAGGCGCTGGGCGCCGTTAATCGCGTTCCGGCAAGGAATGATATTCGCTCCAATATGGTCCGCGGCGGCGCGGCGAATGCCACCGAATTTACGCCGCTCGAGCGGGAAATCTGCGCGACGCTCGGGCCGGAATTGAAACGCCGCGGGCTTTTGCTGGTTGGAATCGACGTCATCGACGGCCATTTAACAGAAATCAATGTCACCTCGCCCACAGGGATTAGAGCAATCCGGCGCCTCGGCGGCCCCGATCTCGCGGTCAGCGTGTGGGATGCCATCGAAAAACGGCTGGCCGAACGCCGCGGCTAGCTCGCCTCGGTGGGCAACCAGAGCTTTAACTCAGCTGGCCCTTACGCGAATTGGCAAAAGGGCGCAGGGTATTTCGCCAGCAAAGGCCTCGCATGGATCTTCAAACAGTGTCCGATCAGGCGGCGGAATTGGGCGAGGAGGCCCCCAAGGGGCATCCGTTGCAGCCGGCGATCGCGCCTTTGATGCACATCGCCAAACGGCGCGACTGGATTTTTACCCCCGAGCAGCTGTTCGATCGCAAGGCCATCGCCAAGGAGATCGCCGCGGCGCATCAGAGCGGCCTTGCCGGCGATGATCTGCGCCGGGTCGCCATCGGTCTGATGCGCGACGCGCTCGATGCCGGCCGGGCCAAAGCGCGCCAGGCGTTTGAGGCGACCGCCGGAGGCCTTGCTTGCGCCGGGCATCTCTCGGCCATCGAAGACGAGCTGATCCGCGCCCTTTACGATTTCACCGTGACCTATCTGCGGCCGCTGCCGGACGGCGAGCCGCCGCATCCGATGGCGATCGCCGCCGTCGGTGGCTATGGCCGTGGCACGCTGGCGCCCGGCTCCGACATCGATCTCCTGTTTCTGCTGCCTGCCGACAAACATCCCTGGTCGGAGAAGGTCGCCGAGGCGATCCTCTATGCGCTGTGGGATCTGCGCCAGAAGATCGGCCACTCGACCCGCTCGCTTGAAGAATGTCTGCTTCAGGCCAAAGAAGACATGACGGTGCGAACGGCGCTGCTCGAAGCCCGTTTCCTGCTCGGCGATGAAAACCTGTTCGAAACGATGCGCACCCGTTTCGAGACCGAAGTGGTCTATGTCGCGCCGGCCGAATTCGTCGTCGCCAAGCTTGCCGAACGCGACGGCCGCATCTCGCGCGCTGGCCGCTCGCGCTATCTCGTCGAGCCAAATGTGAAAGAAGGCAAGGGCGGGCTGCGCGACCTCAATACGCTGTTTTGGATTTCCAAATGCGTCTACCGGGTCCGCGACACCAAGGATCTCGTGGACGCCGGCCTGTTCACGCCGCGCGAATATCAGCTCTTCTGCCGCTGCGAAGAGTTCTTATGGCGGGTGCGCTGTCATCTGCATTTTTCGACCGGCCGGGCCGAGGAAATTCTGAGTTTCGACCAGCAGCGCGTGCTGGCAAGCCGGCTCGGCTATGCCGATCGCGGCGGCCTTGCCGGCGTCGAGCGCTTCATGAAGCATTATTTCCTCGTCGCCAAGGATGTCGGCGATCTGACCAATGTCGTCTGCGCCGCGCTCGAGGAGAAACAGGCCAAGCCCGCCGCGGTGCTCGACCGTTTCGCGGCGCATATGCGCCACCACGAGAAGCTCGTCAGAGCCGCTGGCTTCATCATCGACAACAACCGCATCAGTGTGCCGGGGCCGGAACTTTTTCAACAAAATCCCGTCAATCTCATTCGTCTCTTCTGGCTCGCCGACCGCAGCGGCCTCGCGATCCATCCTGACGCCAAGCGTGCGGTGATTTCATCGCTGAAGTTGATCGACGCGAAATTGCGCGAGGATGCCGAGGCCAATCGGCTGTTCCTGCATATTCTGACATCGCGCAATTCGCCGGAAGTCGTGCTGCGGCTGATGAATGAGGCAGGCGTGCTCGGCCGCTTCATCCCGGATTTCGGCCGCATTGTCGCGCTGATGCAGTTCAACATGTATCACCACTTCACCGTCGATGAGCATTTGCTCCGCGTTGTCGGCCACCTCGCCGATCTGGAAGCGCATCGCTTCGTCGAGGAGCATCCGCTGGCGAGCGCCATCGTCTCCTCGATCGAGAAGCGCACAGCGCTCTATCTCGCACTGTTCCTGCACGATATCGCCAAGGGACGCGAGGAGGATCACTCGGAGGCTGGCGTCATCGTCGCGCGCCAGCTCTGCAAGCGTTTCCGCATGTCGGATGCGGAGACTGAAGCCGTCGCTTGGCTCGTCGAGAACCATCTCGTGATGTCGGATACGGCGCAGCGGCGCGATCTCGGCGACCGCCGCACCATCGAGACCTTCGCCGAAAAGGTGCAGACGCTCGAACGGCTGAAGATGCTGCTGGTTCTGACCGTCTGCGACATCTACGCCGTCGGCCCTGGCGTCTGGAACGGCTGGAAGGGCGAGCTCTTGCGCACGCTCTACTGGGAAACGGAAGTCGTCCTCGCCGGCGGTCATTCGACACGCGAGCGCACGCGCCGCGTCGACGCCGCCAAACAGGAGCTTCGGGCGCAATTGCCGAACTGGTCGGATGCCGATTTCGATGCCTATGCGGCGCGCCATCAGCAGGCCTATTGGCTCAGAGTCGATCTGCCGCACAAGCTGCGGCACGCCAAACTGCTCAATATGACCGAGGTCGAAATGCCGGCGTCGATCACCGATGTCTCGACCGACGCTTTTCGTGCGGTCACCGAGCTTTCGGTGATTGCCGCCGATCATCCGCGTCTGCTCTCGACCATCGCGGGAGCCTGCGCCGCCTCGGCTGCGAATATCGTCGACGCGCAGATCTTCACGACCACTGACGGCATGGCGCTCGACACCATCTACCTGTCGCGCGCCTTTGACCGCGACGACGACGAATTGCGCCGCGCCAATAAGATTGCGCTGGCGATCGAGCGCACTTTGCGCGGTGAGATCCGGCTTGGCGAATTGGTCGGCGTCAACGGCGGCGCCTATGACAAGCGCACCACGCCCTTTCATGTGCCGCCCGAAGTCTCGGTCGACAATGATTTGTCGCGCCGCTTTACCGTCGTCGAAGTCTCCTGCGCCGACCGGCCGGGCCTTCTTTACGCCGTGACCCATGCGCTCTCCGAGCTCAACCTCAATATCGGCTCGGCGCATGTCGCGACCTTTGGCGAGAAGGCCGCTGACGTTTTCTACGTCACGGATTTGGCCGGCGCGAAGATCACCGCTCCAGCCCATATCGGAGCCATCAAGCAGCGGCTGTTGCGTGCCCTCAATGAACGCTCTTTCGAGCGCACGTCGGAACGCACCGCAGGGGCGGTTTCGCGCGTGTCTGCAACTTGATTTTCCGCGTCCGAGACCTGATATCGGAAACGAAACTCCAATCCAGCAACGGGTCCCAGCATGGCCGATCCAAACTTTAACGAAACCAATAGATTAGACCCTCAGATGGAGGGCGGCACGGCAAATGATCAGGCGGCGGCGGAGGCAAATGCCGATCCTTTTGCCGTTTTGCAGAAGCTGCAGGCCGAAAATACCGATTTAAAGGACAGGATGCTGCGGACGCTCGCCGATATGGAGAATCTCCGGCGGCGGACGGAAAAGGAAGTCGCGGACGCCAAGCTCTACGGCGTCACCTCCTTCGCCCGCGACATGCTGACCTTCGGCGATAATGTCCGCCGCATTATCGATAATATTCCCGCCGAGCTGCGCCAGAGCGCGGCGTCCGTCGTCGAAGGCCTCGAACTGACCGAGCGCGACTTCCTCTCTCGCCTCGCGCGCCACGGCGTGAAGAAATTGGAACCGCAGGGTCTTAAGTTCGATCCGAACAAACATGAGGCTTTATTCGAAGTGCCGGATGAGAGTGTGCCCAATGGCACGGTCGTCCAGGTCGTCGAAGATGGCTATGCGATCGGCGACCGCGTGCTGCGACCGGCGAAGGTCGGCATTTCGCGCGGCGGCCCGAAAGGCTGAGCCGACTTAAAAGTTGAACGCCTTTGTTCAAGGCCGGCGCCCAGCGCCGGCTTTTTGCGTTTCAAGCTGAGCCGGGATGCCTTGGAACCAACGCAGGAGGTTCGACATTGACCCGCCGCAAGGTGAGATTGATGCGGCCGTCGTTTTTGATGAGCTTCGATGTGCCGCGCAAAATGCGCGCGACGCCGTGATAGCAAAGCCTTGCATCGCCGGCGAGGAGCAGCGCATCGCCAGATTTAAGTTCGATCGCTTCCGTCTTGCCGCCGCGCACCGTGCCGCCAAAGCGGAAGATGCAGGAGCTGCCAAGCGACAAGGATAGGACCGGCGCACGCAGATCCTTTTCATCGCTGTCCTGATGCATGCCCATGCGCGCGTCAGCATCGTAATAATTGATCAGGCAAGCATCCGGCAGCGCGGGATAGTTCGCAAGTTCACGCCAGGCGTTCAAGGCGAGCGGCGGAATCGCGGGCCACGGCTTTCCGGTGACGGGATGCATTGCCTGATAGCGATAGCCGCCATCGCGATCCGACACCCAGCCGAGCGGCCCGCAATTGCTCATCTCGACGGAAAAGGCTTTGCCGGTCTTCGGCATCATCGGCTGAAAGAGCGGCGCCTCGATGAGCGTCGCTTCGACGTCGGCAAGCAGAGCGCGCTGCGCTGTTTCATCCAAATAGCCCGGCACATAGATCAGGCCATTTGCATAGGTCCGAATTTTGGTCCGCGCGTTCGCGTTGCCGGAGTCGAATAAATCCCCGCAGAATTGGCGCGCGGATGCGATGCTCACGGCTTCAGGACCTCCTTCGACTCGACGGTCGAATCCGGCTTCAGATGATAGACGAGCGCTGCGCCCGTCGCGATCTCGACGCTCGGGATTGTCGACGGCGTCAGCCGATCGAGGACCATCACCAGCGCCCGCAAAGAATTGCCATGCGCGGCGACGACCACCGCCTCGCCGCCGAGCACGGCCGGCAGGATCGTCTGACAGTAAAAGGGCAGGGTGCGGGCGACCGTATCCTTCAGGCTCTCGCCGCCCGGCGGCGGCACCTCATAGGAGCGGCGCCATATATGGACCTGCTCCTCGCCCCATTTGGCGCGGGCATCGTCCTTGTTGAGGCCCGAGAGGTCGCCATAGTCGCGCTCGTTCAGGGCCTCGTCATTTGTGACAGGAAGGTCCTCCTGGCCGAGTTCTGCCAGGATCAGCTTCAGCGTCTTCTGCGCCCGGGTCAGCTTCGAGGCAAAGGCGCGATCGAAGTGCATGCCGCGTGCCTTGAGGAGCTTTCCCGTCGCTATGGCCTCGGCAACGCCCTGCGCCGTGAGGTCCGGATCCTTCCAGCCCGTAAAGAGATTCTTCAAATTCCATTCGCTTTGGCCGTGCCGCACAAGAACGAGAAGACGCTGCATGAATCATCCTTCGAAGTGATGCGCCGAGCAAACGATACTCAATCAGCCAAACTCAATCAGCAATGCCGAGAACATCGGCCATGGAATAGAGGCCGGGCTTGCGGCCACGCGTCCAGAGCGCGGCATGCAGTGCGCCGCGAGCAAAGATGCCGCGATCCTCGGCGCGATGCGCGAGTTCCAACCTTTCGCCCGGACCGGCGAAGATCACCATATGATCGCCGACGACGGTGCCGCCGCGCAAAGCGGCAAAGCCGATTGTCCCTTCCTTGCGGGCGCCGGTATGGCCGTCACGACTGCGCACGGATTGCTCGGCAAGATCGACACCGCGCCCGCGCGCCGCTGCCGCGCCGAGCAGCAAAGCTGTGCCGGAGGGCGCGTCGACCTTCATCTTATGGTGCATTTCGGCGATCTCGATATCGTAGTCGGGACCGAGCGTCCGCGCGACTTTTTCCACGAGGCTCGCGAGCAGATTGACGCCGAGGCTCATATTGCCCGAACGCACGATCGCCGCATGCCGCGCCGCCGCTTCGATCGCCTTGAGATCCGCGTCTGAAAGGCCGGTCGTACCGATCACATGGGCAATGCGCGCCTGTGCGGCAAGCGCCGCCAATTCGACACTGGCCTTGGGCGAAGAAAAATCGATGATCCCATCGGCATTGACAACAGCGGCGAGTGCATCGCAGCTGATCGGGACACCGAGAGCTCCGCAGCCGGCAAGCGTGCCCGCATCCTTGCCGAGCACGTCGCTGCCGGCGCCTTCGAGCGCGCCCGCGAGCGTCACGCCTGCGCTCTTGGTGATCAGATCGACGAGCACGCGGCCCATGCGGCCGGCCGCTCCGGCCACGATCAGCCGCATATCGCTCACGCTATTCCCCTTCGCCAAGATCGGAGCTGTCTCCGTGCCGTCTATAGGACGCCGAACCAAGGATGAAAAGGGCGGGTCCTCTCCCTCGAAAGCCGCCATGGCCCGCGGCAAAGGCTGAGGCCAGTCATAGCCCGCGATGATGATGAGGTCGGCGATAGCAGCCGGGACGCGCAGCTGCAGGACGCTTTGATTTTCAGACGACTCGTAGCAGGCGCGCGCCGAATTTCTTGAACGCCACCGCATCGGCGGCGATATGGACTTGATAGGCTTGCGGGTCCGTCACATCGAACCGCCCGGTCCAATAGGCCTTCGCCATAGCTCCCCCAAGCGTCACAGATGCCGCCGCAATCCCGTCATTCGCTGGTCACATCATGCGGTTAGTCTAATCATCGACCAGGGACGGCGCAGGGTGCAAGCCTGGCACATGAGCCGGAGGTACGTTCATGTGTCGCGCCAGCCCCGGTCGACCTTCCGTGTTGCTGGCCGCTTGCGTGTGTGCACGAGAGTCCGGGGGCGCGTAAAGCCCTTGAGGAAAGTCACATTCGTGCTGCGTTGACCGCCCGGGCGCCCAGCGCGATCCAGTAGCGCGTAGCGTTGGCGTTGTACTGCGTTCTCAAAGAGCGGCGGAAGGATGCGGTTCCGCACGCTCGATCTTTCCACGACATAGATAGTTAGGCGCAGGCCGCGGCAATCTCAGCCTGGATCGCTTCTGCTGCGGCTTTCGGATCTTCGGCCTCGGAGATCGGCCGTCCGACGACGAGATAATCGGCGCCGGCGCTGATTGCCATTTGCGGCGTGGCGACGCGTTTCTGATCATCAAGCGCAGCGCCTTGCGGGCGAATCCCCGGCGTCACTAGACGCATTTCATTACCGACCATCAGCCGCAGCGCCGGCACTTCCGCCGCCGAAGACACGAGCCCGTCGATCCCGGCGCTCCAGGCCTGCGCGGCGCGGCGCGCGACAAGATCCTGCACCGAAAAATGATATCCGGCCGCTGCGAGATCGGCATCGTCTAGCGAGGTCATTACGGTGACGGCGAGAAGCTTGAGATTGGTGCCGGCGACGCCCGCCTTCGCCGCCGCCATGGTCGGCGGATAGGCGTGGATGGTGAGGAATTCATAGCCGCGCCGCGCCAGCGCCGCGGTCGCGCGCTGAACAGTGTTGGGAATATCGTGCAGCTTGAGGTCCATAAAAACTTTTTTGCCCTGCGCGATCAGCTGATCGGCGAGCGTGAAGCCATTGTTGGACGCATCGCCCGAATAGGCGAGCTCCATTCCGACCTTATAGAAATTGACCGTCGCGCCGAGCCGCTCAACGAGCGCTTTGGCTTTATCCGGCGCGTCGAAATCGAGCGCGACGATCAGCCGGTCCGAGGCTTTCAGTGTCTCGTCCATGCGCTTGCCCCCCGCTCGCGATAGAAAGAATTATTGGCCGCCGAGATTTTCGAAGAAATCTTTCATCTTGGCGAAGAAGCCGGAGGCTTCCGGATGCGTCGTATTCGATGACAGCGAATCGAACTCCGCCAGCAATTCGCGCTGCCGTTTGGTGAGGTTCTGCGGCGTCTCGACCGTCACCTGAATATAGAGGTCGCCGACATCGCGCGAGCGCAAGACCGGCATGCCCTTATTGCGGACTTTGAACTGCTTGCCGGACTGTGTGCCTTCCGGGATCTTCACTTTGGCTTCCGTCCCGTCGACGCTGCGCACTTCCACTTCGCCGCCCATCGCCGCCTGCACCATAGAGATCGGCACGCGGCAGAAAAGATCGGCGCCGTCGCGCTGAAAGAAGGGATGCGGCTTCATCGCGATGAAAATGTAGAGATCGCCGTTCGGGCCGCCGCGCAAGCCCGCTTCGCCTTCGCCCGCGAGGCGGATGCGCGTGCCGTCCTCGACGCCCGCCGGGACATTCACGGCGAGATTGCGCTCGCGCGTCACCCGGCCGGAGCCAGAGCAGACGGTGCAGGGATTGTCGATGATCTCGCCCTGGCCATGACAATGCGGGCAAGTCCGTTCGATCGAGAAGAAGCCCTGTTGGGCGCGGACGCGGCCATAGCCGCCGCAGGTCGGGCATTGGCGCGGCTTGGCACCGGCCTTGGCGCCGCTGCCGGAGCAGGACTCGCAGACGATGGATGTCGGCAAAGTGAGATTGGCCGTCTTGCCGGCAAAGGCCTCTTCGAGGGTGATCTCGAGATTGTAGCGCAGATCCGAGCCGCGCGTCGCGCCGCCGTTGCGGCCGCCGCGCCGGCCCCCCATCATATCGCCAAAGAGATCGTCAAAAATATCGGCCATCGAGGCGCCGAAGCCCTCGGCGTTATTCATGCCGCCCTGGTCGAAGGCGGCATGACCATAACGGTCATAGGCGGCGCGCTTCTGCTGGTCGGAGAGGATCTGATAGGCTTCGTTGACCTCTTTGAATTTGTGCTCGGCCTCGGCATCGCCAGGATTGCGGTCGGGATGAAATTGCATCGCCGCCTTGCGGAAGGCGGTCTTCATCTCAACTTCCGTACAGGTCCGCGATACGCCGAGAACCTCGTAGAAATCGCGCCGTGCCGTCGCCATTCAGGCCTCTTTTTTTGCCGCGCGTGACGGCATCGATCTGCACAAATCCGCCATCGGTCTTGGTCGTCTTACCCAAGTCTTGGCGTGCTTATACACAAGAAGCCTCGCGTCCGGAGGCGCAAGGCCAGCTCCATCGGTGTGCCGCAGCCACGGCAGCAGTCTAAGCGTACCAAACTCGCAAGAAGGGTGCCGCAGCGGGCGCGCCTAGGGCGGCCAAAAGCGCCGCCCCCTTGGCGGTTCGCGCCCGGATTGAACCGGGCGCGAGGGCTTGTGGATTAGGCCGACTTCTTCTTGTCGTCGGGGCCGACTTCCTTGAATTCGGCGTCGATGACATCCTCATTCGGCGCGCCTTCGGGAGCAGCCTCGCCGCCCTCGGCACCCTGAGCCTTGTACATCGCCTCGCCGAGCTTCATGGAAGCCTGGGTCAGCTCATTGACCTTGGCCTTGATCGCCTCGACATCGTCGCCTTCAATGGCCGTCTTCAAGCTCTCGACCGCACTTTCGATCGCGGTCTTGTCGGCCTGCGAGACCTTGTCGCCATAATCCGCCAAGGATTTCTCAGCCGCGTGGAGCGCCGCCTCGCCATGGTTCTTGGCGTCGACGAGCTCACGCCGCTGCTTGTCTTCGGCGGCATGCATCTCGGCATCCTTGACCATGCGGTCGATGTCCGCCTCAGAGAGGCCGCCGGACGCCTGAATGCGGATCTGCTGCTCTTTGTTGGTCGCCTTGTCTTTCGCCGTGACATTGACGATGCCATTGGCATCGATGTCGAAGATGACCTCGACCTGCGGCACGCCGCGCGGCGCCGGCGGAATGCCGACAAGATCGAACTGGCCGAGCAGCTTATTGTCCGCCGCCATTTCGCGCTCGCCTTGGAAGACGCGGATGGTGACGGCCGTCTGATTGTCTTCCGCCGTCGAAAAGACCTGGCTCTTCTTCGTCGGAATGGTCGTGTTGCGCTCGATCAGGCGGGTGAACACGCCGCCCAGCGTCTCGATGCCGAGCGACAGCGGCGTCACGTCGAGGAGCAGGACGTCCTTGACGTCGCCCTGCAGCACGCCGGCCTGGACCGCCGCGCCGATGGCGACGACCTCATCGGGGTTGACACCCTTGTGCGGCTCCTTGCCGAAGAACTGTTTGACGATCTCCTGCACCTTCGGCATGCGGGTCATGCCGCCGACGAGGACGACTTCATTGATCTCGCCAGCCGAGAGGCCCGCGTCCTTCAGCGCCTTGCGGCACGGCTCGACGGTGCGCTGGATGAGATCGTCAACCAGGGCTTCGAGCTTGGCGCGGGTCAGCTTCAAGGTTAGATGCTTCGGACCCGAGGCATCGGCCGTGATGTAGGGCAGGTTGATTTCGGTCTGCGCCGCGGAAGACAGTTCGATCTTCGCCTTTTCCGCCGCCTCTTTCAGGCGCTGCAGAGCGAGCTTGTCCTTCTTGAGATCGATGCCGTTCTCTTTCTTGAACTCATCGTTCAGATAATTGACGATGCGGTTGTCGAAGTCTTCACCGCCGAGGAAGGTATCGCCATTCGTCGACTTCACTTCGAAGACGCCGTCGCCGATCTCCAGAATCGAGATATCGAAGGTGCCGCCGCCGAGGTCGTAGACCGCGATCGTGCCGGCGCCCTTCTTGTCGAGGCCGTAGGCCAACGCGGCGGCCGTGGGCTCGTTGATGATGCGGAGGACTTCGAGGCCCGCGATCTTGCCGGCATCCTTGGTCGCCTGACGCTGGGCGTCATTGAAATAGGCGGGAACCGTGATGACGGCCTGGCTGACCGGCTGGCCGAGATAGGCCTCCGCCGTTTCCTTCATCTTCTGCAGAATGAAGGCCGAGATCTGCGAGGGAGAATATTGCTTGCCGTCGGCTTGCACCCAGGCATCGCCGTTCGCCGCCTTGATGATCTTATAGGGGACGAGATCCATGTCCTTCTTGGTCAACGGATCATCGTAAGGCCGGCCGATGAGGCGCTTGATCGCGAAGAAGGTTTTTTCCGGATTGGTGACCGCCTGGCGCTTGGCCGGCTGCCCGACGAGGCGCTCGCCATCGTCGGTAAATGCAACGATGGATGGGGTAGTCCTTGCGCCCTCCGCGTTCTCGATGACCTTCGGACTCTTGCCCTCCATCACGGCAACGCAGGAATTGGTCGTACCAAGGTCGATGCCAATGACTTTACCCATTTCGTCCATCCTTATTTTCATATGGCAAGACCGCCAGATCCTCTGAGACATCGGATATTTCCGATGTCTTTGTAAGCGATCCGGCCAAAGGACGGCATTGCGCCGCCCGGTCCCCGTGAGATCAATGTGGTAGCGCCGCCTGCCGACGCAAGATTACGGCCTATATAAGAGGGCGATTTTTCCGCGCAAGACAGGCTTTTGCGCGGCGGTAAAGGGTGACCGCGCTCCTCCCGCCCCCAAAACTGGCGCCGAGCAGAGGTTTAGCCGTTATTGCCCCTATTTCCGGGCCGGGCGCATGGAGGAACAAGGCGCGATTGCTTGATTGGCGTCAGGGCGCCAAATGCAGCATATTGCGATGATGCGATTCCAAAGGACACGCGACAGCGGGGTGGACCCATGCGACTGAAACATGTTTTGACTTGGCTAGCTCTGCCGGGCCTCATGGCCGCGGCGGCGACGCCCGCCCTCGCGCACGACTGGTATTGGTCCAATCCTCCGAGCTATTATTACCAGGGCCCGGAAGGTGGCTATGATTCCGCTTCGGATTTTTCCAGCTCGGTTTGGGGCGTACCCTGCGATTATCAATGCACGCTGCGGGCGGAGCGTCGCTGGCACGCGGTGCCGCCGGATCCCTTCCGTGAGTATTTCTTCCCTTGGGACTAGTTGTCCTTGGGACGACTAGTGGATAAAATCTGACGTTTGAGTCCTTTGAGGGATTCTCGGCGGTCGCGGCGCATGCGAATCTGCGCCATGCGCACGGGAATATCCATCACA
>JBKQRA010000048.1:0-2645 GCA_052144065.1 Methylovirgula sp. | reverse complement strand
GAGACAACCAATAGCAATCCCGGGCCACGATATAGGATGCGGGATTTCCTTCACAGCAAAGGCTAAAAGGCCGAAGACAAGGGCAATGCCGACACCAATTTTAAATTGCCAATCCATAATCAAATTCGTCCATCGTAATCCTTGGAACAACACTCAATATGCTAGCGGGTGTTAATCTGGCTTTCTCTTAAATAACGCATCGCCCTGCCCGAAAAGTCTGCAACTTTTCGGGGCGATGCTTTAATGCGCCAACCGCTCCAAGAGATCGCGGACATGCACTTGGTCGGCTTTGTAATTGCCGGTCAACGTATACATCACCAGATTGACTCCCCCGCGCAGCGCCAATTCATGCTGGCGCTGCCCACCGGGGACGAGTGTATAGAGCGCTTCGCCGTTGCGGTCGCCGGCCCAGCCGGCGGCGAGATCATTGCCGGTGATGATGATCGGCGATACGCCATCGCCCGAGCGCGCCGGCCGCGCGCCATCCGATGGATTGGCCGGCGGCAGCGCCTCGATCCAGGTCTGGCCGTCAGCATAGCGGCCGTAAAATCCATCGAGCAGATAGAAGGTCTTCGTCACCACATGATCAGCCGGCACAGGCTCGAGCTGCGGGACATCGACGCCGTCGAGCAATTGCCGCAGCCAGAGCGCTTCCGGCGTCGGCGTGCCGGGACGCGCGGTCAGCGCATCGCGTGTGTCGAAGATGATGGTGCCGCCATTCTTCATATAGGCGGCGATCTTCGCGACGGTCTGCGGCGCTGGCTGCGCATTGGAGGCGACAACCGGCCAATAGAGCATCGGATAGAAGGCAAGCTCATC
Source organism: Methylovirgula sp. (assembly GCA_052144065.1). Classification (GTDB taxonomy): domain Bacteria; phylum Pseudomonadota; class Alphaproteobacteria; order Rhizobiales; family Beijerinckiaceae; genus Methylovirgula. Next base: position 1,826 of record JBKQRA010000048.1, on the reverse strand, counting down.
GCGCGACGGATCGATGCCAACGGGCGTCGCCGGTGTCAGCGAGGTGCGCTGCGCGAGAACGATCGACAGAGTCGTGAGCCCTGCCTTGCTCTCGTCATCGACTTCCGGATCGCCGGTCACGACATAGGCGAGCCGCGTGTTCAGCACAGAGTCGAAATCGCGTTGCGACAAAGGCTGCGCAGAGCGCGGATCGGGCTGCGTTGAACGCGGATCGGCATGCGACGGCACCGGCATGACGCTCATAGCGAGACAAGCGATCAGCAGAGCGGCTGCCGCTGCGCCGTAGCGACGCCGCAAGCCGCCGCCGAGCCAGATCGACGCCAGCGCATCGAGACAGAAGAAGAGAAAGGCAAAGGCGAGCAGCGGTGGCCGCAGATCCATCGGCGCGCCTTGCCGCAGGGGCTGATCGACGAAGCCGAGGCCTGAATAATTCGCTGCTTCCAGATGCGCATCGGGTGCCAGCGCATTGATCGCCAGCAGCTGTTCCGGCGGTCCATAAAAGCCGGGCGGATGCTCCGCATCGCCCACATTGGCGAAATTGACCGGAACGGGCTTGGCGGTCGGCGGCGGCGGACCGAGCTCACCAAATCCATTGAGGATGCGGGTCGGCGGCACGCTTTCCGCCTGTTGCGGCCGCACGCCCGCTTTCGCTGGGGCGCCGGCTGTCTGATTGGCGGCCTTCGCCGTATCGCCGTTCGATAGCGCAACGATCTTGCGCAGCATATCGACGAAGAGGCCCGACAACGGCAGGTTCGACCAGGTCGTGTCGGCCGTGACATGGAAGAGGACGATCATCCCCTCGCCTTGCCGGCTCGCAGTGACGAGCGGAGTCCCATCGGCAAGCTGCGCCCAGGTCTTCGCCTGAAGGCCGGAATCCGGTTCGGCCAAAACCTGCCGCCGGACCGTCACTTCGTCGGAGGTTTTCAACCCGAAGAAGGGGCTATGCTGCTCGAAAGGTGCCAGGCGCTTCGGCGTTTCCCAGGAGAGCGCGCCGCCGAGCACGCGGCCGCCACGGCGCAGCCGGACCGGTACGAGATCATCGGACGACGCGGCAAGGCGCGAGCCGGCAAAACGCAAAAGCAGGCCGCCGTTCTCCACGAATTGCTTGAGTTTCGCGTAATCCGGCCCCGTCACCATGCCGACATCAGCGAGGATCAGCACCGCCACATGATCGTCGATCAGCGCGGCGATCGGATCGGCCGTGCCAGGCCGTTCCTCGCGCACATCGGCGAAAGGCGACAACGCCTTGGTGAGATAATAATTCGGCGCGAGCAGCGGCAGCGAGCGGTCGGCGGTTTCGCCACTGATAATGCCGACGCGGCGACGCTTCCAGCGCTCGTCGATCAGCGAGACGGCGCCGGCCGAATGCGCGCCCAGCAACTCCAATCGCGCGATCTCATTGCGCAATTCGACCGGCAGATCGAATTGCGCCTTGGTCTCGCCGGCATTCAACGTGGCGCCGGCAAAATCGAAGCGCGCCTCGCCGAGCGCCAGCCCTTTGCGATCAAGCGCCCGCACCACCCCTTGCGTCGGCCCTTTCGGGCCGCTGCGCAACACGCGCACGACAAAGGCTCCGCCTTCGTTCTGCGGACCGGCCAAAGCGTAGGCCGCCTGACCGGCGGTGACGAGAGTCACTTTCGGCGCGAGATGCGCGAGATTCTCCGCGAATTCGCGCGCATGGCCGGCGGCAAGGCCATCGGCGATCCAGACGACATCGGCCTTCGGCCAAGCCTGCATGAATTTCTCGATCGCCGGCACGAGCGCCATATGGTCGGACACATAGGGTTCCGGCTTGATCGCACGCAAACGCTCGGCCGTGCGCATGG
>JBKQRA010000047.1:0-21620 GCA_052144065.1 Methylovirgula sp. | reverse complement strand
ACGTGTGTTCATCCGGGCTCAAATATAGAGCACTTCGCTTGATCGGCAAACTAAGAGGCATGCGTTAAAACCTTAGCGCCTGCGCGGTTCCCTCAAATCCCGAGGGAAAATCGAAGTGATGCCTACTTTGTTGTGAAGTGCAGTGCACTGCAATATACGTAAGAGCGCAATCCGATATAGCTCACGATACTTCTAGCGATATCGTAATTGATACAGATATTCGATCGCTATATGGAGCAAGCCTATGACAGCCAATGCCGGACAATGGCCGACTGAGTTGCGGCTGACCGAGGCCGGGCGGCTCTTGAAGGTCAATTTCGAGGATGGCCGGGCCTTCGATCTCCCCGCGGAATATCTGCGCGTGATGAGTCCAAGCGCCGAGGTGCAAGGCCATACGCCGGAAGAGCGGGTGACGGTCGGCGGCAAGCGCAATGTCGTGATCATGGGGATCGACCAGATCGGCACCTATGCCGTGAAGCTCACCTTCGACGATCTCCATTCGACCGGCATCTATAGCTGGGGCTATCTCTATGATCTCGGTGCGCATTACGACGAAAAATGGAACGTCTATGTTGCCGAGCTTGCGCAAAAAGGATTGGACCGCGATCGGCCGGGCGAGCGATAAGGCCGCAGCTCCGTCAAATCCGTGCAAGGGTGCTGTTGCTTTCGTCCGGAACATGCTCTGATGGGCGTGCGCCGCGTGCCGTTCCGCCCGCGCCATCGCCCCCCGTGCCGTTGCCGATGAGCGAGGGAGACAATGCCCTTCTCCACGCCTTTAGCCATCGCGCTATTCCTGACGATCTGGTTCGTCGTCCTTTTTGCGGTTCTCCCCTTCGGGATCAAATCGCAGCGTGAGGCCGGCGATTATGTGCCGGGCACCGATCCCGGCGCGCCAGTCGCGCCGCGCCTTCTCAGCAAGATTCTTTGGACCACGGTCATCGCCGTCATTGTCTTCGTGGCGGTGAGCGTATTTGCATCATATGTGGGCTGAGCGGCGGGACAGGCGAAAGACCGGCGCTATTGACCCGCCGCAGCGATACCGTTAGACGGGCTCATCCCTACAAACCTCCTCAGAGCGCGTAGCTCAGCTGGTAGAGCATCTGACTTTTAATCAGGAGGTCATGGGTTCGAATCCCATCGCGCTCACCATTGTTTGAATTCATGAGAGACAGCGTGTCTTCATCACAGCACGCTTTTATTGGCCGCGCACAATATCTCAGCCGATCTAAGCCGGCTCGATGACCGCGACGGCCAGGCAAGGCGCGGAGCTGCATCGCCTTCGTCAAGCGCAGCATCTTCTCCGCCAACTGTGACAATGAGCAGACGGAGCGTTCCGCCTTGATCCTGACGATTGCGGGAAAGCTCTAAGCCGAACGCATCGGCGCTCTTATTCGCTATAATGCTATTGGAATAGGAGCCGAGCGCCATAGCTGTGGGGCGACGACACAACGGAGCCGATCATGATCATGCGCCGTCGCAAAGACTTCATAACGTTTTCCCTATCTCTTGCCGCGGGCTTTGCCATCCTTGGTCTTGGCGGCCTCGCCGCCGGGCTTCTTAGCGGAGCACCAAAGGCGCATGCCGCTGCCGCCTGTTCGAATGCCGGCTCCGGCATCACCCTTTTGCCCGGCTTTTGCGCGAGGGTCTTTGCCGACAATCTCGGGCATACGCGCCATCTTGCGGTTGCCGCCGACGGCACCGTCTATGCCAACAGCTGGAGCGGCCGCTATTATCGTAATAGCGGCGTTCCGACCGGCGGCTTCATCATCGCCCTGAAGGACACGAAAGGCACCGGCCATGCCGATGTCATCCGCCGCTTTGGCCCGAGCGAAGCGCAAGGTGCGGCGGGCGGCACCGGCATCGCCCTCTACAAGGATGGGCTCTTTGTCGAAGAGAAGGACAAGATCCTCCGCTATGCCTTGAAGCCCGGCCAGATCGTGCCGAGCGGCGAGCCTCAAGTGATCGTCTCGGGCATGCCATTGGGCGGCGATCATCCGATGCACCCCTTCATCATCGATGCGAAGGGCGCGCTTTATGTCGACATGGGCTCGGCGACAAACGCCTGTCAGGCGCAAAACCGCATTCCGAATTCGAACGGCTATCAGCCTTGCACGGAGCTCGAAACACGTGGCGGCACCTGGCTCTACGATGCCAATAAGACCGGCCAGCATTTCTCGCCGAAGGAGCGCTTCGTGACGGGTCTACGCAATGGCGAAGGCCTGTCGTTTGATTCCGAAGGACGGCTTTTCGCGACCCAGCACGGCCGCGATCAGCTCTATGAAAACTGGCCGAGCATTTACACTGCCGATCAGGGTCACAACATGCCGGCGGAAGAACTGGTCGAAGAGCATCAGGGCGCCGATTTCGGCTGGCCCGAATGCTATTTCGATGGCTATCAGCAAAAGAAGCTTGTGCTCGCGCCCGAATATGGCGGCGATGGCAAGACCGTCGGCGTCTGCGCGCAAAAAGATTCGCCGGTCGCTTATTTTCCGGCGCATTGGGCGCCAAACGACATGCTGATCTACAAAGCGACGGCTTTCCCCAAGCCCTATCGCGACGGCGCTTTCATCGCCTTCCATGGCTCATGGAATCGCGCGCCGGCGCCGCAGGGCGGCTATAATGTCGTGTTTCAGCCGATGGCCAATGGGAAAGCTTCGGGCGATTTCGTCGTCTTCGCCGATGGATTTGCCGGTGCGCACAAGGACCCGGGCCGCGCGGCCTTCCGGCCGACGGGTCTCGCGATCGGGCCGGATGGCACGCTCTATGTCTCGGATGATGTGCATGGCCGCATCTGGCGGGTGACCTATCAGGGGCCAGCCGATGCGACGCTCGCCCCCGCCGCGGCGCCGGACAAGACAGCCGCCAACGGATCGCCCAATGTGCTGCCGCCGGAAGGCATTCATCCCGATGCTGGCAATGCGGACGCCACGCTGTCCGTGCCGCCGGGCGCGACCAAGGCCGATGTCGCGCTGGGCGACCGCATCTTCCATGGCGACTCGGGCGGCACTTGCACCGGTTGCCACGGCGCGGACGCGAAGGGCTCGTCGGTCGGACCGGACCTCACGACTAGCAAATGGATCTGGGGCGACGGCAGTCTGGCGGCGATCACCAAGATCATCAGCGAAGGCGTGCCGAAGCCGAAGAACTTTACCGGCGTGATGCCGCCGAAGGGTGGGACGCCGCTCACCGATAAACAGGTCGCGGCGGTTGCGTCCTATGTCTGGGCGATCAGCCACGCCACGAAGTGAGCGGAACGTCTCTGCGTCCATGAAATAGGCGGGCTGAAAAGCCCGCCTATTCTCATTGGCGATGCGCGCGCGCGGCTAGATCGCCTTGCGGATCAGCTTGACGATCAAGATCAGGATGACGGCGCCGATCACCGCATCGATGATTTCGCGGATCACGCCAGTGCCGAGCGGCACGCCCGCCTTCGGCAGAAGCCAGCCGGCGAAGAAACCGCCCAGAATACCGATGACAATATCGCCGATGATGCCGAAACCGCTGCCTTGAACGATGAGGCCCGCAATCCAGCCCGCGATGCCGCCGACGATGAGCCAAATGATAAAATCCATGACCGCCTCCGTTGCTGCCGCCCCCCACCTCAGGCTCGGCCTTTAAAGCCTATGACAAATCGCGCCAGGTCGAAAAGGGGTCCGAGCCTGTCTCGGCGAAATCTTTTAAGCGTGCCGCATGTCGGATTTTTGTAGCGCATTCCCGCTGTCTCGTCGCTCAGGGAAGTTGGGATCCGCTCCTGCCGCCTTAAATAACGGCATGAGATGTGCGAGGGAGGCAAGAGCGGCGATGCGCTAGGCCGGCCCTGGCGATTTAGCGCTTCGTCCGCGATGACTGGGATTTGGATTGGGGAACATCTGCCTCTGAGAGATCGTCGATTCAGTCGGGACGGGCGGATGTGAAGCGCGGAGAGTGGAGCGCGAAAATGTCAGAAACAAACGCAATGAAGGACGCTCTGAAAGCCCTGATCGAAATGGCGAAATCCAAAAATCGCGACAGCAAGATCACGACCAAGGCCGGGATGGTGCAGACGATTTCCGGCTATAGCGTGCAGGATCAGCAGATCGCTTTCGGAGAGGTCTCGATGACCTGGACCGATGGGACGCGGACCTATCTGGTCCTTTATGACGCGATCGACCACATCGTCGTGGTCTGAAGGAGCCTCCGATCGGCCGGCGCTCGCTTGACGGGCGGCGGCCGGCTCTTCGCGTCAGAGCTTCTTGACGAAATCCGCGACTTTGTCGCCCACAAAGCTGAAGGGCTTCAACAGCGTGCCCGCGAGCGGCAGATGCGGCGTGGGCAGGCTCGGAGTTGGCCAGTGCAGATTGGCAGTCAGGAACGCAAAATTGTTCGGCTGCGGCGTCGCCTTGGCCGCATCGGCGGGCGCCACCGCAACCAGCTTACGCGGCGCCGGCATTATCACCGCTCCCGCTTTCGCCGGGCGGAAGGCGCAATTCAGATCATCCGGACAGGCGCGCGGATCGCTGGTCTGCGCGAGTTTCGGCGGCTGCGGCGGCGCGGGCAGGGGCCCGAGGCCGGCGGCGGTCCTGTCGAAGCCGGTCGTATAGGAGGCTGAGGTCAGCGGCTGCGGCGGGTTCGACTGGGGCTTGCCGTCGAGATGCTGATCGAGCCCGCCGGTCCAGGGCGAGCCCTTGTCCACCGAGGCTGTGCGCACCGGCACCTTGTCGGCGCGATCCTTTGCCGGGACGCTGTAATGATGCAGCTGCGCCGGCACCAGAACCGCGGTTCCGAAGAGCAGCATCAGGCCGAAGCTGCCGACGCTCGCGAGCGCGACCGTCCGCTGCCGCAAGCGGCCGCCGGTTTCGGCGAAACGGGGAAGTTTCAAGGACATTGCCATGACGTGCTCAAATCGGCTTTGCGACAGAAGCCATTCGAGAAAAGCTTTGCGTCAATAACGGGGCAAGAGCCGTTCCAATTTGCGGTCCACCGGAAAATTTCGGTGAACTGAATTTTCTTGCCACAGGTCCAATGGCGGAGGGATGTCGCTTTTGGGCCGGTCAGCCCGCCGGTTTGAACTCGGAAATGCCGCCATGCGCGGCCGACCAGACCGCCGGCTCATGCAGAAAGCGCTCGACCTCATCGAGCGTCGCAGCGGCGAAATAGCCTCCGTCCTTGGCGACCGAGAGCACATCCCACCAGGTCACGAGATAGTGCAGATTGACGCCGATCTCGCTCATCAGCGTGCGGGCCTGCGGAAAAATGTCATAGAAGAAAAACACGAAGGCATGGTCGCAGCGCTGGCCCGCCGTCCGCAGCGCCTCGCAGAAATTGACCTTGCTGCGGCCGTCGGTGGCGAGATCCTCGACCAGCAGCGCGCGGCCCTGATCGAGCAGGGTCCCTTCGATTTGCGCATTGCGGCCAAAGCCTTTCGGCTTTTTGCGAATGTATTGCATCGGTAGCATCAGCCGGTCGGCGAGCCAGGCGGCGAAGGGGATGCCGGCGGTTTCACCGCCGGCCACGACATCGAGGCTCTCATAGCCGATCTCGGCGAAAATCGTCTCGGCGGCGAAATCGGTCAGGCCACGGCGCAGGCGTGGATAGGAAATGATCTTGCGCATATCCGTATAGACCGGGCTCGCCCATCCAGACGTGAAGATGAAGGGCGTCGCGGCATTGAAGGAAATCGCCTCGATTTCGAGCAGCATACGGGCAGTCTGCTGCGCGATTTTCCGCTTTTCCGGCGAATTTTGCGAAGGCTGAGACGAAGGCTGGGACATGGAATCCGGGATATGGCCGCTGGCGGCAAAGATCGAACGTTGAGATCAGACGTTTCCTCGCCTGTCGCCGCGGCGCCGTCAACCGCATCATGCCCCCCGCCTGCGCGCGGCTTGGGATAAGTCGGGGGTCGCTCCAAAGCGATTTACATGCGGTTTGATCGGGCTCAAACCGCCGGGGTTGCGTCACCTGCCGCCCCGGGCCTAGATGGCGCCGTTTCGGGCAAGAGAAGGACAGCGCAATGCATGGTTTGGCCGGCGGGCTTGCAGCGAATGGATCTCTGCCTGTGTGGCTGCCGCTCTCGGTTCTGACCTTTGCCGTGATGATGGCCGTCTATCACGGCATCGGCTTTCTGTTCGAGCTCGCCGATCGCAATGGCTGGCTGAAAAGCTCCAAAGTGCGCAACATCGATCGCCTGACCTATGGCGAGATGCTGCCCCGCATTCTGACCAATCAGATCCTCATCCTGCTGCCGGCGATGGTCTTCCTGCAATGGACCGGGCTCGCCTTCACCGGCACCCAGCACCTGTCGCCGCTACGCTTTATCCTCAGCCTCGTCGCCATGGGGATTGGCCACGATATCGTGCAATACATCGCCCATCGCGGCATTCTGCATCGGCCGGAGCTGATGAAGCCGCTCGGCCATGCGCTGCATCACTCGACCGGCGCCAGCAAAGGCATCAGCGCCTGCTATATGAGCGGGCCGGACTTCTTTCTCGAGATCGCGCTGCCCTATCTTATCCCGCTGGTGGTGATCGGCGGCGGCGGCAGCGATATTCTGTTCCAGCTCCTGGTCGCCGGCCTCGGCGCTTTCGGCGGTCTCTACGAGCATTCCGGCTATGATTTCGCCGTGCCGTTCCGCCAGACGGCTTTCTTCAAAGCCGTGCCGGCCGTTGGCAAAGTGATCGAAGGCCTCATCACCAGCCATGCGCATGGCGAGCATCATCGCCGCTTCAGCGTGAGCTATAGCGATGGCTTCGGTAGTCCCGGCATTTGCGACACGATTTTCGGGACGCGCTGGGACAAGGTCAAAAGCCCCTAGTCCAAGCGTGGAGCCTGATTACTCTGCGGCGCGCAAATTCGGGTTTTCGAGGCTCTGGACGACCTCAAAGCCTTCGAATTCCGGATGGCCCAGCGTCAGAGGCTTGCGCTCGCCGGCGCCCGCATGGGCGGCGCGGAACTGCTCGGATTTGGTCCAGGCGACGAAGACGTCCTGATTTTCCCAGATCGTGTGTGAGGCATAGAGCACATGATCGTCGCGCTCCGGCCCGCGCAGCAGATGGAAGGTGACGAAGCCCGGCACTTCGCTGAGCTTTGAGTCGCGGGTCAGCCAGACTTCCTCGAAAGCCGCGGTTTCTTCCTTTTTGACCTTGAAACGGTTCATGGCGATGAACATGGCGGCCTCGCAAACTGACGGCCGCGTCTCTGCCGGCCGTTTCGATGCGCCTTCTGCCATCCTCAACCGTACGCTTCAATAGGGCTGATAAACGACATAGGGCGGAACGTTATAATAGGGCGGCTGCTGCGGGACGGCATAGACCCGCACATGAACCGGCGCATAGGTCACGACGGGCACGCCCACGATGACGTCGGCATAGGGTGCATAGCTATAGCCGAAGGGCGGGAAATAGGCCCAATCCGGATTGACCGGATAATAGCCTTCATAATTGCGCCAGGGCCCGGCGAGCGCGGGCGCAGCTGCAAAACAGGCCGCGGCGGCCGCGGCAAAAATTAACTTTCTCAACATGATGCGGCTCCAAATTGATGCTCAAGATCTTTGTGTGACCGCAGCGGCAGCGCCGCAAGCCTTTAAGCCGGAATCTCTGCGAGCTTGGTTAGCGCTGCGCCAGCTAAATACCTAGTTCAGGCCGCAAAGCCCTCGAAAATGATCTGATCGGCCCATTGGAGCGCAAGGCTCCGCTCGGCCTCGCTGCGGACCGTCCAGGTTAAAACCGGCAGCCCAAGTTCTCTGCAAAGCAGCGGTGTGGCATGCGGAAGATCGCCGACATGCCAGGACAGAAAATCGGGTTTTGCGCGCGGAAAGTCCGTGAGGGCCTCAAGGCTTTTGCGCGCCGCCGCGTCGAGCTTCGGCCAATCGCCCGCCGCATAATGCGCCATTGCGACGAGCCCCAGCGGCTGCGTGGCGCCAAAGCCGCGCAATTGGCAAAGCATCTGCGGATCGAAACTTTTCAAGGCTAAAGGACCGCCGTAGCGCGCGGCAAGCGCCGCGACACATGCGGAAAGCCGCGGATCGCCATTGAAATGACTCTTCAATTCGACGATCAGCGGCACGCGGCCGGCGACCGTCGCCAGAAGCGTGTCGAGCGTCGCGATCTTTTCGTGCGAGTCTTGATAGGCGAGGGTGATGAGTTCGGTCGCATCGCACCTGCCGAGTTCGCCGTCGATGCCGATGAGCCGTTTGAGCGTCTCGTCGTGAAAGACGATCGCCTCGCCGTCGCGGCTCAATCGCACATCGCATTCGATCGCATAATCTTTGGCGATCGCTGCGCGCGCCGCGGCGAGGCTGTTTTCGACAATGCCTTTTTGCAGATCGTGCAAGCCGCGATGCGCGATCGGCCGGCTTTTCAGCCAGGCCGGCGCATTGCGGCTCGCAGCGGTCATCAAGCGATCTCGAAGATCGCTTCGACCTCGACGGCGCTGTCGAGCGGCAATTCGGCGACGCCGATCGTCGAACGGGCATGGCGTCCAGAATCGCCGAAGACTTCGACGATGAAGTCCGACGCGCCGTTCATCACCGGTGCCACTTGCGAGAAGCCGGGCGCCGTATTGATGAAGCCGCCGAGCCGCACGCAGCGCCTGATGCGATCGAGATCGCCGAGGGCGGCCTTGGCCTGGGCGAGCACATTGATGGCGCAGCGCTTGGCCGCGGCGCGCCCCGAATCAACCGAGACGGCGCCGCCGACCTTGCCGACATGGCTCGGGTCGAGCTTGCCGTCGTCGCCGAGCGCCAGCTGGCCCGATACGACGAGCCAATTGCCCGAAATCACGCAGGCCACATAATTGGCGACGGGAGCCGCCGCGGCGGGTAAAGTGATGTTAAGCGCCTGCAACCGTGCTTCGATCGCGCTCATGCCAAACTCCTTGGATCAGACAGTCGGCGCCAATGTGCTGATCGGGCGCGGCTTGGCAAGTTTGAAGCGTGCCGGGCCCCCCATGGAAAGGCGCAGGCTCGCTTTTTGTTGAGCGATTTCCGCCGGTGGGCGGGCGCTTTGCCGCGGGTTCCGGTTGCCAGCGCTGGCGGCGCATCTTAATTTCGCCTTGCGTTGCCGTTGAAAAGACCGACCGCCCAACGGCGGCAAGAAGGAGAAACGCGCCTTGGCGAGCTCGATGACGAAACGACCTGTTCTTGCCTGTTCTTTGCTCGCTGTCCTCGCGGTCGCCGGCGGCATCCCGGTTTTCGCCGCCAATGTCCCGCCGCGTCTCCCGCGTTTCAACACCTCCGACGCCTTGATCGAAGCGACCCCGTTGGCCTCGCATCGGGCGATCTATGATCTCACTTTGCTCAAATCGACCGGCTCGAAGAGCCCCACCTTCGCGCGCGGCCGCATCGCCTTCGATTTCAGCGGCTCCTCTTGCGACGGCTATACGCAGACCTTTCGGCAATTGACCGAGCTGCAGCCGGCCGAGGGTCCTACGCGCGTCTCGGACATGCATTCGACGACATTCGAGGATGCGAGCGGCAAGAGCTTCGCCTTCAAGATGCAGACGCAGGTCGACAATGAAGGCACCGACGAGGTCGATGGCCGCGCCCAGCGGGTGAGCGGCGGCCCGGTCGCCGTCGCGCTCACCAAGCCGAAGCAAAAGAAGATCGATATCGATCGCAGCGTTCTGTTTCCGACCGAGCATCTGAAATATATCTTGGCCGCCGCCAAAGCCGGCCAGCATATCTTCGAAGTGAAGGTCTATGACGGCTCCGAGACCGGCGAGAAGATCTTTCAGACGACGACGTTCATCGGCGCCCCGATCAGCACGCCGCCAATCGAGTCGGCTGTGCAGATTCCGCTGCTGAAAGACATGCGGCGCTGGCCCGTCACCATCAGCTATTTCGATGTGAGCCGGAAGGACGAGCTGCCGAGCTATACGCTCGCTTTCGATCTCTATGAGAACGGCATCTCGCGCGCCTTGCGGCTCGACTATGGCGATTTCATTCTCGCCGGACAGATGACCAGCCTCGAGCTGCTGCCGACGCCCGCCTGCAAATAGGGCATCGCGTCTCGCGCTATTTCTTGCGCAGAGTGATTCCCTTGACGATCGCGGCCCGTCCGAATTTAGCGCGGATCGCGTCGATGGCTTTGTCTTCGGCCTTGTCGCGCCCGACTTTCATATCGACGAGATCGCCGCGATCGGCTTCGTCAGCGCCGCAGAGATCGCCCGCTGCAATGCCGATGAGCCTGAAGCGCGTGCCGTCGAGCTCGGCCAACATCAGATCGCGCGCCGGTGCGAAGAGCCGGCCGGGCAGCTGCGTCGGCGCAAAGCCCGAGCGTGTCCGCGTGCGCAATTTGAAATCCGCCGTCTTCAATTTCAGCGTGATGCTGCGGCCCGCGAGGCCCGCGGTTTTCAGGCGCGCGGCGACTTTTTCGCAGAGAACATAAAGGATCGGCGTCAGCTCCGTCTCCGTGCCGATATCGGTGGCGAAGGTCGTCTCGGCGGACAGACTTTTGACGCTGTGTTCCGGCTCAACCCTGCGCGTGTCGATGCCTTGCGATAATCGCCAAAGCCGCTGGCCTTCGGCTCCGTAACGTTTCATCAGCTCGGCTTCGCTCTGGCCCTGCAGATCGCTCATCAGACGAAAGCCGTCTTTTGCGAGACGCGATTCCGCGACGCGGCCGATGCCGAAGATGAGAGCGATCGGCCGCGTCGCCAAAAACTCCTTTGCTTCCGTTTGGCCGATGATGGTGAAGCCGCGCGGCTTATCGAGATCGGAGGCGATCTTCGCGAGGAATTTGCAATAGCTGAGCCCCACCGAAACCGTGAGATTCATCTCGTCTTCGATGCGCTTGGCAAAGCGTGCGAGCACCAAGGCAGGGCTCGCGCGATGCAGCGCCTCGGTGCCGGAAAGATCGAGAAAAGCTTCGTCGATCGAGATTGGCTCGACGAGTGGCGTCAGCTCGCGCATCAGGCTGCGGATCTCGCGGCCGATGCGGGAGTATTTGCCCATGTCGGGCGGCACGACCACCGCCTGGGGGCAGAGTTTGAGCGCCTGGAACATCGGCATTGCGGAGCGCACGCCAAAGGTCCTTGCGATGTAGCAGCAGGTAGAGACGCCGCCGCGTTTGCCGCCGCCGGCGATGAGCGGCTTGTCGCGCAGTTGCGGGTGATCGCGCTTTTCGACCGAGGCATAGAAGGCGTCGCAATCGATATGGGCGATCGCGAGCCGGTCGATTTCAGAATGCTGGCTCAGCCGCGGCGAGCGGCAGGCCGGGCAGCGGTGCGAGGTTTGGTACGAGGCCGGGCTTGCATCGAAGGCCGTGAGGCAGTCGCGGCAGTAGCCATGTACCTGAGACATCAGTCGTCCACAGGCGGCGGCGCGAGGGATGCGCGGGCGCGTGCGACGTCGGCCGGATCGATACCACAATTAGATGTGAACGCGAGCAGGAGGCTTTCGTCGCCCATGAAATAGTCGAGCACCCCTTCTAAAAACTCAGGAGTTTCCGCCGCTTCCCGCAAATTTTCTGGGGAAAGGCCGCTTTGCGCCGCAAAACGCCGCGCTCTTTCTGCGTCGAGAGCAAGGAAAACGAAAGCTCTGACTGCCAGTTCTTGAGCCGTTTCTTGAGCCATCCTCAGGCTTGCCGTACGCCCCGAAATCAGCCCGAAACCATGGGTTTTACGGCGCGGCGCTGTGGACAAATCAGGACCGGGACCGCGTTTCTTCAACTGTATTTCCCCTTTGTAAATTTCTCTCTGTTACCGCTTCCGGTTATTGTCGGACTGGCCGGCCGCGGATAGTCCCCCGCCTTATCGGCGGAATAGGTTCATATCATGCAAAAGAGCGTTCTGATCGTCGAGGACAATGAACTCAACATGAAGCTCTTCAATGATCTTCTCGAGGCACATGGCTATCTGACGGTGCAGACCCGCAGCGGCGTCGAGGCTGTCGAATTGGCGCGTACCCATCGCCCGGACCTCATCTTGATGGACATTCAGCTGCCGGAAGTCTCCGGCCTGCAAGTGACCCAATGGATCAAGGACGACGAGGAACTGCGCCACATTCCGGTCATCGCCATCACCGCATTCGCGATGAAGGGCGACGAGGAAAAGATTCGCCAGGGCGGCTGCGAAGCCTATCTGTCGAAGCCCATTTCCGTCGTCAAATTCCTCGAAACCGTCCGCAATTACATCGAGTCCTAGGCTAATCGCCCGCATCCATTCCAGTAAAGCGTAGCGTTGAGGAAGTGTAGGATATGACCGCTCGAATCCTGGTCGTTGACGACGTCATTCCAAATCTGAAATTGCTGGAAGCGCGCCTCACGGCCGAATACTTCGATGTCATGACCGCGACGAGCGGTCCCGAAGCCTTGGCGATCTGCGCGCGCCACGACTGCGATGTCGTGCTTCTCGATGTAATGATGCCCGGCATGGACGGCTTCGAGGCCTGCCGAAGGCTCAAGCGCGATCCGTTGACCGCCCACATCCCGGTCGTCATGGTGACCGCCCTCGACCAGCCGGCCGACCGACTCAAGGGGCTCGAGGCCGGCGCCGACGATTTTCTCACCAAGCCGATCGATGAGATGACGCTGGTCGCGAGGGTGCGATCGTTGGCGCGGCTCAAAATGGTGCTCGATGAATTGCGCACCCGTGCCGCGACCTCCGTCAGCCTCGGCATGCCGGACCCGCTCATTCAGGCGCTGTCGGAAGATTGCAGCAACGGCCGCATTCTGCTCGTCGACGACCGCAATTCCTCGGTCGATCAGGTCCTCTCGGCCATGCGCGGCAAGGCGGTGGTCGAGGTCGAAAAGGATCCGCAGGAGGCGCTGATCAAGGCCGTCGCCGGCGCTTATGATCTCTTCATCATCAGCCTCGGCCTGAAAGATTTCGACGCGTTGCGGCTGTGCAGCCAGATCCGCTCGCTCGAACGCACGCGGCAGATGCCAATTCTGTGTCTCGCCGAGATGGAGGACCGGGCCCGCGTGCTGCGCGCCCTCGATCTGGGCGTGAACGACTTCCTGTCGCGGCCGATCGATGGCCATGAGCTCGTCGCCCGGGCGCGTTCGCAGATCAGGCGCAAGCGCTATGCCGATGCGCTGCGCGACAATGTGCAGGCTTCGATCGAGCTGGCCGTCGTCGATCCGCTGACCGGCGTCCACAATCGCCGCTATTTGGAGACCCATCTTGCCTCGCTCGTCGCTGAAGCGGCGAATCGCGGCCGGCCACTCGCCCTGATGATTCTCGACATCGACCACTTCAAGGGCGTCAACGATACCTATGGGCATGATGCGGGCGATATGGTGCTGCGCGGCTTTTCGGAGCGCATCCGCAAGGTCATTCGCACCTCGGATCTGATCTGCCGGCTCGGCGGCGAGGAGTTCGTGGTCGTCATGCCCGATACCTGCATGGAGATCGCGGCGAAAGTTGCCGAGCGCCTGCGTGGCGAGATCGCCCGACGGCATTTCCAGATCGACGACGGCGGCCGGCAGATTCCCGTCACCGCCTCGATCGGTCTCGCCGAACGCGGCCATGACGCCGAGCCCGACGGTTTGTTTCGCCGGGCCGACCGGGCGCTTTACCGGTCGAAGACCGAGGGGCGCAATCGCGTCTCGGCGGATGCAGCGTAATCGGTTGCGGCCGGGGAAATTTCGCCCGTTAACTTTGCCGCGTTCCAATAGGGGGAACCTCTTCAAATCCCTCCAATAAGCAGTTTGCTTTTTAAGGCCGTCGCGCTAACGTTCATCCCAGTTGGGCCGGGGGGCCTGAAGAGTTCTGTGAAGCGGGCCCGCGAGGTCTTTCCGCAATCATCTTCCGGCGCTTTATCGCTTCAATAGTCACGCGATTGGCGATTTCCGCGACCCCGGCAAATGCGCCCCTTGAGGGGCTGATCGGCTTGAGGTGCAAAGTCGATCCAAGTCGATGTGGCAATGCGAGCCCAGCGCAGCGGCGGGCTCACATTTTAGGCTTAGATTGAAACGGGGCCATGCTTGGCCCTGATCTTTGCGACTTTAGATACCCTGCGGAGTGCTCAGGTCCGCCGCATCTCCTGGGTCCGTAGGGTCGGCCGGCGTGCAAATGGTTTGGAGTGGCCTCCTCGAGACACCATTTGCCGCCGGCCACCATTTCCTGGTGGCCCTTCAATCCTGCAGCAACATGTCCGGCGAGATCGTCAACGAAAGCGAAACATGAAGTTTCGCTGCGCGCGGCAAAATTTTGATAGGATTAATAAAATACGAATGTTTTGACAAAATGGATGAGGCCCGGAACGGGCCTCACTTGATCTTGGTTTCCTTGAACTCGACGTGCTTGCGCGCGACCGGATCGTATTTCTTGAACGACAGCTTTTCCGTCTTGGTGCGGGCGTTCTTCTTCGTCACATAGAAATAGCCCGTGTCGGCGGTCGACAGGAGCTTGATCTTGATCATCGCGGCCTTAGCCATTGTCTTCGAGTCCTTCAGCGCCGGACAGTCGCGGCGCGCTCTTCAGTGAATCCCAAACCCTTCCCTGGCGGGCTTTTCAGCGGCAAAGAGGCGGGAAGGGGCAAAATATGCGCGCACCATAAGGATCGCGCCCTGCTTGTCAAGGTTTTGACGTCTTAGGGATCGGCCGCCTTCAACCGCCATACGGCAATGCCGAAATAGGCGAAAAGCAGTGCTGCGATGGACCAAAACAGCCCCGGCGACGCAAAATCGAGCCCGATGCCGAGAAGCGGCGGTCCGACGAGCATGCCGACCGAATAGAGCATAATGTAGGTCGCGTTGGCGGCGGCAAGCTCGACCCCCTCGTAGCGTTGGCCGAGATGGGCGAGGCCCACCGCATAGAGGCTGCCGACGACGCCTCCCCAGGCCACCAGCAGGCAGGCGAAGAGGGTGAAGGATTTGTCCGCCGCCAGCGGCAGCAAGACGGCGCCGACGACGCCCGCCGCAGCGACGATCGTCAGCAGGCGGCGGCGGTCGAAGCGGTCCGAAAGCAGTCCCATCGGGATCGGAAAGATCACATTGCCTAACGCAAAGAGGCTGACGAGGAGGGCGCCAGTCTCCGGCCGTAGGCCGTTGCGCAAGGCAAAGACCGGCAGAAGTCCCATGGCCGAGGTCTCGATGGCGCCGAAGACGAGTGCCGCGAGCGTCGCCACCGGCGCCGCCCGCAAAAAACTCTTCGGCGAGGTCTCGGCTTTGGTTTCAATTTCGGGGGCTTGGCCGCCGACGAGCGCGACTGGAACACTCGCGATCAGGAATAAGAGAATCGCCGCGAGGAATGGCGCCGCGCCCTGCGTGCCGGTGAGCGCCAGAATCGTCGGCCCGGCGGCAAAGCCCGCGGCGAGGCTCGTCGTATAGATGCCGAGGATAATTCCACGCCGTTCGGGCGGCGCGACCGAGTTGATCCAGAATTCGCTCAGCACGAAAAGGATGGTGAGCGAGGCGCCATAGACGCCGCGGATCACCAGCCAGGACCAATAGTTCTCATAAAGCGCGAAGGCAGCGAGGCTCAGCACGGCCGCGACGAGGGCGCAAAACAGAAGATTGCGCACGCCGAGTCTATGAGCGAGATGCGGGACGAAAGTCGCGATCGCCAGCGTCGCCAAGCCGCCGGCGGCAGGATTGAGACCGATGGCACGGGCCGAATAGCCCAATTGCGCCAGCCGCACGGCAAGCAGGGCCATGGTCAGCGACAGGCCGACGCCGACCAGCGAGACGGTGGCGATGGCCGCGGCTAAGGCGAGAGCGGGACGGTCCTTTGGCGCCGGCGCAGCATCGTCATGCGAGCTCTTCGCGTATCCAGCGTCGATTTCTTTCATAGAAGAAGGGCACCGGCAGAGTATCGGGGAAGCCGGCTTTAATGCGGGCTTCGAGCTCAAGCAAGATCATGGCCGTGATCTTCGGAACGTCGCGTTGGCCGGCTTCCGCGAAAGGTAGCCACACAAGCTCGACGAGTTCGGTATCGTCGCTGACGTAGCCGTGGATCCGATGCGCGATCTCGCTCGCATCGAGCAGAAAGAAGCTCGTATCAAACCTGCGCGGAAAAGACGGCGGCGTAATGGCGCGCGCGAAATAGGTGAGCGGTGCGAGATTTGGCGTGAAGCCCAGATCGGTGAACGCCTGCCAGGCGGGCGGGATCGCTGCCTTTGAGTCTGCCTGCGCCTTTGCCCCAAGCAGCAGGCCGGTTTCTTCAAACAGCTCGCGAATGGCGGCCAATGCGAAGGCTTGCGGCGGCGGTGAACCATTTCGGCGGCGCAGCTGCAGGCGATCGATGCAGCGCTCGCGCAAACATCCAGATGCCACCATCGCGCGATCGTCGGGCTCAAGCCGGCCGCCGGGAAAGGCATATTTGTTCGGCAGGAATTTCAGCGCCGCATTGCGGCGTCCGAGGAGAACCGTGGGCTCGGGGCCGCTGCGGTCGATGAGCAGCATGGAGGCGGCAAAACGCGGCCGTACGGCATGCGGCCGCGGCGTTGCCGCAGGCTCCGGCGGCGCGGCAACGGGTTCGGAGGCGCCGCTATCCTCACTCATTCTTTTCGAAGGTTTTGGGGCTGGGCGCGCCAGCCGTCTCGAAGCCATGCATGCGCAGCGCCCATTGCAAGGCGATGAGGCCGCCCTTGAAGACGGGCAGCAGAGCGAGGCTCAGCACCAAAGTGAGCGTCGGCCAGAGGATCATATGATAGACCAGCGGCAGATTCGGCGCGAAGCTGTCGACCGCGAGAATGCAGGTGCCAACGATATGACCGACGACGAGGATCGTCAGATAGGGTGGCGCATCATCGGCGCGATGATGAAAGAACTCTTCGCCGCAGGCCGGGCAGCGGTCATTCACTTTGAGATAGCGGTAAAAGATCTTGCCTTTGCCGCAGTTCGGGCATTTGCCGAGCGCGCCGCGCTTGATCGATTGCCAGACATCGCGATCGCGCTTCGCGACCGGTTCGTTGCTGGCGAGGGTCACATAGGGCGTGTGCGAGACATCCATATTCATGGGAGAAACCCACTTCTCAGAGGGTTAGGGGCCGCGACGCTGCATTGCGCCACATAAACGAGTTCACACTCCGCAGATGTTTTCTGGAGTCGGCCGATTTTCTTAAAGCGCTAGGCGTTTCATGAAGGCGGATCGCCGCGGCGAGGAAATGAGAGGCCACGGCGCGTCGACTCATCTACGACGTGATTTATTTAGGCGCGTCCCCGTCCGCTCGCCATCGGGCCTGTTGTCGCGGCGGCTGGCCCGCTTGCCCTTGCTCCGCTCCAGCCCGGATCGCGACAGTTTCTCGCCTTCGCTCAGAAGCTCGAAACGCAGCGCGCCGGCAAAGGGCGCGGCTTCGATAAGCTTCACCGTCACCTCATCGCCCAGGCGATGCATCTCGCCGCTGCGGCCGGCGACGAGGGCGTGAAGCGCTTCGTCATAGTGATAATATTCATTGCCGAGGCTCGCTGCTGGAATGAAGCCGTCGGCGCCGGTGTCGCGCAGCTTGACGAAAAGCCCGACCTTGGTGACGCCGGAGATCCGGCCTTCGAAGATCGTGCCGACTTGCCCGGCGAGATGCGCGGCGATCAGGCGCTCGATCGTCTCGCGCTCGGCGGCCATGGCGCGCCGCTCGGCCGCCGAGATGCGCGCGGCGATTTCGGCAAGGTCTTCGCCTTCCATATTCGGCAGGCCGTCGCTGCCGAGATGCAGTGCTCGGATCAGCGCGCGATGCACGATGAGATCGGCGTAGCGGCGGATTGGCGAGGTGAAATGCGCGTAGCGGCGCAGGTTCAGGCCGAAATGGCCGTAATTCTCGTGCGTGTATTCAGCCTGCGCCTGCGTGCGCAAAACGATTTCGTTGACGAGATTTTCCTGATCCAGCCCTTTGACCCGCGCGAGAATGGCGTTGAAATTGGCCGCGCGCACGGTCTGGCCCTTCGCGAATTTCACGCCGATCGTCGCGAGGAACTCCGACAGCGCGGAAAGCTTCTCGCGCGAAGGCTCGTCGTGAGCGCGGTAGATCAGCCTTTGCCGGTTCTCCTCCAGC
This sequence comes from Methylovirgula sp., assembly GCA_052144065.1. Taxonomy (GTDB): domain Bacteria; phylum Pseudomonadota; class Alphaproteobacteria; order Rhizobiales; family Beijerinckiaceae; genus Methylovirgula. The sequence goes on along the minus strand of JBKQRA010000047.1, from coordinate 3,712 downwards.
GTTTCGGCGGCGGCGACATTGGCGAGGATCATGAATTCCTCGATCAGCCGATGCGCCTCCAATCGCGGCGGAATGACGACGCGGTCGAAGGCGCCGTCGGCTTTTAGCAAAATCTTGCGCTCGGGCAGATCGAGATCGAGCGGCGCGCGAACATGGCGCGCGTGTTTCGCCGCCGCATGGGCCGCCCAAAGCGGACGCAGCACGTCCTCCAGCAGCGGCGCCGTCGTCTCGTCCGGGCGTCCGTCGATCGCCGCCTGCGCCTGGGCGTAATTGAGCTTGGCGACCGAGCGCATCATGACGCGGTGAAAGCCGTGGCCGAGTTTGCGGCCGTGCTTGTCGAGCCGCAGCCGCACCGCGAGCGCCGGCCGGTCCTCGAGGGCGCGCAGCGAACACAGATCGTTTGAGATGCGCTCGGGCAGCATCGGCACGACGCGGTCCGGAAAATACACCGAATTGCCGCGCTCCAGCGCGTCGCGGTCGAGCGCCGTATGCGGCCGCACATAATGGGCGACGTCGGCGATGGCCACCGTCACGACGAAGCCTTCTGGATTGTCGCTCGCCGTATCCGGCGCCGCATGGACCGCGTCGTCGTGATCCTTTGCGTCGGGCGGGTCGATGGTGAGGAGCGGCAGGTCGCGCCAGTCCTCGTGATGGGCGCCCTGCCGAAGCGCGTGGATTTTTTCCGCCTCCGCCAGCGCCTCGGGCCGGAACAGATCGGGGATGTCATGGGCGCGCAGAGCGATCAGGCTGACCGCCTTTTCGCCCTTGACGGAGCCGAGACATTCGCGCACGCGGGCGCGCCCCGCGCCGAGCCGCGTCTTGCCGAGGAGGTCGACGCTGACGAGATCGCCGTCGCGCGCCTCGCCCCAATCTTCCTTGGCGACGACGAGATCGCGGCCGGCCTGCTTCTTGTCGATCGGCTCCAGCCGTCCGGCGCCATTCTCCTCGATCCGCAGCACGCCGAGCAGCCGATGGCGCGCTTTCGCCAGCAGCTTGATGACCCGTCCGGTGAATTGCGGATCGGTGGGGCCGGCGTCGCGGTCGGGCTCGGCGCGGGCCAGCGCGCGGTCGCCGACGCCGGGCAGCGGCTCGCCGGGCCGGGCTCTGCGCGGCGCGTGGATCAAAATGCGCGGCGGCGGTCCGAATTCGTCCTCGTTCCACTCGACCGGCGCCGCGATCAGCTCGCCGTCGGCGTCGCGACCGATGATGTCGACCAGCGCCACGGCGGGCAGGGCGCCGGGCTTCGCGAGGCGCTTGCCGCGCTTCTCTATCGCGCCGTCCGCCGCGAGTTCGCTCAAGAGCCGCTTCAACTCGATCTTGTCGGCGCCCTTGATGCCGAAGGCGCGCGCGATCTCGCGCTTGCCGATCTTGCCGCTCTGGCCGGACTTGCGCATCGCCTCTTTTTCGCGCGCCAGAAATGCAAGAATGTCTTCGCGCGAGGGCGTCGGCGTGGGGCGTGGGGCGCTTTGCTGCTTCTTCGTCAATTCCGTTTCCGTTTGGCGCGGCGTCTAAAAAACAAGGCCGCGCGCGACGGACTATACACGCGCGCCGCGCCGTGCGATACGCCGCCGCGAAGGGCGTTGAAGCAATGGCCAAAAACAAATCCATCACGCTTTGCGCGGACGATTACGCACTGTCCCATGGCGTCAGCGCCGGCATTCTGGAGGCGCTGCGGGCGGGGCGGCTGTCGGCCGTGTCCGTGCTGACCAACGGCCCGCGCTGGCCGGCGCTCGGGCGCGACCTCGCGCGCGGCGAGTTCGACGCCGATATCGGCCTGCATTTCAATCTGACGCTCGGCGCCCCGCTCGGGACGATGCCGAGATTCGCGCCGAAGGGCGCGTTTCCATCGGTCTCGGAGGTGATCCGCCTTTCGATGCGCGGCAAGCTGCCGATGGACGAAATCCGCGAAGAAATCGACCGCCAGCTCGACCGCTTCCAGGCGGTGATGATGCGCGCGCCGGATTTCGTCGACGGTCACCAGCATGTGCAGGCGCTGCCGGCGATTCGCGGCGCGCTGCTCGACGCGCTAGAGCAGCGGCGTTTGCAAGGCAAGTGCTGGCTGCGCGACAGCGGCGACTCCTTGCACCGCATTTTTTTGCGCGGCGCGCAGGTCAAAAAGGCCTTGGTGGTAAGGGGTCTGGCCGCGGGCTTCCGCCGCGCCGCGCGCCGCGCAGGCTTCGTCGTCAACGACGGCTTCGCCGGCTTTTCCGAGTTCAATCCGGGCCATGATTACGCCGCGCAATTCGAGTCTTATCTGCGCGCGCGCGGACGGCGCCATCTGATCATGTGCCACCCCGGCCACGTCGACCAGGACTTGCGCGCGCTGGACCCGGTGACGGTGACCCGCGAGCAGGAGCTGGCGTTTTTGCTGTCGCCGCGATTCGCGGAAATGCTGGAGCGGCGGGGACTGAAGTTGGGGCGGCTTGGGGGCTGAAGACGGCCGAATTTCACTTCTCGAACAAGCTGACCAGGCGACCAGTGAAGGCGGCTCCATCGTCCAGCGTCATCGCCTTCGGCGCCTGATGAATCGGCGTCGCGAAGCCCAAAATGAACGCCCCGACGGCCATGCCGACGACGACGACGATCGATAGCCGAAATTGCCTGCGGGCCGATGCGTGATCGATGACCGAGTAATAAGCGTTCGACATGTTTGCCTCCATCGCGTTCTTGATGGGAGGAAGTTAACGAGGTCGCGCAGGCGAAAATGTGCGGCGGCGCACGTAGCGAAAGGGTGCGGGCGCGCGGGGGAGTTGGCGAATCTCTGTTGCCGCGATTTTTGAAGATGTGAAGCTGAGGCGGGTGGGGCGAAATTCTACTTGTGACCCATCTCTGCCTCGCCGAACGTCCGCTGACCGGACGAGCGCTTCACGGCGCGAAAGTGGCGGCGACAGCCTTCGATCACAGGTCGGTTTGCTCACGCCGACCTGACCGATGCCGAGATCTGCATATTATTATCGAAACGCGCGCGAAGTGAGACTGCGAGACCGCGTAAACGTTAACGACTTTGGCGCATGGTAGCGCCGCCCAGCTAAGACCCGAGCTTGCCAATCGAGCCGTGTGATGGCAAATCAGCTTCCACTAAGACGTTCAGCGGGTTTATGCCGGAGTATTCTATGATCGGGCGACAGGACATGCGAAACTCCAAAATCATGATCATGGACCGTGGGATCGCCGATCCCCGCGAAGGAAACGAGGCTCTGCTTGGGCTTCGGTCGGGGCGTCTCGACCGCCGGTCGTTTCTGTTCGGCTCCGCCGCCAGTCTCGGAGCGCTTGGGCTCGCCGGTTGCGCGACGTCCGACAGCATGATCCCAGCCGACATGATGGCGCTTTATGGGCCGGCGCCCAACGAGAAATTCCCGATCCCGGCGGTCGATCTCAGGAGGGTCGATCCGAAATATTGGCGCCGGACCGTGCGCTACGACAGCAAGGAAGCGCCGGGCACGATTATCATCGATCCCGCCAATTACTATGTTTACCGCATCGAGGGCGACGGAAACGCCACCCGCTATGGCGCCAATGTCAGCCGCCCCGGCTTCCTGTGGAGCGGTGACGCTTATGTCGGGCGCAAGGCCGAATGGCCCACTTGGACGCCGCCCAAGGAGATGATCGCGCGCCAGCCAGAGGCCCGCAAATATGCCGGCGGCATGCCGGGAGGTCTGGACAATCCGCTCGGCGCCCGCGTGCTCTATCTCTATCAGAACGGGCGCTACAC
>JBKQRA010000046.1:0-18178 GCA_052144065.1 Methylovirgula sp. | reverse complement strand
TGATTTCGGAGGTCGTCAGCGCCTGCACCTGGGCGGTGCCGAGCGCGACGACTTCATCGGTGGTCAGATTGGCGACCTGCGCCGTCGTGAGGTTGGCGACCTGCGCCGTCGTCAGAGCGGCTTCCTGCGCCGTCGTCAGGCTGGTCAGCTGGGCGGTCGTCAGCGCCTTGATTTCGGAGGTCGTCAGCGCCTGCACCTGGGCGGTGCCAAGCGCCACGACTTCATCGGTGGTCAGGGCCGCGATCTGTGTCGTCGAAAGATGGACGAGGTTCGCGGTCGAGAGGCTGCCAACCTGATCGGTGGTCAAATTAGCGATTTGCGCGGTGGTCAGAGCCGCCGCCTGAGCGGTGGTCAGGGCCGCGACCTGCGTCGTGGTCAGGGTCGAAGCGAGCGCCGTGCCGAGCGCGACAACCTGCGCGGTGGTCAAAGCCTGCACTTGCGCGGTGCCGAGCGCGACGACTTCATCAGTCGTCAGATTGGCGACCTGCGCCGTCGTCAGCGTGGCGACCTGCGCTGTCGTCAGAGCAGCTTCCTGCGCCGTCGTCAGGCTGGTCAGCTGAGCGGTGGTCAGAGCGGCGGTCTGGGCCGTAGTCAGCGCATGCACCTGGGCGGTGCCGAGCGAGACGATTTCATCGGTGGTCAGATTGACGACCTGCGCCGTCGTCAGGCTCGAAACCTGCGCCGTCGTCAGCGCAGCTTCCTGGTCCGTCGTGAGGTTCGACAGCTGCGCGGTGGTCAGCGCCTTCACTTCGGCGGTCGTCAACGATTGCACCTGAGCGGTGCCGAGCGAGACAACTTGATCCGTGGTCAGCGAGGCGACCTGCGCCGTCGACAGATGGATGAGGTTGGCGGTCGAGAGGTTGCTCACCTCATCGGTCGTCAGGTTGGAGACCTGCGCGGTGGTCAGCGCCGCGACCTGCGTGCTCGTCAGCGCGCCGATCTGCGTCGTCGTCAGGGCCGAAGCCAAAGCGGTCCCCAGCGCCACGACCTGCGACGTCGACAGGGCATGGACGTCAGCAGTCGACAGCGTCTGGACCTGATCCGTGGTCAGATTGGCGACCGCCAGGCTCAACAGCGCATTGATCGAGAGAGAATTCAAATCCGTGGAGGTCAGCGAGCTGACCTGCGTCGACGTCAACGCGCCGACCTGCTTCGATGAAAGCGCGGCGATGTCCGCGGTCGAGAGATTGGTGAGCTGGTCGGTGGTGAGGGCTGCGATCTGTGTGGTCGAGAGGACGGCGATTTCGGCCGTCTTTAAATTGGCGGCGACGGATGTCGTCAGTGCGACGATCTGGGCGGCGCCGAGGCCGGCGAGCGCGGTAGGCGTGAAGGCCGCGACCTGGCTGGAGGAGAGTGCGGCGACATCATCTGTCGTGAGCGCCTTAAGCTGGGTCGAAGTGAGCGCACCCGCCTGTGAACTGCTGATGGCAACGATATCGTCTGTTGTTAAATTTGAGATTGTTGTTGTGGAAAGCGCCGCGATCTGAGGGTTCGTCAAAGACGAGATAATAGAGGTCACAGTCCGACTCCTCGCCCGAGGGCATTCAACGTGACGCGGATGCGTCAGTGACGGTGTAAACGTGCCGGATCACTTGCGCCGATCAACGATCGGCGCAGCAAAACCCATGACGTTTGAAGTGATTGTTAAACACCGTCGCGTCGTACGGCCTTCGGAGGGACGAGGGTCCTCCAGGTCAACGGTAGCAGATCATCTGCACCATCTGACGCGAATGCTCGATCGTGAAAAATTCGACCTCACGAGCCGAATCTTGCACGATTTGTTTAACGAAAGCTAAAGCGCCAAGCTTTCGTCAAGCTTGCGTCTTCCGGACAGCCTGGGACCAGTTCCGCTTGGAAAGCTGCCTTTCGTTGAGTCGAAAAGATGGCGGCCAGCGCGTGCCGCTGCAAGGAGCAAAATCCATGGCGAGATCGCAAGCCCGGGCCAAAACCGGGAGGCTCGCACCCGTTGCTGCCCTCTTTAATGAAGCGGTCGCCCATCACCGCGCCGGGCGTTTGAAAGAAGCCGAACGACTCTATCGCCGGATCGGGCAAATTCAGCCGGCCCATGCCGAAAGCTGGTCCAATCTCGGTCTTGCCCTCATTGCGCGGCGCGCCTTCGCCGAAGCAGCGGAAGCCTGCCTCCGCGCCATCACCCTGCGTGACGATTATGCCGATGCCCATGTCAATCTGATCGCGGCGCTCGAGGGCGCTGGGAAATATGAGGAAGCAGCCGACGTCTACCGCAAGCTCATTCCCCTGCAGCCGAAACGCGCCGATCTCTGGAACAATTTCGGCATCATCCTCTTTTCGCAGGGGCGCTACGCGCAAGCGATTCTCGGTTTTCGCGAGGCGATTGGGCTGAAGCCCGATTTCGTCGACCCTTATTTCAACACGGCACGCGCGCTCACCAATCTCGGCTGGACCGAGGAGGCGATGAAGGTCTATCGCCAGGTCCTTGCGCTGGATCCCAATCACGCCGCCGCGCATTCCAATCTCGGCACCCTCCTCGGCAGCGTCGGCAATTTCGACGAAGGTGCGGCGATGAGCCAAAGGGCCGCCGCTCTGGCGCCCGACAGCGCCGAAATCCTCTGCAATCTCGGCGTTCTCCTGCAGCGGCAGGGCAAAATCAACGATGCGGTCGAGGCCTATCGCAAGGCGACCGCGATCCGCGCCGATTATGCCGCGGCGCTCGGCAATCTGGCGGTCGGCCTCGAAGAACAGTTCAAATTCGACGAAGCGGCCGAAGTCTTGAAGCAGGCGATCGCGCTGAAGCCCGATTTCGATTCGGCGATCGTCGAGCTCATCAAGATCCGGCGGCATATTTGCGACTGGAGCGAATATGCCAGGGACGAACAGCGCCTGATCGACTTCATCGCGCAGCAGAAGGACGTGATCTTCATGCTGCTGATGATGAGCTTCTCGTCGTCTCCGGCGCAGCAGCTTGCCTGCGCGCGGCTCGCGATGAAGCGCCACAATGAAAATACCGCGCGGGTCGGTCCGCATGCGGCCCCCTCGACGTCTGGTAAGATCCGGATCGGCTATTTCTCGGCCGATTACCGCGATCATCCGGTGGGCCGCCTGCTGCCCGATCTTTTTGCCAAGCACGACCGCAATCAGGTTGAGCTCATCGGCTACGCGCTCGGCACCGACGACCCAGGCGTCCTGCGCGGCAGGATAAAGCAGGCCTGCGACCGTTTCGTCGATCTGCATCACATGTCGAACGTCGACGCCGCGCGGAAGATCCATGCGGACGGCGTCGATGTTCTCATCGATCTGACCGGCCCGACGAGCGGCTCGCGGCTCGACATTCTGGCTTTGCGGCCGGCGCCGATCCAAGTCAGCTTTCTCGGCTGGCCCGGCTCGATGGGCGCCGACTTCATCGATTATGTGATCGCCGACCGCTTCATCGTGCCGGCGGAGCAGCAGCAATATTATTCCGAAAAGATCGTGCATCTGCCTGACTGCTATCAGCCGAGCGATCCGCAGCGCCCGATTCCGGAACGCCCGTCCCGCACCGAGAATGGGCTGCCCGAAGAGGGCTTCGTCTTCTGCAGCTTCAACAATCCGAACAAGATCACGCCGGATATGTTCGCCGTCTGGATGCGGCTTTTGAAGCGCATCGAAGGCAGCACGCTGTGGCTCTACTGCAAGTCACCGCAAACCATCGAAAACCTCAGTCGCGCCCGCGCCGCGCATGGCGTTGGCGCCGAGCGGATCGTCTTCGCGCCCGTCGCGCATTACGAAAACTATCTCGCGCGGCTGCGCTGCGCCGATCTCTTCCTCGACAGCTTTCCCTATAATGCGGGCGCGACCTGCAATGACGCGCTGTGGGTCGGCCTGCCCGTCCTCACCTGCGCCGGCGACACTTATGTGAGCCGCATGGCCGGGAGCCTGCTGACGTCAGCGGGCGTGCCGGAGCTGATCACCCATTCGCTCGAAGAGTATGAAGCGCTGGCGATCAAGCTGGCGACCGAGCCGGAGTATATCGACGATATGCAGCGCCGGCTTGAAGCGGCGCGCACGCAGTCTCGCCTCTTCGACATGGACCGCTTCGCGCGAAATCTGGAGCGCGCCTATCAGGCGATGCACCAGATTCGCGTCGCCGGCGGCGCGCCGCAGGCCTTCGCCGTCAAATGAACCAGGCGAAGGATTGGCGACGCTCCTGCGGGAGGCAGAGCACCAGCTCCGGCGACAGCGGGAACAGCGGCTCGAAAGTATAGTTCATCTCGTCCATGATGGCTTTCACATTCTGCCGCCGCACCGGATCGGTCCAAACCTCGATCAATATGACCGGCCGGCTCGCGGCGATCGTCTGCCGCGCGCCGCGCAGCACCTGGATCTCGAAGCCTTCGACATCGATCTTCATCAAATCGACATCGCTCAGGCCGCGATCGTCGAGCACTTCGACCGGAACGGTATATTGATCCATGATGTGGTGCGTGCTGGCGACTTCGACCGAGAGCGTGTTCAGGCCGCCCTCATAGCTTAGCACATTCAACGTCGCCTCGCCCTTGGTGTCACCAAGCGCCACATGTTCGCAAAGCACATGCGTATAGTCGTTGAGCGCGCGATTGCGGGTCAGCCAGCCATATTGAAACTTTGACGGCTCGAAGGAGATGACGCGCTTGAAGCCTGGCGCGAGACCCATCGTGTAGAAGCCGATATGCGCGCCGATGTCCAGGAAGGTCCGGCCGCGGCCAGCCAGCATCCGCACGAAATTGATCATCGGCAGCTCGGGAATGCCGGGGATCGGGTCCGGCACATAGAGCAGCCGCTTCAACGGCAGCCTTGCGCCGTCGCGGCCGCGATAGTCATGCACGGTGCCTGAGACCGCCGGGCGCGGCGGCGCGAGCCGCTGCTTCAGATCCGCGGCGGCGATGAAGAACCGCCCGACTTCGCCGTCGTCAATCCCGCAGAGAAGCCGATAGCCGTCGGGCGTCCGCTCGGCACCCATAGGGAAGATCACGCTGCCGGCGAAGCGCCAGCCGAAGCGATGCGCGCCCTGTCTATAGGGCGCGATCAACAGCGGATAGGAGGTCTGCAAGACCGGCGCATAGGGCGGCTTCGCCATGAAGACGCAGGCGCCGACGCTGTAGAGACGCCGGCTGCCGATCACCTGAGCCGAGTGAAAGAAGGTGATGAGATGATCGTCGTCGTAAGGCACCGGCGCGGTGCCGCCACGAATCGTGCCGTCATCCCAGATGATTCCCGGACAGCGGTGCACTTCGAGAAGTCGCGGCGGCTGTCCCCGCTCGACTTGTAGTTTGATGACGTCCCAGGGCTCGTGCGAATAAATGAGCCCGACATGTGTGTCATCGATCGCGAAAGGGATCCAATTCTTTTCCCATTCGGACTCGGCCTCGGCCGACAGCGTGTTGCTAATCGGGCGCTTGGGAAGGCTGAAGATGCCTTTGCTCTCCCATTGACCGTCATGCACCGCATATTCGGCGAAGGCGACGAAGGATCCGGACGGCGACTGCGTGCCCGGATCCCGCTCGACGATCGCGAAGAAGACCAGAATGCGGCCGTTGATGTTGATCGCGCGCGGATCGGTGCCGCCGCCAAGCAGCGGAATCGGCAGACCGATCGGACGCATCTCATTGTCGACACGCACGGCCCAGAGCGTTCCCTGCCCCGGCTGCGGCGGCACCTGATAGCGGCAGAACACGGCCCAGGCTTCGTTCGGGCCAAGCCGGACAAAGCTCGCATTCATATCGAGATAGCGGCCCGGATCGAAGGCCGGCCAAATGTCGAAAGCTGCGTCGCGGTTGAGGGGCCATTGCGGCACAACCGGCGCATCCAAGGCTACGATCGGTCCATGTTCGTCAAGCAAGAGCGTGTCACCCGGCCCGGAAATTCGGGCGAATCATCTTGGAGACGATAGAAGCGCGCCGCGCGTCTTGCCAGCGATCTCAACGCCAAAGTCACAGATCGATGGACGATCTTTTTACCTATCGGCAGGCGCGGGAATGGTAGAGGCCGGCGTCGGAGAAAAGCGGATTGCAGCGCATGCTCTGGATCAGAAACCAGGCGCCGATCACAAGAGCCAGGATCACCACAGCGCCGAGGCCGAGCGCGAGCGGATTATGCGAGTCCGCGTCGCCCGGATCGTCAGGTGCGACCCGCGGCGGCGGATTTGCGCGGCTGCGGCGCGCCGCATCAAGCGAAGTGACCTCCGCCTCGGGCGCGGAGTGAGCTTTCGAATGCGGGTCATCCTCGTTCGACATGAGGTGACCTAACCGGAAGGATCGGCCGGGCGCAAATCGGATGTGCGTGATCCAATCCGCGCCGACCGAGATGTATCAGCCAGCGAGTCTTATCGGTCGAACAGGACCTCGCCCGCCATTAGCGCCAGCACCAGGAAGACGAGGAAGACGGCCAGGCACAGACCGAAGAGAATCTTCGCGATCACCGCCGCACCGGCAGCGATACCGCTGAAGCCGAGGATACCGGCAACGACGGAAATCAGCAGGAAAATCAATGCCCATTTCAGCATCGGAAACTCCAAAGCTCGGGTTTTCGTTCCTTTGAAACGAGCTTGGGCGCAAACTGTTCCCGCAGCGCTTGATGCAATCTCGATTTCGCCCGGCCGCAACTGCAGCAGGAACTTCATCGCCCTGTCACGGCCCACTTCTAGAAATTTGGTTTTTGCCTGCGTGGTCTTCGCGAAAAGCACATAATTTTAATTTGGAGGCGGCTCATGAAATCGGTCGCATTCGCCAACAATGATATTGCGGTCGTCGCCTGGACTTTCGGCGGCAAACTTCCGAAGTGCTTGGGCTTCGCGATCTATCGCATCGATGTCCGCGCCGGCACCGAAACCTGCCTGCCGGCGCTCGCGACCTTTTCCGGCCAGCAGGCAACGCCCGGCCGCACGACCGCTGACGATCCGGTGCAAAAATTCTTCTGGAAGGACGTCTACGCCAAGCGCGGCGGCACCTATAAGTACAAGATCGTGCCGATGACCGGCACGCCCGGCAGCCTGCAGGCCATGCCGTTCGGCCCGGTGATCTCCAATCAAGTGCAGCTCAGCCCATCTTACGGCACGCTGTCGGCCTATTTCAATCGCGGCATTCTCGCGACGCAGGCAACCGCGCATGTGCTGACGGACGGCACGGCCGCGGGTTCCATGGTCGACAGACTGAAAGCGCATATCGTCAAGGAAGGCGATCCGCTTCGTATCGATCTCGCCGGTGATATGATCGTGGCTCTCACCACCCTGTCCGATGAAGCGCTTCACAGCAGCGGCGAGGTCTATTGCGCGCTTTACGAGTTCCAGGATCAGGAGGTCATCGCCCATCTCGCCGCGCTGAAAGACAAAGCGCATCTCATCTTGTCCAACATGCCGGGAACGACGGACAGCGGCGAGAAGACGAACGACACTTATGCGCAGCAGCGCGCTCAGATTCGCGAGTCGGGCGCCGACGTCATCGACCGTTTCATGCCGAGCGGTCATATCGGCCACAACAAATTCCAGGTTCTCGACAAGGGCGGCCCGCAAGCGGTGCTCTTCGGCTCGACCAATTGGACATCGAATGCGCTCTGCGCGCAGACGAACAATTCGATCATTGCGCGCTCGCCTGCGCTTGCCGCCGCCTACAAGACCTATTGGGATGATCTCAAAGCCGATACGGACCCGGCGGGCGAAGGCGGCAAGGCGCAGCAGAGCACCGATTTTCGCGGCGAGAACGGCAAGCAGATCCCGGCTTTGGCGCTGGAGGACGGCAGCGGCACGGTCGATCTTTGGTTTTCGCCGAACACGCCCAAAGCGCGCAGCCGGTCGCATGGGAAGACCGAAGCCGTGCCGCCCGATCTCGCCGAAGTCTTCGAGATCATTTCCAAGGCGCAGCAGGCAATTCTCTTTCTCGCTTTCGAGCCGGGCTCGCCGAGCATCATCGATGCGGTGGCGAGTGCCCTGAAAGCGCGGCCGACTTTGTTCGTGCGCGGCGCGGTGACGGCGGCGCAAGCGGCCGGCGGCTTCTATACGGCGATCCATAATGGCGGCGCGGACGGTGCGCCGCAGAAGCGCCAGAAAGGCGATCCGCCACTGCCGGAAGATTATCGGGTGATCCGCGCGCAAGGCATCACCAAGACCGATGCCTTCGGCCAATGGGAAGCCGAACTCAATCAGGCTGGGCATGCCGTCATCCACGATAAGATCGTGGTGGTCGATCCCTTCGCCGATAATTGCGTCGTCGTTACCGGCAGCCACAATCTCGGTTATGCGGCGTCCTACAACAATGATGAGAACATGGCGATCATCCGCGAGCATCGCGCCATCGCCGAGGCTTATGCCGCGCATTGCCTCGATGTCTATGATCATTACGCGTGGCGCTATTGGCTTTGCCAGGAGAAGGAGAAAGCCTGGCACTTCCTCGCCACGGATGACAGCTGGCAGAATTCCTATTTCTCAGCCGACAATCAGGTGAAATCCGCCGAACTCGGTTTCTGGCTCGCAGCCACACCGTCATCCGACGCTTTGCCGACACCGAACGATGTCGCCTCGACGCGCCTGCGCCCGGCATTGCAAGCCGCAACGGGCGGCGTGTCGCCGGCAACCGGGCCGCATTCGGTGGCGAACCGCCGCGTCAGCCATGCACGCAAACCGGCGGCAACATCGCACGCACGCACGAAGAGCAAACGAACCTAATAAGCGATGCAGCGTCGCTCACTTCGCAACGCATAGCGCGCGAACGCCGCCAACACCGGCAGCGCAGCTCCCAGACACCGTGCCACTCGCGTTTTCGATGATGGTTGGTGTGGGATGACGCTTTTCGGCGATGCAAATGACCGATACCAAAGTTTCATTGGCGTTGCAGGTCACGACGCAGCCATGCGCGCGGCATTTGTCCTGCCCTAAAGCGATCACATGAAGGCCGCTGTCGCCGCGCGGGCCGGACGGCCCCTGCGCGCCTGGATCGCCTTTAGGTCCTGGCACTCCAGGCGGACCTTTATCACCCCTATCGCCCTTCGGACCAGCCGGACCTTGCTGCGGGTGAGAGTCGTTAGAGCATGCGGCAGAGGAGAGGACCATCGCGCATACGCCAAGGACAGAAAATAAGAACGAAATGTCCTTTTTAACTCGAGGCTCTTTTCGTTCCATAATGTCCCCTCAAATGATGAAACGGCGGGGGTCTAAAAGACGGTTAGCGAACGACTCTACGGAATTTTTCAAGTTCACTTTGTTATTTATTTTGTCCCATTTTATGATGTCATTTGATTTAGCCCGAAATTGGTCAAGGTCAAAGGGCCGATGGTTTTTCAATGTTTCTCAACCTTCCGCAAGGTCATTTCTCGGGCCTGCGGTCACACGAATGATTAGATCGTTAAATGCGATATTTGTTAAGTTCAAACTAGGCAAGCGCTTTGGACTAAAGATCATATCGCAGACATGCTGTCGATGATGCGTACGAACCCGTGTAAAAGGTCAATAGCGGTCGAGTTCACACGGATGCTGACGATCCGCGCCAAAACGCCAATCGTCGAGAGTCAAGAATAAGTGCGGAACGCGAGTGGCCCCACCGTCGTGGTCCACGAACTCGGCGAAGATTATTTTCTGGAGTTTGACTGCCATACATTTGAGCACGCAGCGCATCGTGAACTTGCTACGTCCAGTATATCGAAAAATCCTTCGTCCGTGGCGACATGCGCAGAATGATGCCGGTCATCGACATGACGGCCTTGAAGCCTTTGAATGCTGCATCGCCGCGCGAGTCTTTCTCACGCAGCCTGAAAATATGGCGCCTGATGAATGCTGCCAGCATAGCAAGGCCGGTCACATAGACGACGATGATGGCGAGAATGACGAGGTCGGGAAGCTGATGCAGATCTGAGCAACATGATCCAACTGAGGCGTAACTGTGGTTCAACGCCACCACGCGCAGCGAGTACCAAACGTTAGGAATTGGAGGATTCTCTGCGGCAGCGTCACTGCGCAGGGTCAAGAGATTCAGTGCTGTATTTGCAGATCCGTCGGATCGAGCGTGATCGTGCAGCTTTCCGTCGGCAGGCCGCCGCATTTTGCTTTGACGGCCGCTTCGATGCGTCCGCGCGCAACCTTATAAAAATGCCAGATGCTCTGATGATCGAAGGAGGTGAAATCGCCGAGCGCGCCACTCGGAATGATCACGGTTACTTGCACCTTCTGATCGCCGCAAAACAGCGTGTCGGTCACGACGCCGTCCTTGTCGATCGCGACGGTCCCGTGCGTAAACTCGCCTTCCAAAACGTCTCTCCTCAGACTGATCAGCTCGGCCCCAAGCAAATAGGGTACCGAGTCGATTATTTTTATAACGCAATCAGGCGATATTGACCAATCCGATCACAAATCAGCTAAATGACTGATTTTACTGGCGCGCCCAACGGGACGAAACCGCGAACACCTATGTTATTGAAATTACGTTATGATTAGTGGCTCCAAGCATATGGCAGAGCGTTGAAAAGTGCTACGGCTGCATCGATCTCCCGCGCGACCGCCACATGCATCGGATCGGACATGACAAAGGATTCCTCCGTTGCAGCCATTAAGAGTCCGCCATTCGGCCGATGTTCGATGATGGCAGCGATTTACGGGTTTATAAGCGCGCGGTCGGCGCCGCGTCGACGCAAGGCGGCGGCAAGATTTCGGCGACAAAACGAGCGAGGCTTTCGTCTGGATTTATGCGGTAGGCGCGCAATCCCGCGCTGCGTCCGGCTTCGACGTCGCTGTCCTGGTTCCCAATCATGATGCTCTGCGTACGATCGACCGGCCAGCAAGCCATCAAATCGAGCAGCATGCCGGGTGCGGGCTTGCGCCAATCGGAGGTGCGGGCATAGGCGGCAACAGACCCCTCCGGATGGTAGGGGCAATAGCGGAAGTCGTCGATATGGGCACCTATCTCCGCCAATTCTCGGTTAATGTGTGCATGCAGGTCGTGGACGGCCTCTTCGCCATAGAGACCACGGGCGACGCCGGCCTGATTGGTCACGACGAAGACGAAGCGCCCTGAATCATTGAGGCTCTTGATGGCTTCCTTGACCCCGGGCAGCCATTCAAATCGGGCGATCTGGCCGACATAGCCATAGTCCGCATTAATGACGCCGTCGCGGTCGAGGAACACGGCGCCGCGCCTTTGCTGGTCAGGGATTTCGATTTGAGCGCGCATGTAATCAGTCGGGATGCCGATGTCGATGAAGAAGGCATCATAAACCCGGCCGGCGATCAGTCCCTTCTGCGCCAAGGGCTGCAAGACATCGTTTTCGAAAGAGCATGTCTGTTGGAGATGCGCGAGGATTTCGCGATCGACGACATAGACGCCTGCGTTGACGAGTGCCTTCCCGACGCCGTTGCTCTTTGCCCGAAAGCGGACCACACGATCGCCATTGGTTTCGACCGTGCCGTAGCGTGAGCCGTCCTCGACGTGGCGCAGCGCCATATTAATGATCGATGCCGGCCCATCACTTTTCGCAGTGACGAGATCCAGCAGATTGAAATCGAACCAGCTGTCGCCGTTGAACAACAGAAAGCGCGAGTCGAGCTTTTCCCGCGCATACTGCGTTCTCCTTCAAATCCCAGCACCAAAGGTAGCCGAAGGCCGGGATCGGATTACCCCAGCTCACGCACCTGGCAAACGATCATCTCAGTCGTTCGCGCCCTTGCTGTCAGCATCACGTCGTTCACCCGCTTCGGGGGGATGGCCACTCATCATACAAAATTTAATATACATACCTTAATGTGCTAATTATAATTTCACAGTAGCTATCTCGATAATTGTTGCTTAGTGATTTTCGTGGATGCTCACAAGTGCGAGAGTGAAAACGAAACCACCTCTGCATTTTGGTGAGGCACATTTAGATTCCTCAATGAACCGCCTTGTTGGAAATACTAGTCTCGAGAGCAAAGAGAGTGTTTTTGATCCGAGTTGAACTATGACGAAAATTGTTGACGTGCCGCGCACCGAAGAAGATCCCCAAACCGCGCTGCCGAACGGCACACTTTCGGGCGGGCTCCTTGAACAGCTCGTCACGCCTGCTTTTGCACTGGATCCTTTAGGCCGAGTAATTCTCTGGAATCGAGCTTGCGAACGATTGACGGGTATTGAGGCGGCGCAGCTTCTTGGTACCTCAGACCATTGGCGCGGGTTTTACAAATTCCAACGTCCTTGCCTCGCAGATGTAATCGTTCAGGATCGGACGAGCGAGTTGCCAACTCTTTACACGCAGGAAGTTCGATGCAACCAGGCACAAAAGAGTTTGCATACGGAGAATTGGTGTTTCATGCCGCAGACCGGACGCCGACTCTATCTCGCCTTCGACGCGGGACCGGTCTACGATGAAGCAGGTCACATGATCGCCGTTGTCGAAACTCTGCGTGATATGACAGCCAACAAGGTCACGCAGGGCGTTCTACAGGATCTAGCTTCTCGGGATGGGTTGACGGGATTGGCCAATCGGCGGCGGTTCGATGAAACGCTGCGCAAGGAATGGCTGCGCGCTACGCGCAATCACGAGATGCTCTCGCTTCTTATGATCGATATCGACAACTTTAAACATTACAACGACGCTGAAGGTCATCAAGCTGGCGACGAATGTTTGAATATTGTCGCGTGCGCGATTGCCGGACGCATGCGCCGCCCTTCGGATGTAGCCGCTCGCTACGGCGGCGAAGAATTTGGGGTGATTTTGCCAGCAACCACTCTCGCCGGTGCGCGCGCAGTCGCCGACGAGATTCGTTCTGTCGTCGCCGAACTGAACGTTACCTTCGGAAGCAGCGGTTCTGGCAACCGCGTCACTGTGAGTATTGGAGTAGCCGCGGATCTCCCGACCGCCGACGGCGACCCCACCTCATTGGTTGCTCGGGCGGATGCTGCGCTCTATCGCGCCAAATGCGAGGGGCGCAATCGCGTGATCGCTGACGATCTAGATGCTGTTGAATGCGTAGACGATAACGCGGAAATTGTCAGCCGGTTTGCGACTCAAACGAAGCGCTGATCGTTTGAGCTGCCCAATGATAGCCGTAGCTTTCTTCGCCAGGGAATCGACGCGAAGTTCATTCTCGTGGCAAAGCACCGTCTGCCATACCGTCTTTCGTGTCACAAAAGCTGCCCGGACCAATCACCTGCTGATCATCGCAAGACATGTGGGATATCAGACCAAAAATAGTCTTATAGCTTCAGCTTCGTAAGCTCAATAATTCGTTGATTTTTCCAGCGCACATTAATGAAACTTTCGACCGAATTTGCGCTGAGCAAAGGGCTTGGTGAGCCTATAAGTTGAATATTCGGCGATACGAGCGAGGACGTCGGCGGAGCAGGCCGCAGACAATCACAACACTCGCCCACCGCCAGGGTGGGATGGGTACGAATGGCAGATTTCAGGTGCACAAATCGTTAAGTGCTGCGCGACGATTCCTTTTCGCGAGTCACGAGATTAAGAGCGGTGCCTGCCTCCACAGCTCCGGTGCTGATGGCGAGCCAGACCAGTTGTGCATCTGTGCGGGCGCCGATCTTTTCCCTGATGCGATAATGGTAGTTGTGCACGGTCTTTAGGCTCAGGTTAAGAGTCGTCGCAATGTCCTGATCGGTGGCGCCATTGGCGATCTGACGCAAAATTTCGGTCTCGCGTGGTCCAAGCACGTCGAGAACAGAGCGACTACTTCGGACCCTTTCCAGGGCAATCGCATTGGCGATCTCCGGGCTGAGCGCCTGACCGCCGTGCGCGACAGTGCGGACCGCCTTGGCAAAATCGCGTGCCATGCCACCCTTGATGATATAGCCGCTTGCCCCCGCCTCGAACGTCTTCACCGCGAGCGCGGCACTCGAATGCATCGAAGACACGAGAATCCTGGCGCGTGCATCCCATTGGACGATGTGCCGCAAAGCCTCGAGACCGCTCGCGCCCTGCAGAGACAGATCCATCACCACGACATTCGGCGCGCATTTTCGATAGAGCTCATAGGCCTGTGACGCGGTCTCCGCTTCGCCGACGATCCGAAAGCCCCCGACGCGCTCGAGCAAACGCCGATAGCCTTCACGTACGACCGGATGATCGTCGACAAGTAGAACCTTGGTATCGCCCGCGTCCTCGCCACTCATGCAACCGCCATCGTCGGGATCACCGCCGCGACGCAAATTCCCCGCGCACCGCCGAGGATCGAAAGCTGGCCACCCAAGACACGGATGCGTTCGCGCATGCCTGCAATACCGCGGCCCGGCACCGTCGCGATTTGCGAGGCATCGCCGCCGCCGTCGTCCTCGACCAAGAGCACGATCGATTCATTTTTGTCGGACATGCGCGCCACGCGAAGACGGACTTCGTTCGGCTGGCCATGGCGCAAGGCATTTGTCAGACATTCTTGGGCGACGCGATAGATGCCGCTCGCGACGCCTGCCGGTACGTTCCCAAGATCGCCCTCGACGTCGAGGTGAACGGCAACTCCGTTTGCGGCGCGTGCCTTGTAACCTGTCACCAATTCGATGAGGCTCGCCTCGAGGCCCGTCTCTTCCGAAACCGGATTGTGCAGCCGCGCCAAAGCGCCGTGCAAAGTTCCGGACATCCGCCCGGCGATACGCTCGATCTCGCGTGCATCGTCCGCGAGCTCGGGACGTTGATCCTCAGCGCCGATTTGGATGGCTCCGGCGAGCGCCGTCATGGCCGTTAAACATTGACCGAATTCGTCATGCAGCTCGCGCGCGAGATCGCGTCGCTCTTCCTCGCGCGCCTCGATCAGCTTTCGCGTCAGCGCAATGCGTTCATTCGCAGCCTGCATGAGGCGGCGGGCCAGATCATTGACCGCGGCCGCAATGGGCAGGAATTCGCGACCGCGGATCGAGGATGCGACTCGGACTTGATAGTCGCCGACCGACAGGCGCCTGAGGCCCGCAATGATCTTTTGCGCCGGCGCCAGCGCCTCGGCGATGGCGAGCGCGGAAAAGAGACTGATCGCCGCCGCGAGCGCAGCGGCAAGGCCGACGAGGACGCTCACGTGATCCCAGGCAATGCGCACCGCGGCCTCGGACGCCGCGCTGACGCGAATGGCCCCCGCTTCGCGCTGATGCTCGCTGAGCACCCGGGCGATGATGCGATGCGGTCCGAGCGCAGCATCATAGATCGCGACAAACCATGACGGGGCATTGGCGCCGACTCCCGCCACTTGTCCGCAGAGGCGACGCGGCGCCTCATTGGCCAAATGGAAATCGACGCAGACGCCCGGCGATATCAAGGCGAGCATCGATAGCGTCCGCCATTCGGGCGTCGGCAGGAGGCCGTCCCGCGCGGCGCCGCCGCCGCGCCAAAGCAATTCCTGCCAATAGAGCGCCTGGAGCTGCGTGCCGACGCGATCGGCTGTGGAAGCAGTCTCCCTTTCAATCGCCCGATGCGCATCGGCCATCGACCAAACGACGGCAACCGCGAGGCATAGGAGAGCGACGGCGATCAATCGCAACACGAGCCGAACGACGAGCCGCATTCCGTCCTCCCCAGGTTCTTTTGCTCAAGTGCCTTTATTCAAGCGCTTTTGTTCAAGAGCTTCTCAAGACCCTAGCAGCGAGTTTCAAGAGTGCAACCTGTGCGGCGCCTGGCGCGGGGTCAGGCACGCAAAATCGGGCAATATGCCCAAGGCTTCTCATGCCGTCCAAGATTTCGGCACCGCCCTATCTTCGCTAACCTCATCCAGCTTTCGGGCAGGACCTTGTCCGGAGGAGGAAGGAAGCAAAGGCGCATGAGCACGACAATTTTGACGCCGCAGGATCGGCTGGCCCGGGCTTCGACATCCGATCGCGGACCGCTTTTAAATTGGCTGATTTTCACCGGTGCGACGGTTTTCGCAGGCGTCCTATTGTGGCGCTATGGGCTGTTTAGCCGGATGATCGAGGCCGACCACACATATATCTCCTTGATTATCGTCTTTCTCTATGTCGTCGCCTCGTTTCATTGCCTATGGCGGACCTGGATCATCTCCCGCGAGTGCGAAAAAGAGCGCACGGCGACGCAGATGATCGAAGCGGCCGGCGGCGTGCCGGTCTTTCTCGAAGATGGGATGGTCCAGGGCCAAGGCCTGTTGCCGACGAGCCTGACTGCTGGCCATATCCGCGACCTCGTCCATAAGGCGCATGTGCAAGGCGCGCAGAGGCTTGACCAAACTTTGCTGTTGCGCGGTTTGGCCGACCGCATGCGCGGCTCGAACGGACTCGGCGGTTTCGCCTCGGATTCGCTGATGAAGCTTGGCCTCCTCGGCACGATCATCGGTTTCATCATCATGCTCGCGCCTGTTGCCGGGCTCGACGCTAGCGACAAGGCCGCGATGAAATCCTCGATGGGCCTGATGACCGGCGGCATGGCCGTGGCCATGTACACGACCCTTGCGGGCCTCGTCGCCTCAGTCCTTCTGCGCGTCCAATATTACATGCTCGACGGCGCGACCTCTGCCGTTTTCACGCGCGCGGTGCGGCTGACCGAGACCCGCGTCGTTCCGGCCTTGGAGCGCCGTCATGATTGATGATTTCGGCCTCTATCCGAAGGACGAAAACTTCGATCCGTTCAGTGTGATGCTCTTCAAGGCGCTGCAGGTCGTCGCCTTCTTATTCTTCATCGCGCTGCTGTCGATGTCGCCAGACGCCAAGGAAGGCAAGGTCGATACGAAGGCCGAGTTCATCATCACCATGGACTGGCCCGACAACCATCCCGACGACCTCGACCTGTTCGTGCAGGATCCCGCCGGCAATATCGCCTGGTACCGGCATCGCGAAGCGGGCTTCATGGTCCTCGATCGCGACGATCGCGGCGGCGCGAATGATTTCATCGTCGTGAACGGCAAGAAAATTCCGTCGCCGATACGCGAAGAGATCGTCACCGTCCGCGGCATCGTTCCCGGCGAATATACGGTGAATGTCAGCCATTTCGCCGCGACGACCGGGCAGCCGGTTCCCGTCACCGTCAAGGTACAGAAGCTCAATCCGAGCGCGCAAGTGATCTTCGACGACAAGGTCTTCGTCGATCACACGGGCGACGAGAAGACCGCAGTCCGCTTTAGCGTCGATACGAAAGGCAAGGTCATCGACGTCAACCGGCGGCAGAAGTCGCTGATGGAAACATTCCGGTCCGCCAGTGCCAACGGGGCAGATCTCGATCCGAAGACGGGAGTGAGGATGAAATGATGCATTTCTCCGAAATCATCATCTGGCTCGCCATCGGCTATGCGCTGCTCGGCGTCATTTTGTTGACGGTCTTGAAATTGGCACGGCTGCCCTGGCCCATCAAAGCCGGGCTCATCGTCGCGACCAGCGCTTTCTACATCGTCAATTACATCGGCACGCGCGCGCTGCTCGGCTGGTCCTCGGTCGATCCGCTGCCGCCGCGCTTCAAGCTTCTCTCCGCACGCGTCGTCGAACCGCATTCGCTCGAAGGCGACCCCGGCGCCATCCATCTTTGGGTCGAGGCGCTCGACGCCAATAATTTTCCGAGCGGCGTACCTCGCGCCTACCGACTGCCCTATAATGAGGCGCTTGCCGAAAAAGCCGAAGCCGCCGTCAAGGCGACCGAGGAAGGAAAACCGCAAGGCGGACGTACCGCCGATTTCGGCACTGGCGAAGGCGGCGCGGGCGACGCCACGCCGCGCCCGGTCACCCCCAATTCGATCATCAATACCGCCGGCGGCGATCCGTCCAGCGGCGGTCCGCTCGATCCGGCAGGGATACAAGGCGAACACGAAAACGTCGTCTTCACCCCGCTCGTACCGCCCCGCCTACCACCGAAAGACAGAGAATAGACACCCGACCGAACGCCGCTTGGATAGGCTCGCACGAAGGCCGGCATCCCGCTTTCGGCCCGAGCCTGTCTTCCGCATCGCGCCCATGCACGTCATTCAGCCGAAATCGACCTGTTCTCGAAGCGGACGTGATTGGGGGCGACGCGCCGCCAGTAGACATTAGGCCGATGTGAGTGGATGATTGGTATCGGCTATCCCACCCACGACGCTCCCCTGATTGGAAACTAACTCATGCCGGAAGTGTTGCGAGCCACCTGCCGCTGCAGCGCCGTCGAGATTGAAATTTCCGGCGAACCTATTGCCCAGTTCTACTGCCATTGTGATTGACCTTGCCCCCAAGTTTTATCCAGATGTGAGTTCGCCCTGACGGTTGGATTCAGCCTCTTTGGCTGGGTGAGCGGCGGGAGCTGGCGCGGAGCCATTGGCGGAGCGCAG
>JBKQRA010000045.1:0-4111 GCA_052144065.1 Methylovirgula sp. | reverse complement strand
GGGAATGAGGGTGACGAGGCCCGGATGCGGCGCTTTGCCCGAGATCAGGACCATGGACAGCAGCAGAGCCGAAAGGGCCATGCCGCCGATCATTTCGGCCATCCATTGCCGCATCAACGCTAGTCCTAGACCTTCAGCGACAAGACTGCCGAGCAGAAACTCCCAGAGCCTCGGCGGCATCATGAAGAAGGTAATTTCCGGGATTAGCCTTTGCACGAAGATGCACAAGGCGAGATCCACGGCGAAAAGGCCGAACAAGATGCCGCGCCGCGATGCCGGCGCGAATTTGCGGATCGCGAAAGGGATCAGCGGCGCGACGAGATAGAATTGCTCCTCGACCCCGAGACTCCAGCTATGCAGCAGCGGCTTGGTGATCGCGCTATGATCGAAATAACCGGCCTGCATCGCGAAGAGAATGTTCGACGCACCGAGCGCCGCGGCGATCGCGCTATGCGCCAGCGCGTCGAAATCGCCGGGCATCAGCAAGATCGCGCCGGCGATCAGACTCAGGGCCGCGATGAGATAGAGCGCCGGAAAGGTGCGCCGAATCCTTCGTCCATAAAAGCCGAAGAGCGAGAAGGACTGCGTCGCGAGCCGGCTCGTCACCTGCTGATGGACGAGATAGCCGGAGATGACGAAGAAGACGTCGACGCCGAGAAAGCCGCCGCTCACGAAGGTGCTGCCCGCGTGCAGCAAGATTACTGAGAGAACCGCAATGGCGCGCAGCCCGTCGATATCGGCGCGGTAGTTCTTTTCCGGCCGGCCGCGGCGCGTAAAGAACGCCGGCGTCGCGCCCTTTGGAGTGTCTGTCACCGTCTCTCTGGCGGTCGCCGATACGGCCTCGTCGCGCGGCAAATTCATGCGCCAGGTCGGTTCACTCATCTCAACTTTCTACGAGCTTTTCATGTGCTTAGTTGGATCGCGGCGGAGGGTAAGCGAGGCTTGGCGATTGTGCAATCAAGCCGGCTTCAAGAGCCCGAGAGCGTGGCAGATCAAGCACCTTACTTCACGGATGCGCCGTGAAGACCAGATAGGCCATCAATTCCGTGACTTGCTGGATTGCACCCGCGACATCGCCCGTCTGGCCAGCGATCAGGCGGCGCGTCCAGAGCGTCACGCCATAGGCGGCGAGCCCGCACAGGATCAGCGCGATGATGATCCGGCCGAGGCCCGCGCCGGCCAGAAGCGGCAGCAAAGCGATGACCGTGGTCAGGACGCCGGCGATGATCAGATCCGTCTCGCCGATTGAGGATGTGGCGCCAAGGCCGTCGCTCCGCGCCGGGTCCAGCATGTAGAGCGGCAGCAAGGCAAGACAGCGCGAGATCGCACCGGCTGAAACCAGAACCGTGCAGGCGAGCCAGAGGCTGTGGACGGTGAGCATGTCGAGGCTCGCGACGCGGCCGAGTGTCACGAGGATCAGCGCGAGACTACCGAAAGTGCCGATGCGGCTGTCCTTCATGATGGTGAGGCGCTGTTCGACGCTCGCGCCGCCGAGGCTATCGGCGAAGTCGGCTACACCGTCTTCATGCAGCGCGCCGGTCAGCACGATCAGGCTGCCGATGGAGAGAAGTGCTGCAAGCGGCGAGGGCAGGCCGAGCCTGATGCAGAGCCAGAGGATGACCGCGCCGACGCAGCCGATCAAGGCACCGGCGACGGGCAGCATGGCGGCAGAGGCGGCAAGCGATACGTCGGCCAGCGGCGGCTCGAATGCGAGCCGCGGGATGGGCAGGCGTGTCGAGAACCGCAGGCAGACGATGAGATCGGCTGCGCGATCCTTCAGATCCTTGGGAAAGTCGTGCTGCAAATCGGACATGCCGCATGATGCTGCGGCATGTCCGCTGAAATGTCGAGAGCGCCGCCTTAATGCGTGTAAGACGTCACTTTTTCCGGCATGCAGAGCCAGCCGTGGCGCATGTCGGTGCGATCATCCGCCATTGGCCATTTATTGCCCATGGGCGCCATGAAGCAGCGGACGCGCACCGGAGTCATGCCGTCGAGAGTTGCCGCATGTGCCTCGGTCGATTTGGCCGCGTTGGGAGCGGCGACTTCCGCTCCGGCGAGAAGAAGCATCGCGATGATGGGGGAGAATTTGGTCGTCATCTAAGATCCTCATGATTGGGGTCATGCCAAAGCGCGACCGTGGTCGTGCCTTTTCGGCCCGGCTCATGAGCGTTCCTTCCGAGATTTTCGCTTTTTGCCATGCAGGGCGGCAATCGATGCGCGCCGTCTTCCAAGATCGGCGAAGCCCTTGCGTGCTGACGTCGATATAGAAAACTAATATTGCGCACTAATGACGACGCAGAGGCAATCTCGTGATTACGAAACTCAAGCTGATTGATTCAAATCATAAGCATCGACGATCAAGATGCTGATCCGCCGTTGCTTCATGTGAACGCGCTCATTTATCTCAGTCATATATGAGCGCCGCGAATACGCACGACAGTTTGACGCGGACGACTTCGTCTTTTGAAGCCGATGACTTTGTCTTTTTACAATGCTGACTTCGTCTTGGCGTTTCAGTCGGCCTGCTGGGCCTTCAAGAGCGCGGCTTGTTGATCGCTGTTCGGCGCGCCGAGCCAGCGCTTTGCGCTGTCGCCGTCGATGATCAGCCCGTAGGCCTTGCTCGCATCCGGCGTGAACATCACTTCAAGTTCATGGCCGGCGCAATCATGCGCCTTGCAGGCGTGGAAGAAGCTGTAGCTCGTCCCCCCGACCGACGCTTTGGTCACAGGGGTTGCCACATAATTGCCGCCGTGGGTGATCTGGCCGAGCCAGCTCGGCAGATGGGTCGCGCCGGCAAGCATGGCGACATAGGCCTTGCGATAGGCCGGCTGTTTCATGACGTCGAAGAGATAGGGCTCGTCCGCTAACGCGGGCAGTGACAGCAGCACGCCGGACAGGGCAAGCGCGCCGCGCAGGGCGGCAGGCGATCGACTGATCTTCAATGAGTTAGGCTTCATATCGCGACCTCTGGCAATTCGTCATAGTCTTCCGGCAGCGTCGCATCGGGCGCGCTGTTCGGCAAGATCGCAGATAAGACGGTCGCAACGACAATATTCGCGGCCAAGCCGATCAAACCATTATAGACCGAGATGCTGGAGCCGAAGAGCGCATGGACCGGAACCCAGGCAGCGGGCGTCCAGGCGAGCCAGGTTCCGAGCGCCATGCCGACGAGCCAGCCGAAGAACAGCGCCCAGCCGTTGAACCAGCGGGTGAAGAGGCCGAAGATCACGGCGGGAAAGATCTGCGACATCCAAACGCCGCCGAGCAATTGCAGGTCGAGCGCGAATTTCGTCGGCACCAGAAGGATGAAGGCGAGAGCGCCGACCTTCACGATCAGTGACATCAGCTTGGCCAGCACCGCTTCTTCCTGCCCGCTCATCGTTGGATGAACGAAGGGCTTCCAGATGTTGCGCGTAAAAGTGTTGGCGGCGCCGATCGACATGACGGCGGCGGGCACCAGCGCGCCGATCGCGATGGCGGCGAAGGCAAAGCCGACGAACCAATCCGGAAAGATCGCCAGAAAGAGCTGCGGCACCGCATCCTGCGGATCGGCGACCTTGATATGCGCCGCATGCGCCATCAGGCCCATCAGCGCGATGAGGCCGAGCACCAGTGAATAGGCGGGCAGGGCCACCGCATTGACGCGGATCGATTTGGCGTTGCGCGCCGCGAGAATGGCCGTCATCGAATGCGGATACATGAAAAGCGCCAGCGCCGAGCCGAGCGCCAGAGTCATGAAGGGCCAGATCTGCGACGGCGCGAGCAGCAGGCCCGCCGTTACCTTGCCGCCCGAAGCGGCGGTTTTCTGCGCGAAGACGTCCTTCGCCGTGTCGAAGATCGCGCCGTAGCCGCCGAGCTTCATCGGCACGATCACCACCGCCGCAATGACGAAGATATAGATCATGATGTCTTTGACGAAGGCGATCATCGCCGGCGCGCGCAGCCCGCTGCGATAGGTGTAGACAGCCAGAATTATGAAGGCGAGGGTGAGCGGCAGATGGCTCCAAAGGCCTTCGCCATGAAAGCCGAGCGCCTGGATCACCTTTTCCATGCCGACGAGCTGCAGCGCGATATAGGGCATGGTGGCGAAAATGCCGGTGATCGCCAC
>JBKQRA010000044.1:0-8690 GCA_052144065.1 Methylovirgula sp. | reverse complement strand
TTCCGCCGATAGCGCCAAGCTCGACGCCAAGCCATCGGTTGCCGTCGCCGCCGTGCGTCAGAAAGCCGTTCCGATCGGTTTAGGGCGGCACAAAAGCCGAGAGCAGCGCGAGCACAGTGAAGGCGATGAGGACCCAGCGATTGCTGCGATCCTCGCGCTCGCCCGTGCTCAGATTGCCGGAGGTGAAAAGCGACGCGCCGAGAAGGATGAGGCAGACGATGACAAGCGCGACGAGCGGCGGATGCGAGACGAAAGCACCAACGCCGCCGAAGGCCCAAACGGCGAGGCCGAATTGGAACACAACCAAAGCTACGGAAGCAATGGCGAGCTTGGCATTCATCCGCGTCGCCTTATGAGGCGCAAACTCTAATGCGCGCGCTCGATGCAGAAATCGACGACATCGATCAGCGCGGCCTTCCACGCCGAAGCGGGAAAGAGCTCGAGCGCGTCGCGCGCCAT
The DNA here is from genome assembly GCA_052144065.1 of Methylovirgula sp. Classification (GTDB taxonomy): domain Bacteria; phylum Pseudomonadota; class Alphaproteobacteria; order Rhizobiales; family Beijerinckiaceae; genus Methylovirgula. Next base: position 8,231 of record JBKQRA010000044.1, on the reverse strand, counting down.
GGCGCCATAATGGCGGGCGCGTTCCACTGTGTCTTCGAGCGCGCGATGCGCATGCATGGTCGCAATCGCCGCTTCGAGATCGCCTTCGTCGAGCTGACCCTGTTCGAGCGTGCGCGACCAGAAGGCGCGTTCCTTCTCCGAGCCGCGGCGGAAGGACAGGACGACGGGCAAAGTGATCTTGCCCTCGCGGAAATCGTCGCCGACATTCTTGCCGAGCTTGGCGGAGGTGCCGCCGTAATCGAGCGCATCGTCGATGAGCTGGAAGGCGATGCCGAGATTGACGCCATAGCTGCGGCAGGCGGCGATCTCCGCCTTTGGCCGCGCGCCGAGGATCGCGCCGACCTCGCAGGCCGCGCCGAAGAGGGCCGCCGTCTTGGCGCGGATGACGGCGAGATAATCATCCTCGCTCGTCTGCATGTCCTTGGAGGCGGAGAGCTGCATCACTTCGCCTTCGGCGATGACGGCGGCGGCGGTCGACATCACCTCGAGACAATTCAGCGAGCCGACTTCGACCATCATCTTGAAGGCCTGGCCGAGCAGAAAATCGCCGACGAGCACGCTCGCCTCATTGCCCCACAGCATGCGGGCGGCGAGACGGCCGCGGCGCATGTCGCTTTCATCGACGACGTCGTCATGAAGAAGCGTCGCCGTATGCATGAATTCGACGGAAGCGGCGAGCTTGATGTGGCCGGCGCCACGATAGGCGCAAAGGCCGGCGGTCGCGAGCGTCAGCATCGGCCGCAGCCTTTTGCCGCCCGAGGAAATCAAATGATTGGCGATTTCCGGAATCATCGCCACATGCGATGCGGCGCGCGACAGAATCGTCTGATTGACGCGCTCCATATCGGCCGCGACGAGACCGACGAGGGCTTCGACACGCCGTTCCGGCGCGGCTTCTTCCAACGGGATGACGACGCCCAAGCTTTCAGCCTCCAACCAATTCATTGATCTTGCGTGACAAAGCTTGCACGATCAATGCTCCCAAAGTGGGAAGGGCTCACACATGCGCATCTAAACCACGGGAGGCCTTTTGCCGCAAATTAGGACGCTCGCGCCGCGCCTGCAACTCAGGCTCGGAGAGCCTTGGCGCGGCGGGACATTTTGCCCCATGATCGGATGCGGTACCGCCGCGCAGCAGCTAAGATTGACCATGATCGAAATTATGCGGACGAATGATCTGGTGCTGATTTCTGCCGTCGAAGCGATCCTTGCCGGATATGGCATTGGGGTTTTCGTCGCGGATCAGTTTACGAGTTCGGTTGAAGGCTCGCTTGGCTTTCTGCCGCGCCGGATTCTGGTGCCTGAGGAAGATGTCGCCGCGGCGCGCCGGGTGCTGGAAGAGGCGGGGTTCGCCGCGGAACTGCGTCATGGCTGAGAGCGCGGCTGAGAGCGCCGGCCAAACCATCTTGGCCGAAGCCGTCACGGAGGATGCGTTCCTGGGCGGCCGCATCATGCTGCGCCAGCCGGCGCGCGGGCATCGTGCCGGCAGCGATGCGGTTCTGCTCGCCGCCGCGTCGCCGCCCCAGATTGCAGGACAGGCTCTGGACATAGGCGCGGGCGTCGGTTCCGCGGGCCTCGCCCTGGCGGCGCTGCGGCCGGAGCTGTCCTTCGGTCTCGTCGAGAACGATCCGCTGCTGATCGGCTTGGCGCATGACAATCTCGTTGCCAATCATCTTGCCGCGCGGGGTTCTGTATTTGGCGTTGATGTGCTCGATGCAGCCGCACGGCGCGCCGTCGGCCTTGCCGATGCCTCCGCGGCCTTCGTCATGACCAATCCGCCGTTTCAAGAGTCATCCAAGGTGCGCATGTCGCCGCGAAAGGGCAAGCAGAGCGCGCATGTTCTGCCGGAGGGCGTCAGTCTGAAAGATTGGATTGTAGCCTGTCTCGCGCTTCTCGCCGATGGCGGACAATTCTTGATGATCCATCGGCCGGAGGCTTTGCCCGAAATGCTCGCGGCGCTCGCCGGGCGGGCCGGCGAGATCACACTGAAGCCGATTGCACCGGAGGCGGGCAGGCCGGCGGTTCGCTTGCTGTTGCGCGCCAAAAAGGGAAGCCGCGCGCCGCTCGCTATCCTGGCACCGTTCAATCTGAATGAGGGGAGAGGATTTACCCGCGAGGCCGAAGCCGTGCATCGCGGCGAGGCGCTGATCGTCTGGTGAAGGCGGTGTCGATTGTCTTTTCGAGTTTGCACATCGGGCTTGCCCGATGTGCTGCATTTCGGTTCTGAGGGCAGAACGTTGGAAAGATCGCGCTAGCGATCTAATCTCACCAATGGTGCCAGTGATGCCAATGGTGCCAGCGGTGCCAGCCCCAGCCGCAGTGCCAGCAGTGGTGCCAGTGGTGCCAATGATGGTAGTACCAAGCCTTCTCGATCTGCGCGCCGGCAATCGGCGTCGCGGATGTCGCAATGGCGGTCGCCGACTGCGTCAGGCCGGCCGGGGCTGCTTGGGCAATGGTTGCCGCGCCGGCGAGGATGCTGGTGGCGGCGCAAAATGTAATTGCCAATCTACGTGAATATAGCATTGAGGTGCCCTCCTTCTGTCAGTTTAGACATTCAGGCGAAGTCAAAATGCCTGGAATGGCGCAGAAGCTCAACTCCAAAGATGCCAGAATGGTTTCCAGAAGCGCGGCGATATTGATCTCATTCCGAAAAGAGCTGAATTTGCCGCGCCGCTTTTGCGTCTTTCGCGTTGCAGTAAATTTCGCTAGGCAGAGTTCATGACGATTGCCATCGACCCTACACAAAACCTCAGCGCAAGCGCGGCGCTCGATCCGCGCCGGTCGTTTCAGGGACTGATCCTCACGCTCCAGAAATTTTGGGCGGAGGCGGGCTGCGCGATATTACAGCCCTATGACATGGAGGTCGGCGCCGGGACGTTTCATCCCTCGACTATTCTGCGCGCGCTCGGCCCAAAGCCCTGGCGGGCGGCCTATGTGCAGCCCTCGCGCCGCCCGAAGGACGGCCGCTATGGTGAAAATCCGAACCGGCTGCAGCACTATTATCAATTCCAGGTGATCTTGAAGCCGTCGCCGGACAATCTGCAGGAGCTCTATCTCGCCTCGCTCACCGCAATCGGCGTCGATGCGCATCTGCACGATATCCGTTTCGTCGAGGACGATTGGGAAAGCCCGACGCTCGGCGCCTGGGGGCTTGGCTGGGAATGCTGGTGCGACGGGATGGAAGTCTCGCAGTTCACTTACTTTCAGCAGGTCGCGGGCATCGAATGCGCCCCGGTCGCGGGCGAATTGACCTATGGGCTCGAGCGTCTTGCCATGTATGTGCAGGGGGTCGAGAACGTCTTCGATCTTAATTTCAATGGCCGCGAGGGCACGGAAAAAATTTCCTATGGCGATGTGTTTCGTCAGGCCGAGCAGGAATATTCGCGCCACAATTTCGAAGCAGCCAATGTCGAGACGCTGTTTCAGCACTTCAAGGATGCGGAAGCCGAATGCAAGGCGCTGCTGCGCGCCGGCGCCAAAGGCGACAAGCAGCTCATCGTGCTGCCGGCCTATGATCAATGCATCAAGGCCTCGCATATCTTCAATCTGCTTGACGCGCGGGGCGTGATCTCCGTGACCGAGCGGCAGAGCTATATTCTGCGGGTGCGCGAGCTCGCCAAAGCCTGCGGCAAGGCGTGGCTGAAGACAGAAGCTGGCGGGGCGGGCTGAGTGGCGCCCGTCATCGCCGTCATCGCGGCCGGCGCCATGGGAAGCGCCATAGGCCGCCGGTTGAAAGCGCATGGCGCGCGGGTTCTGACTTCGCTTGAAGGACGCGGACCAGCAACGGCGGAGCGGGCGAAATCTGCCGGCATGGAAGCTGCGAGCGATGCCGAGATCGCGGGCGCCGATATCATTCTTTCCGTCGTTCCACCGGCTGAAGCTATCGGGCTGCCGCAGCGCCTTGCACCTGCGCTGACCGCGAGCGCGCATAAGCCGATCTTCGTCGACTGCAATGCCATCGATGTCGGCACGCTCGAAAAGGTCGCGGCGATCATCGAAGCGACCGGTTCACCCTGTGTCGACGGTGCGATCATCGGCCTGCCGCCGGTGCCGGGCAAAGTCGGGCCAAAATTCTATTTCTCCGGCGCCGCGGCGGGAAAGCTCGCGCCGCTCGCCAATCTGGGCCTTGAGATCAAAATCATGGACGGGCCGATCGGCGCTGCGTCCTCGCTCAAAATGTCCTATGCCGGCATCACCAAAGGACTCGCGGCCATTGCCGCCGCCATGGTGCTTGCGGCGAGCCGCGCCGGCGCGGCCGAAGCGCTTTATGAGGAGCTTGGCGCGAGCCAGCCGCAGCTGCTCGCACGCTTCAAGACGACGTTGCCCGATATGTATCCGAAGGCCTATCGTTGGGTCGCCGAGATGCGCGAGATCGCGACATTTCTGAAGGAGGATGCCGCGGCGGGTGCGATCTTCGAAGGTGCGGCGGAGTTCTATGATCGTCTGGCGGCAGATTTTGCCGGCGATCGGCATGAGATCGCGTTGATCGACGCGTTTCTCGGGCTTCCGACGAAGGCGGAATAAGGCCTGCGCTTAATTCGTCTTGAAGGTCTCGCGCAGCCAGCTGACGAGCAGCGTCTGGTCGTTGACGATCTCAAGTTCGGGTTCAGGCGCATTCTTGAAGCCGTGCTTGTCGAGCAGATCGACGACGCGCAGCCCACGATTGCGCGGATTGATGATGGCCATGGCCTTGGTCGCGATCTCGATCGCAAGGGTGCGGGACATGGGTTTGGCGGCTGGCGGCATGTTCGATCCGTTGGTTTGAGCCCGCAGCGTTAAGCACCCTTCGGCGCTCATCACAAGTCTCTTGAGTCACTGCTTCTCTCTTGAGTCACTGCTTCGTGGCGCGGATCGCATCATAGGCTTGAAAGAGCGCCATGCCGGCGAGCATCGCGGCGACGAAGATTGCTGCTTCGCTGCGGCCAAATCCAAGCGCCGTCAGCGCCGGGCCGGGACAAAAGCCGACAAGCCCCCAGCCGATGCCGAAGAGCGCCGCGCCGATGACGAGCGGGAGATCGATCTTCGTTGCTGCAGGGGTCTGAAATTTTTCCGCGAGCAGCGGCGCCTTGCGGCGGCGCGAGAGGGCGAAGCCGATGGCGGCGACCGGAATGGCGCCGATCATCACAAAGGCGAGGCTCGGATCCCAAGCGCCCGCAATGTCGAGAAAGTTGAGAACCTTCGCCGGATTCGACATCTGCGCCACGATGAGCCCGATGCCGAAGATGAGACCGCAGAGAAACGCCGCGACGAGTGTCTTCATGCTCAGATTCCAAAAATATGGCGTGTGAGGAAGACGGTCGCGGCGGCCGTCGCCATGAAGACGCAAGTTGCGGCGATCGATTGTCTCGACAGCCGCGCCATGCCGCAGACGCCGTGGCCGCTGGTGCAGCCGGAGCCCAGGCGCGTGCCGAAACCGACGAGCAGGCCGGTGATGATGAGAATCGGCGTCGACGCGGTGACGCTCAGCGGTGGCAGCGGCTGGATCAAAGCGTAGGCCAAAGGCGCCAGAACGAGACCGGCGAGAAACGCGATGCGCCACGCCACCGTGTCATGTCGAAAGATCCCTGCGACAATGCCGCTGATGCCGGCGACGCGTCCCTCCAGGAGCCAAAGGAGAAGGGCGGAAAGGCCGATCAAAATCCCGCCGATCGTGGCGGAGACAGGCGTAAATTCAGTCATCTGTCCGTCTCTCCATCCATCTCACTCGTGCACCTCATGGCGGGGGGATATATAAGGATTTTTATTACCGTCGCAGCCCATTTGACCGCCGAATCATTATGGCCGATCCCGCAGCGATCAAATATCGCGCCTTTCTGTCCTATGGCCATGCCGATATGGCGATGGCGCGGCGCGTCCATGCCCGCCTCGAAGCGTTTCGCATCGACAAGGAGCTGATCGGACGCAAATCGGAGCAAGGGCCGATCCCTGCGACGCTCCGGCCCATCTTTTGTGACCGCGAGGATTTTTCCGGCGGATCGTCTTTGACCGATGCGACGATTGCGGCGCTCGATGTCTCTGCCGCACTCATCGTTCTTTGCTCGACGATTGCTTCCGGCCGTCCCGCCGTCAATGAAGAGGTTCGTCTGTTTCGCGCGCGCCACCCTGATCGCCGCGTCATTCCGGTGATCATCGAGGGCACATATCCCGACAATTTTCCGCCGGCGCTGCGTTATGAGCTGAATGATGACGGCACGGTGAGCGATCGACCGATGACGATCCTCGGTCCGGATCTCCGCGAATCCGGCGATGGCTTCGATCTCGGCCTCGCCAAGATCGTCGCGCCGCTGATTGGGCTTGCGCCGGACGATGTTTATCGCCGCGCTGAACGGGCAAAGCGCAAGCAGGTCCGGCTGCGCAATGGCATCATCGGGGTGCTCGCTATTCTTGCCCTTTCTGCCGCGGGCAGCGCAGTCTACGCTTGGCATGAATTGCAGACCAACGAAAAATTTCTGAACGCCACGCTGAAGCATGCCTCTGCGATTGTCGATACGGCCGTCGCGCAGGCTGAGAAATACAATGTGCCCCGCAAGGCGACGCTCGCCTTGCTCACGCAGGCCGAAGGGCTTTTCGACGATATGGCGGCGTTCGGCCGGCCGACGCCACAATTGCGCTTTCGCAAGGCGCAGACGCTCATTCAATTTGCGCGCAATTATGCATTGCTCGGTGACACGGCGAAGGAATTCGCCCATGCCAGAGGGGCCTATGATCTGCTCGACGGACTGGCGCGGGAAGCGCCGGATAATGCGGCCTATCAATGGGAAGTTGTGGTCGCTTATGACGAAATTGGCGACGTGCATGTCTTCCGGGGCGACCTCGCAGGCGCGCTGCGATCCTATCAGGCCGGCTTAGAAATTATCGAGCGGCTGGCGAAATCTGATCCTGCCAACACAAGCCTGCAGAGCAATCTGGCAGTGTCACACGAAAGAATCGGCGACGGGCTTCTCGCACAAGGCAATCTTGTGGAGGCGCTGAAATCCTATCGTGCCGGCTTGGAGATCAGGGAGCGCCTGACGAAATCCAATCCCAGCAACGCTGATTGGCAGCGCAATCTGTGGGTGTCTTACGGCAAAATTGCCAATATTCTGCTCGCACAAGGTGATCTCGCCGGAGGCCTCGCCAACTGGCAGGCGGCGCACGCCATCACCTTGCGTCTGGCGCAATCCGCTCCGGGCAACGCCTTATGGCAGCGCGATCTATCTGTGTCCTATGACAATATTGGCGATGTGCTTGCGGCGCAGGCCGACCTCGCGGATGCGCTCCGATCCTATCGCGAGAGCCTCGTCATTAGAGAGCGCCTTGCGCAATCCGATCCGGGCAATGCCGCATGGCAGCGCGATCTGTCTGTATCCGATGACAATATCGGTGACGTGCTGAAGACACAGGGCAAGCTCACGGAGGCGCTTCAATCCTATCGCGAGAGCCTTGCCATTCGCGAGCGCCTGGCGAAATCCGATCCGGGCAACGCCCAATGGCAGCGCGATCTGTCGATTTCCTATGACAAGGTCGGCGATGTGCTCGTGGTGCAGGGCGACGTGGCGAGCGCGTTGAAATCCTATCAAGCCGATCTCGCCATTACGGAGCGCTTGGCGAAATCCAGCCCCGGCAATGCGGAATGGCAACGCGATCTGGCGGTGAGCTTTTTCCAGCTTGCAACTGTGTATGAAAATTCCGGTGATAGGGTGAAGGCACTCGATGTCTTTCGGCAAGGTCAGGCCATCATGACGCGTTTGACGAAGCTCTCGCCGGAAAATGCCGGCTGGAAGACCGATCTTGCCAAATTCGATGCGCGGATCGCGGCGCTGACGAAGTAGGATGGGGCAAGGAACGCTGGACGGGCCGTCGTCATGCGCTGACTTGATCCGCGCATCCAGGAGAATTGGTCCGAAGGTTTAGGGCAATTCCCGAGCACGGGTGCTTGGATGGCCGGGTCATAGGGCGTCCGTAGGACGCCCATCTTCGACGGGCTATGCCCGGCCATGACGAGCTGACAAATGCAGGCGCTTCCGCAATTCCCTCATAGTCCCGATCCGTCTATAGAGGGCGCCTCGCTTCTCCTAAGCCGCTCCCGCTCAAGCCCAAAACAATGCCCGATTTCCTCCTTGAACTGTTTTCCGAAGAAATTCCCGCCCGCATGCAGGGCCAGGCGTCCGACGATCTGCGCCGGCTGGTCAGCGAAGCCTTGCATGCCGAGGGGCTTTCCTTCGAGGGCGCCGTCAGCTTTGCGACGCCGC
>JBKQRA010000043.1:0-15013 GCA_052144065.1 Methylovirgula sp. | reverse complement strand
TTTGCGTCAAAAGTGAGCAAATTCTGCCCGGCAATCCGACCTATCCGGAGATGATCGTCCAACATCGCCGCGGATATTTTGATGCGCTTGACGCGGCTGACGCGGCGTTTAAGACCGACGAAAGAATCGATGTGAGCGAGATGGAGCAGTTGCTCGGAAGTCTCGTTGCGAAGCAATTGGCTGCGATCTATGAGAAGGTGACGGGCAAAAAGGTATCCGAATGAATTTTCAATCCCTGTCGCACCCACCATTTAAGCAATTGATTTTCTTTCTGATGTTGGCGACGTGCGTTTCGGCACCGACCCGCAGCCAAGCCGTGAAATAACTCGGCGCCATCGATCGATTGATCTTGGAGGCTTTGGGAGGCCCAATGATTGCGGGTCGTTCGTTCGCTGCTTCGGCGGCTGCCCTTGTAATCTTTGCGACCGCGATCCTCACGACTTTTGCAATCGTTCCGGCGCGCGCTGCCGGTCCCTTTCTCTTCGATGTCATGAAGCAGCCGGCCTATCGCAAAGCCTATCTCGCGATTTTTGCCGGCGCGAAGGATCTGCCGCCTCGTTTAGCTTTTCGCTGCTGCTGGAAGAAGATGACCGCACTTCTTCAACATGATGTAAAAGATAAACGAGGCAGCCTTTTGCGTCGAATATCGGCGTATTGACCGGCTGCCAATAGCGTTCGACGAAATGGCCGACGCATCGCGCACTCGTTGATGCCAACGATATGCAGGCTGTTCGCCCGGCGGGACCCTGGCCTCCTGCGCATCGAAAACGCCGGACCGCGGTGGGGCGGACCGGCATTTTTTTTGTTCACAAGGCTCACTGCATATGCTGGCCGCCGTTGATGGCGATATTGGCGCCGGTCACGAAGGCCGCTTCATCGGATGCGAGATAGATGATCAGCCCGGCGACTTCCTCCGGCTTGCCGAGGCGGCCGACCGGAATTTGTGGGATGATCTTGGTGTCGAGAATGTCCTGCGGGATCGCGGTCACCATTTTGGTGCCGATATAGCCGGGCGAGATCGTATTGACCGTGACGCCCTTGCGCGCGACCTCGAGCGCCAGCGATTTGGTGAAGCCGTGAATGCCGGCCTTGGCGGCGGCATAATTGGTCTGGCCGAAGGCGCCTTTCGATCCGTTGACCGATGACACGTTGATGACGCGGCCCCAGCCGCGATCCACCATGCCGTCGATGACCGGCTTCGTCATATTGAAGACGCTGTCGAGATTGGTGTGCATCACCGCGTCCCAATCGACCTTCGTCATTTTCTTGAAGGTCATGTCGCGGGTGATGCCGGCATTGTTGACGAGCACGTCGATCGGCCCGACCTCGGACTCGATCCTCTTGCAGGCATCGGCACTCGATTGATAATCGGCGACATCGACCGGGACGGCGACGAAATCGTAGCCTTGCTCCTTCATCCGTCCGATCCAGTCATTGGCCTTGGTGTTGGTCGGCGAATAGGTGGTCACTACGCGATAGCCGGCTTTCGCCATCTTCGTGCAGGTCGTCTCGCCCAAGCCGCCCATTCCGCCCGTCACGACCACAACTTTCGACATGCCATCCTCCCGCACGATTACGTTTTCAGCGTTGATTTGATTCTATCTTCGCAGAGCTTCATTTCGTTGACATCAGTACTTCGGTACTAATGTCGCGATTTACTCAAGCGGATTTTTTGCGCAGCGACGTTTGTGCATCGCACGCATTTACCGTCGTCATATTCGCATATGCGGAAAGGCTGGAATGCCACGCGCAGAATCGCGGGCGGATCCTATCGGGCGGAGTCGATTTTCGCGAACGTCAGGATCGCTTGCGCGCGGCTATGCACGTGCAGCTTCCGCAAAACTTCGGACACATGTGCCTTCACCGTCGTCTCGCAAATGCCAAGCTCATAGGCGATCACTTTGTTCGGCTTGCCCTCGGCGAGGAGCCGCAGGACATCGCTTTGCCGGCGGGTGAGGCGGCGCAACGACCGTTTGAGAGTCTCGCTGTTGTGATGGTCCGTGGCAGCATCTGTCGGCCGGCCGAGGCTATGAGGTTCCTCGGAGAAGGCCACCGACAGGGCTTCGATCGCGTGATGGGCAGCGGCGAAATCGTCGCTCAGCCGCTGGAGCAAATTCGCATGCTGGTGACGCGAGCGTTCGAGGCGATGCGCAGTGGCGGCTCCATTGCGCGCCGTCATCGGGGCCGTTGTCGCGATGGTGCTGGTATTCAGGCTCTTGAGCGTCCGAGATTGCAATTCCTGCAATTCGGCGCTGATGCGCGAACATTGCCGCTTGAGACGATCCGCCGCCTCCTTGGTCGCCTTTTCCCATGAGCAGGGTGAGGAGTCGGGCGCGGCAGGGTGTTCGACGACGGTACATGTCAGTGCTTCGATCGCCGCCTGGGTTTTGCGCGCGATAAGCAAAGAATCTTCGAGCGGGCCATGCGCCACCGCCCCACGGGTCGTGCGGGGAAACAGATCAAGCTCCGGCACTTTGCGCTCGTGGCTCATCAACGGCTCACATTAGGATTTGGCGCAATGGATTTGACGCAACCGTTTTGGCGCAACTTGGCCTTGCCGTGCTGGCTCGGCATAGAAAGAGCGTCGACAGGGACGCGCGGCTGCAAAGCCCGCGCGCCTCTAAGGGAACAGCGAAACGCGTCAGCGGCTTCACGCCGGCTTCGAATCCTTCAGGCCTTGGAGGCAGTCGCCCTGCCTCCACGCATGGCGGATTTTTCGGAGGCCAAACTTACTTGCAAAGCTTACTTGCAAAGCCTACTTGGCGGTGGCCTTGGAGATGGCGGTTTCCAGCGGCTTGAAGGCGTCCTTCACGAGGCCGGTATAGAGTTCGCCGATCTTCGTCGCTTGGGTGACGGCGCTCTCGTAAGCGGACTTGGCGTATTCGGACTGAATTTGCATGGCCGAATCGAGCGACTTGGCGCTCAGAAGCTTTTCCATCCAGGCCGCATGATCTTCCAGGGCCTTCTTGGAATAGTCGGTGGTCTCCGCGGCGATCGTCTGGAGGCCCTTGGCAAAAGAAGTGGTGACGGAGGTCGCGGCTTCAAGCTGCTCTTTGCCGAAGCTTTGGAGGTCGGCGAATTTCTCATTCATATTCAAAATTCCTTCCCGATTGACGCGGTGCTCAGGACAGCCTGAGCACCGCTGGCCGCTATATATTGCATCGCACAATTAACGTCAAGAAAATTGTGCATCGCACAAACAGCATATTATGCTCTCGTTTGGGGCGTGTCCTATCGAATAACGGGATTATTTCTCGGTAAGTTCTCCAAGGGCCATTTGTCGTGCCTCGAACTCGCTTTGAGATGCCAAGGCTCAGTCCGAAGGAACCTAGCAGCAGCAGCAGCGGTTACGCTGAGGCCGCCGCTTCACGCGCTCGTTTGATAGATGCTCATCGCGGCAGGTAATCACTGTGCACGCTGCCGTGAAAGTCTTGGTTTTCAGCACTTTCACACTAAGTCATGGATGCCTAAGGATCACAGGCTGTGGAGGTTCCCATGACTTCACTTGCCGATACTTCACTTGCCGATAAATCTTTGCCGCGCATGCGCATCGAGCATGATCTTCTCGGCGAGCGCGAGGTGCCGCAAGAGGCGCTCTACGGCATACAGACCTTGCGCGCCGCGGAGAACTTCCGCTTCGCCGATCTGCCGATCAGCCATTTTCCAAGCCTCATTCGCGCGCTCGCCATGGTGAAGAAGGCGGCCGCCTGCGCCAATGGTGCATGCGGGCTGCTCTCGCCGGAGAAAGAGGCGGCGATCCGGCTTGCCTGCGACGATGTTATTTCCGGCGCGCTAGACGACTCCTTCATCGTCGATGTGTTTCAAGGCGGCGCCGGCACATCGAGCAATATGAATATGAACGAAGTCATCGCCAATCGCGGGCTCGAACATATGGGCCGGCCGCATGGCGACTACGCAGCGCTGCATCCCAATGACGACGTGAACATGTCGCAATCGACGAACGACGCCTATCCGACGGCGGTGCGTCTCGCGATCATCATGGAGAGCGGCGCGGTTGCGACGGCGTTGCAGAGCCTGATTGCTGTCTTTGCGGCGAAGGCGCAGGAATTCGCCAATGTTGTCAAGATCGGCCGCACCCAATTGCAGGATGCCGTGCCGATCAGGCTCGGTCAGGAATTTGGCGCCTATGCCGTCACGCTGCGGGAAGATGTGGCGCGGATCGCAGAGGCTGCGCAGCTGTTTCGCGAGATCAATCTCGGCGGCACGGCGGTCGGCACGAGCCTCAACGCCGACCCGCTCTATGCGGCGCGCGCCGTCGCCGAACTCTCGGCGATTAGCGGCATCGAGCTCGTCCAGGCGGAAGATCTCCTCGAAGCGAGCTGGGACACCGGCGCCTATGTGCTGTTTTCCGGCGTGCTGAAGCGCGTTGCCGTCAAGCTCTCGAAGATCGCCAATGATCTGCGGCTTCTTTCGAGCGGTCCGCGCGCCGGATTCGGGGAGATCCGCTTGCCGGCCATGCAGCCAGGATCATCGATCATGCCGGGGAAGGTCAATCCGGTCATTCCGGAAGCGGTCAATCAGATCTGCTTCCAGGTCATCGGCAATGATCTTACGGTGACCATGGCGGCCGAGGCAGGGCAGTTGCAGCTCAACGCCTTTGAGCCCGTGATCGCCTATAATATTCTGACCTCGATGCGGCTCCTGGCCCGCGCGATGGAGACTTTGGCGACACGCTGCGTTGCGGGCATCACTGCCGACGAGATTCGCTGCCGCGCCGGCGCCGAAGCGAGCGTCGCGCTCGCCGCCGCCCTTGTGCCGATCATCGGTTATGAGCAGAGCGTCGAGATCGCCAAGCTGGCTTTGGCTTCGGGCCGGACCATTCGAGAGGTCGCTCTCGACGCCGGCCTCGACAGGCAGCTCGTCGAAACGCTGCTCGATCCAATCCATATGACGGGGCCGGAGCCAAAAGCGCCACTTGGCAAAGAGGCCGCGGAGTAGAAAAGCGAAGGCCACGCCTTGCGCGGGCTTGACCCGCGGATCACGCGCCCACGATTCCGGGCTGCTGTCATCGCGAGGAGCGGTAGCGACGAAGCAATCCAGCTTTATGCTTAGACGTCTGGATTGCTTCGCTTCGCTCGCAATGACGCTCTATTGCCGCGTTGCATGCGCCTTGGCCTCGCGGCGGCGCTCATGCAGCACGAATTCCGTATAACCATTGGGTTGGACGCGGCCCTTGAAGATGAGATCGGCCGCGGCCTTGAAGGCCGGACCTTCGACGGCGCTCGTCATCGGCTGATAAGTCTTGTCCGTCGCATTCTGGCGATCGACGACGGCGGCCATGCGCTTCAGCGTATCGGACACTTGCGTCTCGGTGACGACGCCGTGATGCAGCCAATTGGCGACATGCTGGCTCGAGATCCGCAAAGTCGCGCGATCCTCCATCAGCCCGACATCGTGAATGTCCGGCACTTTCGAGCAGCCGATGCCGTAATCGATCCAGCGCACGACATAGCCCAAAATGCCCTGGCAATTGTTGTCGAGTTCGGCCTGCACATCGCTCGGTTCCCAATTGCCGCGGCAGGTCGGGATGGTGAGAATGTCGGAGAGTTTTGCGCGCGGGTGGCCTTTCAGCTCCTGCTGGCGGTGGGCGACATCGACACGATGATAATGCGTCGCGTGCAGCGTGGCGGCGGTCGGCGAGGGGACCCAGGCGGTGTTGGCGCCGGCCTGCGGATGGGTGATCTTTTCAGCAAGCATCGCCGCCATATTGTCGGGAACGGCCCACATGCCTTTGCCGATCTGCGCCTTGCCGGGCAGGCCGCAGGCGAGCCCGATATCGACATTCCAGTCTTCATAGGCCGCGATCCACGGCGTCTTCTTCATTTCGTTCTTGCGGATCATCGGGCCGGCTTCCATCGAGGTGTGGATCTCGTCGCCGGTGCGGTCGAGGAAGCCGGTGTTGATGAAGACGATGCGGTCGGATGCCGCTTTGATTGCCGCCTTCAGATTGACAGTGGTGCGGCGCTCCTCGTCCATGATGCCCATCTTCAGAGTGAAGCGTGGCAGGCCGAGGGAATCTTCGACGCTCGCGAAGATCTCGTCGGCGAGGGCGACTTCGGCTGGCCCGTGCATCTTCGGCTTGACGATATAGACCGAGCCGGCAGAGCTGTTGCGGCGGCCCTCGCTGCGCTTCAGATCATGCAGCGCGATCAATGCCGTCGTATAGGCATCGAGCAGCGTCTCCGGCACGGGCGCGCCATCGGCCAGGACGGCGTCGGTCATCATGTGATGGCCGACATTGCGCACCAGCATCAGGCTGCGTCCGGACAACGCGAGGCTCGTGCCGTCGGGCTTGGTATAGACGCGGTCGGCGGCGAGCTTGCGTTCGCGCGTCTGTCCGTCCTTCTCGAAGGTCAACGTGAGCGTGCCTTTCATCAGGCCGAGCCAATTGCGATAGAGATTGACCTTGTCTTCCGCATCGACGGCAGCGACGCTGTCTTCGAGATCCATGATCGTCGTGACGGCGGATTCGAGAACAACGTCGGCGACGCCCGCGAGATCCGTCTTGCCGATCGGATGCGCGGGGTCGACGACGATCTCGATATGGAGACCGTGATTGCGCAGCAGAATGGCCGTCGGCGCCTCGGCTGTGCCACGATAGCCGCGGAACTGCTCTGGCATTTTGAGGCCGGTCGTCGTGCCATTGGCGAGCGTCGCCGCGAACTTGCCATGCGCGATTGCGTAGGACTTCACGTCCTTATAGCTGCCTTGTGCCAGCGGCACGCAATCATCGAGGAAGGCGCGCGCCCAGGCGATGACCTTGGCGCCGCGTTCCGGATTATAGCCTTTGCCCGGCGCGCTGCCATTGGTCATCGGAATGGCATCGGTGCTGTAGAGCGCATCATAGAGCGAGCCCCAGCGCGCATTGGCGGCGTTGAGCACATAGCGTGGGTTCGACAGCGGCACCACCAATTGCGGCGCGGCGATCGCCGCCATCTCGGCATCGACATTCTGCGTGCCGATCGCAAAATCCGCGGGCTCGGGCGCGAGATAGCCGATCTCGCGCAAGAAGGCCTCATAGGCGGAAACGTCGAAGTTCTGGCCCTTACGCGCCAGATGATAGGCGTCGATCTTCGCTTGCAGGGCGTCGCGCGTGGCGAGCTGCGTCGCAATCTTCGGCGCGAATTCGGCGATCAGTTTCGCGAGGCCAGCCCAATAGGTGTCGGCGGAGACGTCTGTCGCCGGCAAGGCTTCCTGCGCGATGAAATCAGAGAGAACCGGCGCGACCTTCAGCCCGTGGATGTCGCGATAGTCTTCCGTCATTGTCTTGGCTCCCGGTTGCAGCGGATTCGTCATGCATGCAGAGCGGCGGGATTTATGCGTCTCGCCTGCATGCAATCGTTCAGTTGATGCGCCGTCGACGGGCACCGCCTCTTGGCACCAGACCTATGATGGAGCTGCCATCCCAAATGCCTGGAGGGTGCGCGGATTTGTCCTTGAGGTCGCCGGCGCGGACCGCGGCTGGAGCGCCCCGGTTTGGCCTAGGATTTGACAGACCGCCGGACCAGACAAAAGATCAAATATGCCAAAGACCTATCTGTCGATCGGGAGAGGTACGCCGCGGCGCACCGGGCGCCATGAGGCAAATCAAACTTCCAAACGTGAACTGAGCGGTAGCGCTGCCGGCGCCCATTACACGTACCGTGCGGAATTTTTTCGAGGGGCAATTTAATTTATTTATCAAGCGGCAAACGCGACTCGCGCTAGATAGAAAGCAGCCCTCAACGGGCGTCTAAGCGAGCGAGGGTGGCGCGTGGAGCATTATCCGGAAGGCAAAAAGATTGTCGTCATCGGTGGCGGATTCGGCGGACTTTCAGTCGCCCGGGCGCTGAACCATTTGCCGATTGAGATCACCCTCGTCGACCGGCAGAATCACCATTGCTTCCAGCCGCTGCTCTATCAGATCGCGACGGCCGTTGTGTCTCCGGCCGATATCGCTTGGCCCATCCGCGGCATTCTGCGCGCCCAGCACAATGTGCGCGTGTTGATGACGGAGGTTACGGGCGTCGATGTCGCTGCGAAAATCGTGCAGACGGACGCCGGCGTGGCGCTGCCTTACGATTATCTGATCCTCGCGACGGGCGCGACGCACTCCTATTTCGGCCATGACGAATGGGAGAATTACGCGCCCGGCTTGAAGACGATCGCCGATGCGACGGAGATTCGCGGCCGGCTGCTGCTCGCGTTCGAACATGCCGAGCTCGTCTCCGATGAAGAGAAGCGCCGCAAGCTGCTGACCTTCGTGATCGTCGGCGGCGGCCCGACTGGCGTTGAGATGGCGGGCGCCATTGCCGAAGTCGCGCTGCATGCGTTGCCGAATGATTTCTGCGAGATCGATCCGCGCAACGCGCGCATCCTTTTGATCGAGGCGGGACCGCGGATTCTGCCAAGCTTCCCGGAGAAACTGTCCGCCTATGCCCATGACACGCTCGAAAAAATGGGTGTGACCGTCATGACGAACTCGCGCGTCACCGATTGCGACGCGAGCGGCGTTGTCGTCAATGGCGAGCACATCGAGGCGAGTACCATCATCTGGGGCGCCGGCGTCGTGGCCTCTCCGGCCGCGAACTGGGTTGGCGCCGCGCATGACAATGCGGGCCGGGTGAAGGTCGAGCCGGATCTCTCCGTGACCGGCCATCCCGAGATTTTCGCGATCGGCGACACCGCCGCGGTACTCGATCGCAAGGGCCAGCCGGTGCCGGGCATCGCGCCGGCCGCCAAACAGATGGGCCGCTATGTCGGCGATCTCATCAAGGGCGAGCTCTCCGACAAGCCGCGGCCAGCGCCCTTCGTCTATCATCACCAGGGCGATCTCGCGACGATCGGCACCCATTCCGCCGTGGTGAAGCTCAATCTCGACCATCTCACCTTGAAGGGCTTCTTCGGCTGGCTCTTCTGGAGCGTCGCGCATATCTATTTCTTGATCGGCATCCGCAACCGCTTCGTCGTCGCGATTTCATGGATCTATGGAATCTTCACCTCGCGGCGCGGTGCCCGCATCATCGCGCTGCCCGATCATGTGCAGAGCGCCAAACGTGCCGACGTCACCTGAGGCGCGCGCTAAGAGCGGCGCGACGGAAGAAGGATCGAGATCATGCCGGTGACGCGCGTCGCCCTGCGCAAGGGAAAATCCGCCGCCTTCAAGCGCGCCATCCTCGATCAGCTCTATGCCGCCATGCGCGAGACCTTCGGCGTGCCGGAGGACGATCGCTTCATGCTGATCGACGAATATGAGGCTGAGAATTTCGTCTATGGTGCGAATTATCTCGGCATCGCCCGCAGCGACGATCTCGTCATCTTGCAGATCACGGTGAGCAATACGCGCGATACCGATCAGAAGAAGGCGCTATTCGCTGCGATCGCCGACAAGCTTTCGCGCGATCCGGGCATAAGGCCCGAAGACATCACCATCAATCTCGTTGAAGTGGTGAAGGAGAACTGGTCCTTCGGCCATGGCATCGCGCAATATGCGTGATGCGCATGAGGCGTAGCGCAGAGCGTAGCCGCTCCGCCTCGGGCCGCCGATGAAGGTTTGCCTTAAGTGCTCGGACGCTCTTCCTCGCGCACGCTCATCGAATTGCCGCGCCAAGTGAAATCGTCGAGCAGCCAGGCATCGAGATAGATCGCCGGTAGCATCAGATCGCGCAGCAGGAACAGGAACGGCAGCCGCCAGGAAAAGTACCAGCGGTTGGAGCGGGCCAGGATGAATTCCGAGCAATAGAGCATGCCGAGCGTGGCGATCGCGACGAGCGGCACGTTCCAGCTCAGGAGATGCGCCGTATAGCATGCAAGGATCGCTGGCGTAGCCGAGTTGGCGAGGATTTCCGGCGCATAGTGGCCGGGGAAGGTCTTGCGCCGCATGCGCGCCCAACGAACCTGCCGCAGCCAGACGTCGCGCAGGCTGCGCTTGCCGAGCGGCTGCTCAAAGGGGCTGTCGACGAGATTGATCTTATAGCCTTGCCGGCGCACGAGCTTGGTCGAGGCGGCGTCTTCCGCGATCTCGGCGGCAAGCGCCCGGATGCCGCCGCCGGCTTCGAGAATGTCGCGGCGCCACAGCATGTTCTTGCCCTGCGCGAATCCAGTCCCGACGCCATCCGCTGAATATTGCCAGCGCGCCTGATAGGTATTGAGGATTGCGATCTCGAATTCGGCCCAGAGATTGGATGGATGCGAGCCTTGCGGCATCGAGCAGACAAGGCCGGTCTTAGAGCCCCAGCTCGCCAGCATGCGCTGAACATAGTCTTGCGGCATCAGCACATTGGAGTCGGCGAGGATGATCCACTCGTGCGCCGCCGCGTCCCAGCCGCGCACGCAATTGTTGAGCTTCGGATTGGCGCTGACTTTCTCGTCGCCGATGATCAGACGGGCGGGAATATTGGGATTGGCGGCGATGAGCTTTTCGACGACCGCGACGACGGGATCATTGGCGCGGGCGCAGCAGAAGATGACCTCATAGGCCGGATAGTCGAGCTTAAAGCTTGAGCCGAGCGTCTCTTCGCAGAAATTGTCGATTCCGCAGACCGGACGCACGAGGCTGACAGCCGGCGCCTTCGCGGGCGGGGGCAGGGGGGAGAGCCGCGGCTTCGCTCGGCGGGCGCAGATACCAATGCTGATGAAATTGAGAACCAGCAGAACGAGAGTTATACATCCCGTCCCATAAGCGAGAATCATTTCATCCGTCCCCAGCATGCTTAGCCTATCAAATAGAGATAACGCCGGAAGTTCCAGGGCATTATCGAGAATATTGGCACAACCGTCTCTCGAAATCTTTGGCTTTGGTCAACTCCTGGCATCCTCCGGCGTTCGCCGGTTGAAATGCAAGTCCGATCAGGTACAAGTCACCTCTGTTCAGCTGGCGTTTTGCTGAACACTTGTGGAACAAGCGGAGGCGAGCGCTCGTCTCGATAAGCCGCGCCGCCCGGGTCCGCCGATCAAGCTTTCTCGCTGGCCATGCGGTCTTCGGTCAGGTCTTGGTCCAACTTTTGGACCAAGCCGTAGAAACCGGCCGGCGTCTCCGATCCGAGGAACAATATGGCCGCCCCCATCGTCCGATTCGCGCCGTCCCCGACCGGTCGTATTCATATCGGCAATGCCCGCCCGGCGCTCATGAACTTTCTTTTCGCTAAAAAACACCATGGGCAATTCATTCTTCGGTTCGATGACACGGATGTGGAAAGGTCCAAGGAGGAGTACGCCCAGGCGATCGAGGTCGACCTCGCCTGGCTCGGTATCCACCCGGATTTGATCTTCCGACAGTCCCAGCGCGTGGCGATTTACCATGCCGCGGCCGATAAATTGCGGGCCGAGGGGCTGCTTTACCCCTGCTATGAGACGGCGGAGGAGCTTGACCGCCGCCGCAAGCGCCAGCAGGCGCGAGGCCAGCCGCCGATCTACGACCGGGCGGCCCTGGCGCTTTCCTCCGAGGAGCGCGCCAAGCTCGAAGCCCAGGGCCGCAGCCCACATTGGCGCTTCAAGCTGGAGCATCGCATTGCCCGCTGGAACGATCTGGTGCGCGGCGAGAGCCATATCGACTGCGCCTCCCTGTCCGACCCCGTCCTCGTGCGCGAAGACGGCAGCTATCTCTACACGCTGCCCTCGGTGGTCGATGATATCGAATTCAAAATCACCGACATCATCCGAGGTGAGGATCATGTCACCAATACGGCGGTGCAGATCCAACTCTTCGAAGCGCTCGGCGGAGCTGGCTCCGTACCGCGCTTTGGACATCACAATTTATTGACATCGGTCGAAGGCGAAGGTCTGTCGAAGCGCAGCGGTGCCCTCTCGGTCGCGGCTTTGCGCGACAGCGGCATTGAGGCTTTGGCGCTCGCCGCCTTCGCGGTTTTGACGGGCACCTCAGATTCCGTGCATCCGGTCCAGTCGCTCGACCAGCTCGCTCAGGAATTTGATCTGACGCATGTCTCGCGCACGCTGGCGCGCTTCGACCCCGCCGAACTTGCGGCGCTCTCAGCCCGCACGCTGCATCAGATGCCTTATGAGTCGGTGCGCGACCGGCTCACCGCCCATGATGTCGCAGGCTACAAAGCCGAAGCCTTCTGGCTCGCCGTGCGCGGCAATCTCTCGGTTTTTCTCGATGTCGTCGAATGGTGGCGCATCGTCGAGGGCGAGATCGAGCCCGTCGTTGAGGATGCGGAATTTCTGGCCGTGGCCCGGCGCCTGCTGCCCGAAGAGCCTTGGGATCATGAAACCTGGAGCCGCTGGACGAGCGCGCTGAAGGCTGAAACCGGCCGCAAAGGCAAGGCGCTGTTTCATCCCTTGCGACTGGCGCTGACCGGGCGCGAAGAGGGGCCGGAGCTTGCTGCGCTTCTGCCCCTGATCGGTCGCGTCAAGGCTGAGGGCCGACTATCCGCACCTGCCGTTTTGTCCCATCCGGCGCAGTGACTTCGACCGTCTTGCCTTCGCCCTGCGGGAAGGAGGCGGTGGGTTTCAGATCGCCTGCGGCGATGCCGGACGAATCATTGCTCGCGGTCGGCACTTGCGCCGCAGTCGCCGCATCATGCGCCTCGGCATCGTCCGTCGTCTTATTCGCCTTGGCGGCCGCCGCTGCTTTCGCCGCAGCGGCGTCCATGGCCTTGCTGCGCTTGCCGGGATCGAGCTTCGGCCGCGACATCTCCGCCGATTTTTCCGGCGTCACAATGATGTCGCCCTTGCCCTCATGGCCGAGAACGCGTTCGGCATTGCCGAGCGCTTCGGCCCAGGACTGGTTCGCCGGCTTGCAGGTGCAGGCGGCGTCATAGCTCTTCTCGAATTTGAGCGCGGCCGGCAGGCTCATATAGGGCGTGCCGTCGAGCCCCACCGCGGTCTTCACCGGCTGGCCCGGCACGCGCGTATAGACTTTCGCATCCGTGTTCGGGCAGGACGCTTTGCAAAGCTCGGTCAGCGCGTCGGGCCCGACATGCCGTGAGGAATAGACGAGCGGGAAGAAGCCGCCGTCGCAGGTGCGCACGCAGAGCGCTTCGGCGCCGCCCGTCGGCTGCGACGGCTCCGGCGGAACTGGCTGCTGATCGGCCGGCGGAATTTCGGCGGTCTGCTGATTGTTGGAGCCGCCGAAGAGTGACTCTAAGAATCCTTTGGGCTTCTGCTGCTGGCGGCAATAGGCGTTGTAGCGGGCGACCAGCTGCTGGCGCTGCGGCGTGTTGTTGCTCGCCGCGGCGCTCGCCTGCAATTGCGCGAGATTGGCGCGCATCCGCTGGATCTGCGCATTGAGCTGACCACACTGCGCCGGCGGCGGGCTGCCGAAGAAGAGGAACTGCTGGCGGTCACAGCCGATCGAATGGGCGTAGCTCACCGTGCGGTCGTATTCGCCGCGCTGGCGCTGCAGCGCGTCCCCATAAGGGTTGCTCTGCGCATTGGCGCGGTCGAGCGCGCTGATCTCGCCGAGCAGCTGGCCGCAATCCTGCCCCTGGCCTGCACTCGGCCCGGCGCTCGCCCACAAAACCCCGATCACGAGAAGCCCGAGCACGCGCTTGAGCCCGAATGTGCCACGCGAGAATCTAGTCGAGACGTTCATTCATTGCCCGTTTGCTGTGGCGGCTTGCGCCGCCATTGGCCCGTTTGCTTCAGCGGCTTCGCCGCCATTGGCCCGTGTGCTGTGGCATCTTTTGCTGCCATTGGCTCGTTTGCTGTCGCGGCTTTTGCCGCCAGTGCGCGTCTGCGGAAATGGCTTGCGCCGTTTTAGGGCAGGCGGGTCTTGGGTCGCTTCTCTTAATGTCCGTAAATCACCGAATTGATTGACGGACGGGATGCTTCGAATCGAGCTTTCGCCCGATCTATGCCGATTGGCGCCGATCTGTCGATTCTTGGGATGGTGCCCATTTCGTTCAGATCAAAGTTCGCCTATGCCAGAGGTATATACCAAAGCTCGCATCTCAGCCGGCGCCCTGGCGCCTCACCGGAGCACTTCCCCTCATGATCCTGTCGATTTTGCGGCCAAGCGGCGCGATCCGTTCCTTTGGTCTTCGTCTTGGTCTTTTCATGGGCGCGGGTCTGATCGGCCTCGGGGGCGCCGCGGCGGCTGACGGTCCGGACCTGATCTTCCGGAAGTCCACCGTCTTCAAACTGCTGACGCCGAACGACAAGCTCGCAACCTATGCGATCGACGATCCGGCGGTCGACGGCGTCGCCTGCTATTACACGGTACCGGAAAAGGGCGGCGTTGCCGGAACACTCGGATTCGCCGAACAGGTCTCCGACATTTCGCTCGCCTGCCGGCAATATGGGCCGATCAAATTCAAGGAGAAGTTCGGCCAGGGCGATGTGGTCTTCCGCGAGCGCCGCTCGTTCTTCTTCAAGAAGATGCAGATCGTGCGCGGCTGCGATAAGAAGCGCAATGTGCTCGTCTATATGGTCTATAGCGACAAGCTCATCGAAGGCTCGCCGAAGAATTCGACGTCCTCCGTGCCGATCATGCCCTGGGGCGCCGGCGCCGATACGCCGAAATGCGGAGATTGGGCCAAGGACTGAGGATAAATTAGTCGAAAATGACGGAGGAGGAAGCCATGGCCGTCGCGAAAATTGTGAAGATTGACGTCATCAAAGCTGGTACCTGGGTCTACTTTCTAGACGGTGCAAATCCCACTCTAGGTTTTGTTGGAGAGTGGGAGGCAAACAAATCGCCATTTTTAGTCAAGCTCACTCCGACAACTGCGACTTGGGTGCAAGCTCGAAGTGGATGGCAAATGTATCCGCTTTTTCAAGTAGATATTGAGCCCGTTTTTTCGACCTTCAAATCGGGCAACTCGGTGCTGCCCGGAAGCTTAGTGACTACTGAGGCTGGGGCTCTGTTATGTTTCAGTGTCGATGCTGGTGAAAAGGGATATGTAGACTTAGAAACGGGCATAGCCTCTCAGAGACTGTTTTGAAAATCGTCTCCCTTTGGATTCCGCCTGAGGCTGATTTATGATTCAAGCTCTGGATGTGGACAAAGCAGAGCCGTGGGCGGATGGCCGAGATCGCCAAGAAGACGAAGCGG
>JBKQRA010000042.1:0-2871 GCA_052144065.1 Methylovirgula sp. | reverse complement strand
CCGCTTCGTCTTCTTGGCGATCTCGGCCATCCGCCCACGGCTCTGCTTTGTCCACATCCAGAGCTTGAATCATAAATCAGCCTCAGGCGGAATCCAAAGGGAGACGATTTTCAAAACAGTCTCTGAGCCCTCACCCTGAGGAGCCGCTGCAAGCGGCGTCTCGAAGGGCAAGGCCGGCGCTGCCCTCATTTTCAGCGCATCATCTTGATCCGAAAAGTCTGCAACTTTTCGGGATGATGCTTTAGACCTTCTCGACCTGCCCATATTCGAGTTCGACCGGGGTCGGGCGGCCGAAGATGGACACCGCCACCTTCACCCGCGAGCGCGCCTCGTCGACCTCTTCGACAATGCCGTTGAAGGAGGCAAACGGGCCATCCGCCACCCGGACAGTCTCACCGACTTCGTAGGAGATCGAGGACTTCGGCCGCTCGACGCCATCGGCCACCTGCCCCTTGATCCGGTCGGCCTCGGCATCCGAAATCGGCATCGGCTTCTTATCGGCGCCAAGAAAGCCGGTGACCTTCGGCGTGTTCTTGATCAGATGATAGAGATCGTCCGTCAGGTCGCATTTGACCAGCACATAGCCGGGGAAGAATTTCCGCTCGGAGGCGACCTTGCGGCCCTTGCGGACCTCGATGACCTGCTCGGTCGGCACCAGAATCTCTTCGAATTTCTCGGCAAGGCCCCGCTGGGCCGCCTGTTCGCGGATCGATTCGGCGACTTTCTTCTCGAAGTTCGAATAGGCGTGGACGATGTACCAGCGCATGTTCATTTCAGATCAAATGCTCCCAATCACCGGCCGAAAAACCGCAAGACGCGCTGCAAAGCGTCCCCTGGATTGAAAATCAACCAAATCAAGAAGTGCAAGGCCTGGTCGACGACGAGGAAAAACAGGCTCGTCAAAATCGCCAGCACGATGACAAGCACCGTGGTGATCATGGTTTCGCGCCTTGACGGCCACGTCACCTTGTCGGCTTCGGTGCGCACTTCCTGAAAGAATCGGAACAGGTTAGCCATGTTTTTGCAGAACTCGCTGGAACAAAGCGGAGAATGAAGGCAAGAGCCTCGGAACACCAGGAACCGCAGGAGGCGGTGCCTCATCGGCCTAGCGTGCCGGCCTGCCCCGGTCACCAGCGCTTGCGGACGCTCCTTGCGGGTCGTCGCGCCTCACGTCCACCGCACGGACCCGAGCGCCGCCGCAAAGCTTCGCACCGACCAATCAGACCATCACACGCCGCAAGCCAAAAAAGCTGCGGCGCGGAGCCGACCGGCCACGCGCCACCTGATTTCAACTATATAGCGACGGAAAACCGGGCCAACAAGTGGAAAGTGCCGGCCGTCCGGCGCATTCCACGGCCGATCGATCGGTTATGCGGAACGAAAAGCAGGCGGGGCGTTGGCAGGAGAGGAGGGACTCGAACCCCCAACCCCCGGTTTTGGAGACCGGTGCTCTAACCAAATTGAGCTACACTCCTAACGCCCCGCACTTTAGCCGGAGGAGCCTCCGGCAAGCAAGCTTTCGCGCGTGTATAAATCGGTTCGGCCGATCCCGATGTTTTGTCAAGCGAGCGCATCGGGTTTCCGCCGTTTACTGTCCCGGAGGATCGAAGCCGGCCGCTTTCCAGCGCACCCGATTGGCCGGATCAGACAGAAACTTAATGAACGCCAAGGCGGGCGCCGGCGCCGCATTATCCGCCGTGACGGCCGCCGCATAAACGATGGTAAGCTGCAAGGCCGCGGGCAACGGCCCGGCGACCGTGATGCCTTTGACAGGTGCGACTTCGCTCGCGGGATAAATGCCGATGTCGGCCTCGCCTTTGGCGACGAGCCCGGCGCCGCCATCGAGCGCCGGACGAAAAATGATTTTCGTCCGCATGGCATTGGCGATGCCCAGTTGATTGAGGATCTTGGCCATATGGGCGCCGCTCGGAGTCATCGCCGAGGACATCGCGACCGATCGTGCGCCGAGCAAGGTTTTGCGAAACGTCTCCGGTGTGGAGATATCGGGCATAGCCGCGCCCTGCCGGACGATGACCATGACACCCATCTGCCCCAGTGAAGCGCGACCGTCCGGACGCATTTTCCCGGATTTGACGAAACCGTCGATCACATTCAACGGCAACAAGACCATGTCTGTCTTTTCGCCCGCGTCGAGCCGCTTTCGAAGCGCCTCAACCACAGCGAATGTAAATGTCACTTTATTGCCGGTCTGCTTCTCGAATTCCGGCGTGAGAACCGCCAGCACGCCTTGCGGCGCGCCGCCGCTCATGACGCGAATGTCGGCGCTTCGCGCCGGGATCGCCCCGAGCAGCATCAGGCAGCAGAAAAGAAATCCGACGCGCGCCTTCATCCGGCAATCTCCCCGGCAGGCGGCGGCATGTTAGACCGGCTCGACCCAGACCGCCGTGCCATAGGCCAGCACTTCGGTGATGCCGTCCATGATCTCATTCGCATCATAGCGCATGCAGATCACCGCATTGGCGCCGCCCTGCGCCGCAT
Source organism: Methylovirgula sp. (assembly GCA_052144065.1). GTDB lineage: Bacteria > Pseudomonadota > Alphaproteobacteria > Rhizobiales > Beijerinckiaceae > Methylovirgula. The sequence continues at coordinate 372 of JBKQRA010000042.1, read as the reverse complement.
GCTCGCACATATGGTCGAAGGCTTCCTGGCGCGCCGTCTCGGCCAATTGCACATAGGCGCCGAGCTTGCCGCCGAAGATCGACTGAATGCCGCCGACGAAATTGCCGACGACGCTGCGCGAGCGCACGGTGATGCCGCGCACAAGACCGAGGTGACGAACGATTCGATAGCCGGCGACTTCATTGCTGGTGGCGACGATCATGGACCTGCCCTCCCCTGTTAGACGCCGGCTTTATCCTTATTCTGTAATTGCAGCCACGACGCCGGCGCCGACCGTTCTGCCGCCTTCGCGGATAGCAAAGCGCAGATGCTCCTCCATCGCGATCGGCGAGATCAGCTCGACATTCATCGTCACATTGTCGCCCGGCATCA
>JBKQRA010000041.1:0-7681 GCA_052144065.1 Methylovirgula sp. | reverse complement strand
GCCACCGCGCTGGAGCCGGCCTTGCGGCCGATGACCTTGACGTGAAGATGATAGATCGCCATCGCGATCCGAACATCACCACGGCGAAGCGCACGTCGGAACGACGTATAAGCGCGCCCTCGAAACTAATTTCTCGGGAAGACCCGCGCCGTTTCAGCCCGTCCCGGCAATCCCACAGCATTGAGGCAGGCGCTCAACTATCATCGCTCCATCGACAGCTTATGGAGGATATGATGCGAAAGCCACGAGACTTCGATGCGGAACTGAAGTCGCTCGAAGACAAGGCGCGAGACCTGAAAGCCCGCAAGGTGCAGCAGCTTGGCGAGCTGGTCATCTCCACCGGCGCCGACGCCCTCAACGCCGACGAACTCGCGGGCGCGCTGATCGTGCTGGCGGAGACGAAAGATGCCGGAAAGAGGGAGGCATGGGCGAAACGCGGGGCCGCGTTCTTTCAGGGACGGTCGCGGCGATCTGCATCGGTGCCTGACCGCGACGCTGGTGGCGCTCAGCCGCAACCGGGCAGCGCGCAACCGGCATCAGGGAGCGCGGGCGCGGCATGACATGCGCACCTGGCAGGTCGAACGCCGCAAGCGGACGCGCCATCTGATCGAACTCGGCGGCCTCGTCGTCAAAGCTGGGATCGTGGACCTCACCGGCGATGATCGCGCCATGATCTACGGCGCGCTGCTCTGGATAGCCGACAAGCTCAAAAACGAGCAGGGTGAACACGCACGCGCGCTCTGGACCGCGAAAGGGAAGCAGTCATTCGACGATGGCTAGACTCCAAACCGTTCTCGCATTTCCTTGGCCTTTGCCCAGTCGGCGCCGGGTATCCGGTCGATCAGTTCCTTCATCACCTTGACGAAAGTAGCCTTGAGCGTTTCGTCGGTCAGGGCCTTGGCGCGATCCGTCGAAAGCAGCGGGCGCATGTCGGTGAAGAAGGTCGGATTGGCGAGTTTTTGGAACATGCGCTGCTGCGCTTCGGCTCTGGAAATCGCTATCTCCGCCTTCTCGAGGTAGAGCCGGAAACATTCGACGATCCGAACCGTGTTCAGTTCCTCGAACACGGTGAGCGCGTGATCGAGGTCGAACAGATCGCGGCCCTTGTTACGCTGAAGCAAGGCCCGCAGCTTGGTCGCCAGCATTTCCTCCCGCGAGAAAGTCGGGATTGCTGCCTCGCCCGCGAACCACGGATTCTCGACGCTGAACGGTATCTCGATGGGTGGGTCGTAGGCTTCCCGCTCGCGTGTGTTGATTTCGATCTTGAGGCTGATCCGCACGTCGGCGGACTCGCCTTCCGCATTGACACGAAAGCGAAGTTTGGGAGCGACGGGACTTGCATCGGACTTTGCCTCGCCAAGCCACGGTTCCAGTACGGCGCGAACACCGTCGAGGACTGGCCCAATCGGGCCGGCGGTCGTCCGCACGAGGTCTATATCTTCCGAATAGCGCAGCGGCGCCGGGAAATGCAGCTTGTTGAGCGCCGTGCCGCCACGGAAGCGCAGTTCGCCGTGTAGGAACGGATCGGAGAAGATGGCGACAAGCGCGCGGCTGATGATGAGGTCTTGTTCGACCTGCCGCTGGCTTGCCCACGGTGCGACGCGGCTCCAGGCGGTGATATAGTCCTGCGGGATCATTCGTCGATCTCCGGTGGTCGGCGAACGATCACGCGCCAGCGGTCATCGCGTTCGGACGGCGGCGGCGACAAATCGGGATCGCCTGCCTGTTTGGTATCGAGTTCGACCCACGGTAGCGGCCCGCGTGCCGACAGCGCCACGAACATCGGCTCCGCAATCTGCGGATGCCCCAGCGTTCCGAGCAGATGCCCAAGGCGTTGCACTACCGCTTTCTCGAAGGCGCCCGACAGGGAGGCGAGCTTTTCCGGTTGCAGCCGTTCGGTAAGCTCGGAAAGCACCGTCGCAATGTTGTCCAGACCCGCGCCGGATTGCGGATAGCGCACTAGGTCGAGCGCCGTGAGTTCCGGCGAGGACAGCTTCATATAGCCCGATTGCGTCTTGCGATCCTCGATCCCCGCCGCCACCGCCGCCATGTCCTTGCGGTAGGAAAAGACGATCCGCGTCCGTCCGGCCTCAATGTCGGGCAGGAGTTTGTCCGTGACGACCTGAAACTCCATGACGGCCTGATGGGAAGCGCCGTGGGCCGCCGCCGCGGCCAGCAGCCCCACATAGTAGGGCCGTTTTTCGTGGCGCATTAGGGCGTCGATGTACCACTCGGGCGGCGGCGCTCCCGTCGTGGCGTGCTGTGGCGGCACGACCACGTAGAAGCCGCGCCGGGGCCGGATGAGCTGGCCGCGCCGCTGCAATCGCTCGGCGGCGTCGAGGAATGCGCCCCGGCTGATGCCGATCTCCTTCTGCGCTTCATCCGCAGAAAAGACTCCCCGGCCAGCAGCAAGGAGGCCGGAAGCGTAGGTGGATAAGGTTGATCGCTCGACTCGAATCATATTACATTATCCGCTTTTAGAGCGGAATTTTCAAGACGAAACTATAATCAATTGTCCTTAAAAATCCGCCTTCAGAGCGGATTTCCCGATATGATACTGCAGCGGTTTTGGTTCTTACCATGATTTCCGAGAGGACCGTGACTACCACTATCTTCTCGAATTTTCTCTGATCCTCTATATGCTTCACGGGACGCGACTCAGGCGGGCGCATGGCCGACGAAATATTGACGATCCGGGAGGTGGCCGAGCTTCTCAAACTCAATGAGAAGACCGCCTACAAGCTCGCCCTGGCGGGCGAGATTCCCGGCTTCAAGGTCGGCGGGTCGTGGCGCTTCGAGCGGCAGGCAATCACAAGCTGGATCAAGCGCAAGGTCGAGGCGCAACAGAAAGGGACGACCGGCATGAAGGCCGGTGCAGGGGACGTATGAACGCCATCGAGATCGAGGAAGCCATATCGGCGCTTGCCGAGCTGCCGTTCGACGGCGGCGAGTTCCCGTTCGCCTTCCTGCAAGCCTTCGGGAACAAGGACGCCACGATCAAACGGCTGCGCGCCGGATCGACCAACGCATCCGACCTGCCCGGCGGCGTTCTCCAACGGAACAACATTCACATCGCCGTCGCCATGCCCGGCACGGTGACGCAGACTCTCGCCGCGCTGAAAGCCAGCCCGGCCACCACCAGGGCGAAGGCGCGCTTCATCCTCGCCACCGATGGCGACGGCTTCGAGGCCGAGGAGTTGGAGTCCGGCGAGACGGTCGCCTGTGCCTATGCCGACTTCCCCAACCATTTCGGCTTCTTCCTGCCGCTGGCCGGGATCACCACGGTCAAGCAAATCCGCGAAAGCTCCTTCGACATCCGGGCGACCGGACGCCTGAACCGGCTTTACGTGGAATTGTTGAAGGACAATCCCGATTGGGGGGCGGCCAACCGCCGCCCGGACATGAACCACTTCATGGCCCGGTTGATCTTCTGCTTCTTCGCGGAGGACACCGACATCTTCAACGGCGAGGGACTGTTCACCGCCACCATCGAGCAAATGAGCGCGCGGGACTCGTCCAACACCCATGAGGTAATCGGCGAATTGTTCCGCGCCATGAACACGCCCATCGCTCAACGAGCGACCGCCAAACTGCCGCGCTGGGCAGACATATTTCCCTATGTGAACGGCGGGCTGTTCTCCGGCAGCCCGGCGGTGCCGCGTTTCAGCAGGATCGCTCGCTCCTACCTTCTCCATATCGGCGGCCTCGATTGGAGGAAGATCAACCCGGACATTTTCGGGTCGATGATCCAGGCCGTAGCGGACGATGAGGAGCGCGGCGCGCTGGGGATGCACTACACCAGCGTTCCCAACATCCTCAAGGTACTGAATCCCCTGTTCCTCGACGACCTACGGACGCGGCTTGAGGAGGCGGGCGACAACACGCGGATGCTGTTGAACCTGCGCCGGCGTATGGCGCGGATCAGGGTGTTCGATCCCGCCTGCGGCAGCGGCAATTTCCTTGTCATCGCCTACAAGGAAATGCGGGCCATCGAGGCCGAGATCAACAAGCGGCGCGGCGAAGCCGACCGCGCATCCGAGATCCCGCTGACCAATTTTCGCGGGATCGAGCTGCGCGACTTCCCCGCCGAGGTCGCGCGCCTCGCCCTCATCATCGCCGAGTACCAGGCGGACGTGCTGTATCGCGGGCAGAAGCTGGCGCTGGCCGAGTTTCTGCCGCTGAACAAGGAAAATTGGATCACCTGCGGGAATGCCCTACGGCTGGACTGGCTGAGCATCTGCCCGCCGACCGGAACGGGCGTGAAGCTGGTGGGCGACGACCTGTTTGAAACGCCGTTGGATCAGCCGCAGATCGACTTCGAGAATGAGGGCGGAGAAACCTATATCTGCGGAAATCCGCCTTATCTTGGAAGAAAATATCAGTCGGATAAACAGAAGGCAGAACTCAAGGCTGTTTTTGCTGGACGATGCAAAGACACACTCTCTCTCGACTATGTATCCGGATGGTTCATGAAGGCCTCCGATTTTATGTCAGCAACATTGGCTGATGCGGCGTTCGTGTCCACTAATTCTATCTGCCAGGGCATACAAGTCTCGGCACTTTGGCCGGTGATCTTCACGCGCGAAGTCTCAATTTCGTTTGCCTATCGGTCATTCAAATGGGCAAACCTCGCCAGCTACAATGCGGGTGTTACCGTTTCCATTGTTGGCTTGACCAGACGTAAGGGAACTACGCGGAAGATATTTTCCATTGAAGATGACGGGACTACAACTGTCAGAGAAACTGACAATATTAATGCCTACCTTGTGGCGGCGGGAGACGTTTTTGTGTCGCCCCTGAGTAAAGTTCCAGATGATCGGACCGCCATGCAGTTCGGAAATCATCCGTACTATGCGAACGATCTCATGCTTGGCCCAGACGAGGCCAGGCAACTGGTTTTAACGGAACCACAGGCGGCTCGGTTTATCCGCCCTCTATACGGGTCGAAAGAATTTATCTCTGGTTCGCCGCGAGCCTGTCTATGGATCACACGCGAAACGCTCGCAGATGCAAGCGCTATCCCGGTTGTTGAACGGAGGATCGAAGGCGTCCGAGCAGCACGTCTTGAAAAAACCTCTGATGCACAGGCGCAGAAACTGGTGGACATGCCCTATCGGTTTCGAGACCAATACGAGGCTGCTTCCGACCTTCTTGTTGTTCCAATCGTCAGCTCCGAGAACCGGCCTTATCTTCCGGTTGGGCTCGTCGAGTCAAAGGGCGTGGTGCACAACAAGGCTTTCGCACTCTACGATGCGCCGCTCTGGAACATGGCGCTGATTGCTTCGCGGCTGCACCTGGTCTGGATTGCCACGGTCTGTGTGCGGCTCCGCACTGACTACTCATATTCCAACACACTCGGCTGGAACACCTTTCCCGTTCCGACGCTGACCGAGAAGAACAAGGCCGACCTGACCCGTTGCGCCGAGGACATCTTGCTCGCGCGTGAGGCGCATTTCCCCAAGACCATCGCCGACCTCTACGACCCTGACGACATGCCCGCCGATCTGCGCGAAGCGCACGAGCGTAACGATGAGGTATTGGAGCGCATCTATATCGGTCGCCGCTTCCGTAACGACACCGAGCGACTGGAAAAGCTGTTCGAGCTTTATACCAAAATGGCCGCCTCACCCGGCGCGGCGAAGAAACGCAAGGTGGAGGCACGCGCATGACCGATGAGAAGAAATCCATCCCCTCCGTCTCCGTCACCTACGCCCACAACGGCAGCTCGACCAAGGCCAACGCCCTCGGGATGCGGCCCATGCAGGAGCGCGTCTATGAGAAGCGCGGCGAGCAATATCTGCTCATCAAGTCGCCGCCGGCATCGGGCAAGAGCCGCGCGCTCATGTTCGTCGCGCTCGACAAACTCGCCAACCAGGGGCTCAAGCAAGCCATCATCGTCGTGCCGGAAAAGAGCATCGGCGCGAGCTTCAACGACGAGCCGTTGACCAGATATGGATTCTGGGCGGATTGGCACGTCGAGCCGAAGTGGAATCTCTGCAACGCGCCGGGCGGCGACAATGGTGGCAAGGTCAATTCCGTCGAGGTGTTCCTAGGTAGCGGCGACAAGGTGCTGGTTTGCACCCACGCTACCTTCCGCTTCGCCGTGGACAGATTTGGCGTGGAGGCGTTCGATGACCGCCTCATCGCCGTAGACGAGTTCCATCACGTCTCGGCCGATCCCGACAGCAAACTCGGCCAGCATCTCGGCCGACTGATCGCCCGCGAAAAGACGCATATCGTGGCAATGACGGGTTCGTATTTCCGTGGCGACGCCGTGCCGGTGTTGACCCCACAGGACGAGGCGAAATTCGAGTCCGTCACCTACACCTATTACGAGCAGCTCAACGGCTATGAATATCTGAAGAAGCTCGACATCGGCTATTTCTTCTATTCCGGCTCTTATGCCGACGACATTCTCGCCGTCCTCGACCCCGCCGAGAAAACCATCATCCACATTCCGAACGTCAATTCGCGCGAGAGTACGAAGGACAAGATCAAGGAAGTGGAACATATCATCGGTGCGCTCGGCGATTGGCAGGGCATCGACGCCGCCACGGGTTTCCAGCTTGTCAAAATACCGGACGGCCGGACGCTGCGCATCGCCGATTTGGTCGATGACGACGCGAACAAGCGCGACCGCGTTTCCCTGGCTCTGAAAGACCCTGCGCAGAAGAACAACCGCGGTCATGTGGACATCATCATCGCGCTCGGCATGGCCAAGGAAGGCTTCGACTGGATTTGGTGCGAGCACGCTTTGACGGTGGGCTATCGTTCCAGCCTCACCGAGATCGTGCAGATCATCGGGCGCGCGACCCGCGATGCGCCGAACAAGACCCGCGCGCGCTTCACCAACCTGATCGCCGAACCCGACGCCGCCGAGGACGCCGTGACCGAGGCCGTCAACGACACGTTGAAGGCCATCGCCGCCAGCCTCCTTATGGAGCAGGTGCTTGCCCCGCGCTTCGAGTTCAAGCCGAAGAATCCGCAGAGTGGGCCGGCCGAGGGCTTCGACTATGGCGAAGGCGGCTACGATCCGAACAAATGCAATGTTGGCTTCAACGAAGAACGTGGCGTCTTCCAGTTCGAGATTAAGGGCCTTGTCGAGCCCAAGAGTCACGAGGCTGCGCGTATCTGTCAGCAGGATTTGAACGAGGTGATCGCCGCCTTCGTGCAGGACAAGACGACTATTGAGCGCGGTCTGTTCGACGAGGAGCTGGTGCCCGAGGAGCTGACGCAAGTTCGCATGGGCAAGATCGTGAAGGACAAATATCCCGAGCTGAGCGACGAAGACCAGGAGGCGGTGCGCCAGCACGCTATCGCCGCGCTCAACATCACGCAGCAGGCCAAGCAATCCATGCTTGATCGCGTGAGCGGCGAACCCACCGCCAACACCGCCCTGATCGACGGCGTGCGCAAGTTTGCGATGGACGTGCGCGAACTCGACATTGATCTGATCGACCGCATCAACCCGTTCAAGGAAGCCTATTCGATCCTCGCCAAGACGATGAACGAGGAACGTCTGCAACAGGTGAAGGCTGCGATTGCCGCGAAGCGCACCACGCTGACGCCGGAGGAGGCGAAGGAATATGCCGTGCGCGCGGTCAAGTTTAAGAAGGAACGTGGACGGTTGCCCTCAATCAGCTCGACGGATGCCTGGGAAAAGCTGTTGGCCGAAGGCGCA
>JBKQRA010000040.1:0-8952 GCA_052144065.1 Methylovirgula sp. | reverse complement strand
GGGGGAGGGGAAATGCGCGTAGCCTTCATCGTTGACCACGCATATGTCGCGGCGGGCATAGGAACATGGATCGGCTCACCCTCTTCGGCCTCGTCGCCGTCACCGCCATGCTCATCTGCTACGCGTTTGAGTCGCGCGCGCATTGGTGGACGCTCGGCTTCGCCGTCTCCTGCCTGATGGGGTTGGCCTATGGATTTCTGCAAGGCGCCTGGCCCTTCGGCCTTGTCGAAGGCGTCTGGGCGGTCGTCGCTTTCATGCGGTGGCTGAAACTGCCGCGCTGAACGCGCTCACATCGTATTCGGCAGCACGCGGTCCGGCGGCCGGTGCCCATCCATGAAGGTCTTCACATTGATGATGACCTTCTCGCCCATGTCGATGCGGCCCTCGACGGTCGCTGAGCCCATATGCGGCAGAAGCGTCACGCGTCCGGCATTGGCGAGCTTCACGAGCTTCGGCGAGATCGCCGGCTCATGCTCGAAGACATCGAGGCCGGCGCCGGCGAGTTCGTCGCTCTCAAGCATTTTCGTCAGCGCGACCTCGTCGATCACTTCGCCGCGCGCCGTGTTCACGATGATCGCATGCGGGCGCAGATATTTGAGCCGGCGCGCCGAAAGCAGATGATAGGTCGCCGGCGTATGCGGACAATTGACCGAGACGATGTCCATCCGCGCCAGCATCTGGTCGAGCGATTCCCAATAGGTCGCCTCTAGCTCTTCCTCAATCGACGCGGCGACGCGGCGGCGGTTGTGATAATGGATCTGCAGCCCGAAGGCGCGGGCGCGGCGCGCCAGGGCTTGGCCGATTCGGCCCATCCCGACGATGCCGAGCCTTTTGCCGGTGATCCGGCTGCCGAGCATCCAGGTCGGCGACCAGCCGCTCCATTGGCCAGACGGGATAAGCTTGGCACCTTCGACGATCCGGCGCGCGACGGCGAGGATCAGCGCCATCGTCATATCCGCCGTATCCTCCGTCAGCACGCCCGGCGTATTGGTAACCGTGATGCCGCGCTCCGTGGCGACGCTAACATCGATATGATCGACGCCGGTGCCGAAATTGGCGATGAGCTTGAGCTGCGCGCCCGCCTGCTCGATCAGCGCGGCATCGATCCGGTCGGTGACCGTCGGCACGATGACATCGGCGCCTCGCATGATCTCGCCGAGCTCGGCATGCGACAGCGGCTTGTCCTCGAGATTGAGGCGCGCGTCGAACAATTCACACATGCGCGTCTCGATGACATCGGGCAATTTCCGCGTCAGGACAACGAGCGGTTTCTTCCTGCTCATCCTCTATCCCGTCATGGCCTGGAGCAAGCCGCAGGCGATTATGATCCAACGGTTCGTCGCAAGTCCGACAAACCGCCGCCCCGGTAGTCCGGAGCAATCGCCGCTCACCCTATTGATCCGGCGCCATGATGCAATAGAGCCAGCCGAAATCGAGGCGCAATTGCGCATGGACCCTTAAGGAGCGGCATTTTTCACTCGCCTTTAACTTTGATCGCCACAGTAAGGTAGAAACCACGTCCTACCGCACTGCATCAGCCGCTGACGGACAAATCAGCAATCGCGGATCGGGCCACAGCGCCCGTCGTCCGGTCCGCCCAATTCCACTCTCATTTCGCCAGGCAATTGAGCAGAGCGCTTGCCGGCTGGCGATCCATCGCGGACTGCTCTAGCAGACGGCCGGTTAAACTCAATGCAGCACCTTTGGCCGCACCTTTGGGCAGCACTTTTTTGGGCAGGACCTTTTTGGGCAGGATCGATGCGCAAGATTGAACCGTCTGGCTTTATGTTTTCGCGCAAGTTTCATGACATCAAGCTTCATGATATCGACGCGTCGGCGTGCAAGAGCCCCGCTTTCGACCTAAAAACGCCGCGGCCTTTCGGCAAATCAGGCGCCAATATGGACGCGAAACAAACGCACATCGCCCGCCTCTTCTGGCGGCGCATAGGCCTTTATGCGCTGGCCTGTTTCATGAGCCTTTTCGCTTTGCTCCCGGCGCAGGCGCAAGAGACGACGCAAGCCCCCGCCCCGCTCAAATTCGGCGAGCAGCTCGGCCCCGTGAGCGGCCTGCCGCTGCCGCGCTACGTCAGTTTGAAATCGGATCGGGTCAATCTGCGCGAAGGCCCCTCGCGCGATCACCGCACGACTTGGGTTTTCCAGCGCGCCGGCCTGCCCGTCGAAGTCACTGCCGAATTCGACGTCTGGTGCAGGATCAGGGATTCGGAAGGCACGGAAGGTTGGGTGCTCCACAGCCTTTTGTCCGGCCGCCGCACTGCGCTCGTCGCGCCCTGGAAGAAGGGCAGCGTCTTCACCCTTAGGGGGCAGCCGGCAACCGACGCTACCCCGATGGCAAAATTGCAATCAGGCGTCATCGCCGCGGTGAAAAGCTGCGACGGCAAATGGTGCCACGTCAGCGGCGACGGCTTCGACGGCTATATCGAGCAGCCCGAACTTTGGGGCGTCTACCCGAACGAGAAGATCGACTGAACGCCGGAGCGCCTTCGCCCTGACGGCGAAGGCTGTCGGATCATTCGGACGGTTGGGCCTCGACGACCTCCGGCCGCAGCCTGACCACCACTTCGACCCGGGCGATCTGAGTGCCCGTTGGACGCGGCGGCAGGTTCAGCGTATCGACTGCGATCTGCGGGATGTCGATCAGCATATTGCTGCCCTCGACCAGGAAGTGGTCGTGGTGCGAGACATTGGTGTCGAAATAGGTCTTCGACCCGTCGACAGCGATCTCGCGCAGCAGGCCGGCCTCGGTGAACTGATGCAGGCTGTTGTAGATCGTCGCCAGCGAGATCGGCACGCGCGAGGCCTCGGCCTCCTCCTGCAGCTTTTCAGCGGTCAGATGCCGGTCGCCCTTGGCAAACAGCAGCCAGCCGAGTGCGACGCGCTGTCGCGTCGGACGCAGGCCGGCGGCGCGCAATTTGGCCCGCAGCTCATGGACGGGGCAGCCAGCCAGCAGCGCGCCAATGGCGTTGCGGCGAGCGAGTTCGGTCTTGCGGGATTTGGGTTTGCGTTTTGCCTGAACCATCTGTCGACCTTTCGGCCCAGTCATCTCGATCCCGAGATCTTAGCCTGCTTTTTTACGAAACTTCGAGAAGTATGACAAGTTCTCGATTTGACAAGGCATTCATGCCTCTTTGAGGTTGTTTTAGACGCGCCCGGCCGCGCTTGACCTTGAGCTAGCGCAAATCGGACGCAGAATGTGTTGGAAGATTTTCCACAGGCTGATAATGGCCGCGCTAGGCGCCGGTTCCGCCGAAAGACCGAGCTAGCCCGACACTTCGTCAGTAGAAACTGACCCGACAGGCCCGGCTTTTGCGCTATCGCAGGGCGCATCCCCGCGAACCGGCCAAAACCTTGGTTTGACAAACACTCGCCCAAAAGCACATTGGCGCATCTCGTGCGCGCGGGCCTTGCGCTGCGACGCACCGATCGCACCGAAACGGGCGACGGAACTTGCGATGGACTGGGATTGCGGCACTGAACCCGCTTCCGAGTGCCTTGAGCCTATGTTAGAAGGCCGCAAATTTCATCCGTGACGGCTGCGCAATGAGCGAACAGGCCAATAGAGTGAAGGCAAAATGGGCGAACGCCGCTCCAGTTTCGACTATGAAGATTTGATCGCCTGCGGGCGTGGCGACCTCTTCGGTCCGGGCAATCCACAATTGCCGCTCCCGCCGCTTTTGATGTTCGACAGGATCGCCGAGATTTCCGAACTCGGCGGCCCGAACGGGAAGGGCCAGATCCGCGCCGAATTTGCGATCAAGCCCGATCATTGGTTTTTCGGTTGCCATTTCAAGGGCGATCCGGTGATGCCGGGCTGCCTCGGCCTCGATGCGCTCTGGCAGCTGCTCGGCTTCTATCTCGGCTGGCTCGGCCTGCCGGGGCGTGGCCGCGCGCTCGGCGTCGGCGAGGTGAAATTTTCCGATCAGGTTCTGCCTACCGTCAAACGGATCATCTATGGCGTCGATCTCAAGCGCGTATTCAAGACGAAGCTCGTGCTTGGAATCGCCGACGGCTGGCTTGAGGCCGACGGAGCGCGTATCTATGAGGCGACCGATCTCAAGGTTGGGCTGTTCAAAGCCACGGTTCCAACGCCGGCATAAATCCGCCGATTCTCCTGCCGATGATGCGGTCTGCCGCGCTAGGCGGGCGCTATGAGGAGATGCGAATGAGACGCGTGGTCGTCACCGGGATCGGCATCGTATCCCCGATCGGCAACAATACGCAGGAAGTGCTGGCCTCTTTGCGCGAGGGACGCTCCGGCGTCGTGCGCGCCGAGAAATATGCCGAGCTCGGCTTCCGCAGTCATGTGCATGGCGCGCCGACTTGCAACGCCGAAAGCATGATCGACCGCCGCGCCATGCGCTTTCATGGCGGTGGCACCGCCTGGAACCATGTCGCGATGGATCAGGCGATTCAGGATGCCGGCCTGACCCCGGCCGAGATCTCGCATGAGCGCACCGGCTTGATCATGGGCTCCGGCGGTCCCTCCGTGCGCGCCATCATCGATGCCGCCGAGACCACCCTCACCAAAGGCCCGAAAAAGGTCGGCCCCTTCGCCGTGCCCAAGGCCATGTGTTCGACTGCCTCGGCGACGCTCGCCACCTGGTTCAAGATCAAGGGTGTCAATTATTCGATCTCATCGGCTTGCGCGACGTCGAATCATTGCGTCGGCAATGCCTATGAAATGATTCAATATGGCAAGCAGGATGTGATGTTCGCCGGCGGCTGTGAAGAGCTCGACTGGGGCCTGTCGGTCCTGTTCGATGCGATGGGCGCGCTATCGTCGTCTTACAACGACAGGCCTGCGGTCGCCTCGCGCGCCTATGACAAGAATCGGGATGGTTTCGTCATCGCCGCTGGCGCCGGCGTCGTCATTCTCGAGGAACTCGAACATGCCAAGGCGCGCGGCGCCAAGATCTATGCGGAAATCGTCGGATATGGCCTGACGTCCGACGGCGTCGACATGGTGGCACCCTCCGGCGAAGGCGCCGTCCGCTGCATCCGCATGGCGCTCGCCGATGTGAAATGCCCGATCGACTATATCAATCCGCATGCGACCTCGACGCCGATCGGCGATCTGAAAGAGATCGAGGCGATCCGCACGGTTTTCGGCGCCGAAGAAAAATGCCCGCCGATTTCCGCGACGAAATCGCTGACCGGCCATGCGCAGGGCGCGACCGCCGTGCACGAGCTGATCTACAGCATATTGATGATGCAGAGCGGCTTCATCTGCGCCAGCGCCAATATCGAAGAGCTCGATCCCGCCTTCGCCGATATGAACATCATCCGCCAGCGGCGGGACAATGTTCAGCTGCGCGCGATCCTCTCCAATTCCTTCGGCTTCGGCGGCACCAACGCCTCGATTGTCTTGAAGCATGTCGACGCCTGAGACGGCAGCCGTCCCCACAGGCACCCTCATGCAGGGCAAGCGCGGCCTCATCATGGGGGTCGCCAATGATCATTCGATCGCCTGGGGCATCGCCAAAGCCGTGGCGGCGCAAGGCGCCGAACTCGCCTTCACCTTTCAGAACGCTTCGCTCGGCAAGCGGGTGAAGCCGCTCGCCCAAAGTCTTGGCTCTTCGCTCGTCCTGCCCTGCGACGTCGAAGATCTGGCTTCCGTCGATGCGCTTTTCGCCACAATCGGCAAGGAATGGGGCAGTCTCGATTTTCTCGTCCATGCGGTTGCCTATTCGGACAAGGCCGAACTCAAAGGCCGCTATGCCGATACGACCCGCGAGAATTTTTCGCGCACGCTGCTGATCTCGGCCTTCGCCTTCACCGAGGCGGCAAAGCGCGCGGCGGCGCTGATGCCGAACGGCGGATCGCTGCTGACGCTCTCCTTTGCGGGCGGCGAGCGCGTCATGCCGAACTACAATGTCATGGGCGTCGCCAAAGCGGCGCTGGAAGCGAGCGTGCGCTATCTCGCCGCCGATTTCGGCCCGCAAGGCATCCGCGTGAATGCGATCTCGGCCGGGCCGATCCGCACGCTGGCCGGCGCCGGCATTGCCGATGCACGCTTCATGTTCAATTTCCAGAAAGAGCATGCGCCGCTGCGCAAGGCGCTGACGATCGAAGACATCGGTGGACCGGGGCTCTATCTGCTCTCCGATCTTTCGGCCGGCGTGACCGGCGAGATCCATTATGTCGATGCCGGCTACAACATCATCTTCATGCCGCATCCCGACGGGCTGAAGGACGACGAGCCTGGGACGCCGGAAGGCGCTTAGGCACGCGACGGCAGTCGCCTAAAACAATCCAAAAAACCGCCGCTCGTCGCGCGGCGCACTGGCGCCGCCGATCGGTGCTGGCGGCAGCACCGCTTCATTGTCATTGCCGCGCCAGCTCGTGCCGGGAAGCGGGCGCTGCGCCGCCGGATGGATCGGCATCGGCGCTTTCGGCTGCGGCGATCCGCCGAAAGGCAGGCCAAAAAAACTTCCCGCATTCGAGGCGACTGGCTCGGTCGGCGCCGGCTGCGCGAAGGGATTGGGATTGCGCCAGACGCCATAAGGCAGGCTCTGCGACGGCAGGCCCTGAAGCGCGGCGAGCATGAATTTCGACCAGATCTCGACCGGCAGATTGGCGCCCGACGCTTTCTTTGTCGGCGAGTTATCGTCATTGCCGAGCCAGACGCCGGCGACGAGATGGCTCGTGAAGCCGACGAACCAGGCATCGCGATAATCCTGGCTCGTGCCCGTCTTGCCCGCCGCCTGCCAGCCCTCCGGCAATTGCGCCTTATGCGCCGTGCCGATGGCGAGCGTTTGTTCCATCATCGTGTTCATCATCGCCACATATTGCGGATCGATGACCCGGCCATTGTCGGTCGGCTTATGCTGATAAAGAATCTTGCCGGCGGGCGTGGCGACCTTGATGATCGCATAGGGCGTCACGCCTATGCCGCCATTGGCGAAAGGCACATAGGCGCCGACGAGTTCGAGCGGTGTGACTTCCGAAGTGCCGAGCGCGATCGAGGCATTCGACTGCAAGGGCGATGTGATGCCGAGCCGCCGCGCCGTCTTGATGATCGCCGCCGGACCGACTTCAAGCCCGACGCGCACCGCGACGGTGTTGAGCGACAAAGCGAGCGCCTTGGTCAGAGTGACTGGACCGAAATATTCATGCGAATAATTTTCCGGCCGCCAGCCGCGCACATTGATCGGCGCATCCTGGCGAATGGTATCGGGCGTCAGCCCATGTTCCATCGCCGTCAGATAGACGAAGGGCTTGAACGATGAGCCCGGCTGGCGCTTCGCCGCCGTCGCGCGATTGAACTGGCTTTCCGCATAATTGCGGCCGCCGATCAGGACACGGACGGCGCCGTCGGTGTCGATCGCGACGAGCGCACCCTGGGTCACGCCGAAATGCTCGGCCTTGGCATCGAGCACTTCGGAGAGCGCGCGTTCCGCATCCTTTTCGAGCGGCGCGCTGATGGTCGTCGTCACGACAATGTCGGAGTCGATGGCGCCGATCGTATCGTTGAGCTGATCCATCACATAATCGGCGGCGTAATTGACCGCGCCGCTGCCTTTGTCATGGACGGCTTCCGCCGGATGCGCGAGAGCGAGCTTCGCCATCGGCTCGGTGATGTAGCCCTCCTGCGCCATGGCGATGATGACCTGCTGGGCGCGATCGGCGGCGGCTTCCGGATTGCGGTTCGGCGCGAGCCGTGTCGGCGCCTTCATCAGGCCTGCGAGCATGGCGGCTTCCGAGACGCTCACATAGCGCGCGCTATGGCCGAAATATTTCTGCGCCGCCGCTTCGACGCCAAATGCACCGGAGCCGAAATAGACCCGGTTCAGATAGAGTTCGAGGATCTGATCCTTGGTGAACTTATGTTCGAGCCAGACGGCAAGGATCGCCTCCTGAATCTTGCGCGCGAGCGTGCGCTCCTGCGTCAGAAACAGATTTTTGGCGAGCTGCTGGGTCAGCGTCGAGCCGCCCTGCATATTGCCGCGGCCGGTGACATTGCTGACAAGCGCCCGGGCGATGCCGAGCGGATCGATGCCCCAATGTTCGTAGAAGCGCCGGTCCTCGATGGCGATGAAGGCCTTCGGCAGATAGCCCGGCAATTCGTCGAGATGGACGGCGGCGCCGCCCGTATCGCCGCGATTTGCGAGTAAAGTCCCGTCTTCGGCGAGGATCGCGATATTGGGCGGGCGTTTGGGGATGGCGAGCTGGTCGATCGGCGGCAATTGCGCCGCCTCGTAGGCGACGAGAATGCCGGCACCGACGCAGGCCCAGACGCAAAGGGTGAAGGCCCAGGAAATGAGGCGGCCGATCCCGGTGCGGCCGGCGCGCTTCTTCTTGCGCTTCGGGCGCGGCTTCGGCCGCTCCTCGCCGCCGAGCTCCATGGACGGCCCCAATGTCGGTTCGCGCCGCTCGCGGCTCGGCCCTTTTGCCATATGCTGCGCCACCCCTGTGCGCCGGGCTGAAAGATCCTGGCGCCGAAAAGAGCGCCTGACGGGCGAGCCTAAGAGGCTCCCGCTTAAAGCCGCGTAAAGCTCTGCCTCCTCTGCTAAGCTGAGGCTTGGGCCCGGGAGCCGGCCCCGCCGAGGGCAGCCCCGCGAAAAGCTGGGCATTGCCAGAGGATTGAACCCTCAGGCGCTTGCGATTTACCCATAGCCGAGCCAAAGTCGCGCCCCCCGGCTCTTCGCCGTCAGGGCAGGTCAGGCACGATCGAAAGATCCGGACAGCTCATGCAAGTCACACTCGAAAGAAGCGCCCTGTTGAAGGCGCTCGGTCATGTTCATCGCGTCGTCGAGCGGCGCACGACCATTCCGATCCTGTCCAATGTGCTCGTCGCCGCCGATGGCCAGGCGCTGCACCTCAAGGCCACCGATCTCGATCTCGAAGTGACCGAGCGACTACCTGCCGACGTCGCTCAGGCCGGCGCCACGACCCTGCCGGCGCATATTCTCTACGACATCATCCGCAAGCTGC
>JBKQRA010000039.1:0-8452 GCA_052144065.1 Methylovirgula sp. | reverse complement strand
GTTGCGAACTCACCGATTCGTACACTGTCCGATCGTCAGGAGTGCTCACATAGAAGCTGTTCAGCGAGACCGTGAGGTTGCGACCAACGAACTGCGAAAACGTGACATATATCACGTTTGCCGCCATCGCACAGAACTTGCGCCGCCTCGCCAAGCTCACCGCACGTGCGCCGCCGGGGCGTATGTCCGCGTGCGTTTCGTGAGCATTGCGTTGTGGCATTCGTTCAGGTCGGTGGTGTCGAGAGCCTCTGCGCCCGTGCGCTAAGGCTGCAGCTTCGCTCGCAGTGTGCAGCGTCAGCGTAATCCGCTCTCCGCGCCGACTTCTGCAACAAAATCGGCCACGAGCGGAAATAGCGACCTCTTCGATATGCTGTGTCTTCGGTAAACGAGCGTATCCCATTCGGGCCACGGCTGCTCGTGGTTAGCGCCGCGATAATTCATTGGTGACAATTTGGACGATTGCCGCAAAGGCAAATGGATATTTTTCTGACAATATTTGCAGACAGCGCACGTCACCGTTGTTCTGATCCCGCTTTTTTCCGCCCTCGAGGGCTCGATGACTCAGCAACGCAAGCTGCCGATGCGGCCGGAAACGCTCGGGGAGGCGGACAAGCTCAATGACGCGCTCGCGATCCTCGCAACGCATCGGCGGGACGCCATCCTCGAAGCGGTAGCGAAGAGCGCGGAGGAACTTCTGCGCTCCGCCAATCTTGAACAATCTTTGCCGAAAGTGATCGAGCGCATCGGCCAGGCCACCGGCGTCGACCGGGTGCATATCCTCGAGATCGATCTGGCCGCGCCCGATCAAGGCAACATCGTTCAACATCATCTCTGGAGCGCACCAGGGATCTCGACACCGTCCCATTTCAGGCACGCGAACGGCGTCGCCATGGTCGACGTCGGCCTCCGGTCGTGGCTGCGGAAACTGGCAAAGGGTATTGTTGTCGTCGGCCACGTCCGCGACTTCGAGAAACCCGTTCGTGAGTTTTTCGAGTCGGCCGGCGTCAAGTCGGCCATGGCTGTTCCGGTGTTCGCCAACAAGCATTTGTGGGGCCACATCGGATTGGACGACTGCCCCGCCGAACGTGATTGGTCGCCCGCCGAGATCGATACCCTCAAGACGCTGGCGGAACTGATCGGCGCGACCGTCGCGGCGCGACGTCACGAGGCCATCCTCGAAGCCGTTGCCACGAGCGCGAAGGAACTTCTGCGCACGCCCAATCTGCAGCAATCGTTGCCGAAAGTGATGGAGCGGCTCGGGCAAGCCACGGGCGTCGACCGAGTGCACCTCATCGAGATCGATACCGGCAGGCCTCCCGAGCAAGGCCCGGTCGTCCGGCACGACGTCTGGAGCGCGCCCGGCGTTTCATCGTCGCATTACGAGGAAGTGAAACTGCCCATGGCCGAAGTGGGACTCCAAGCCTGGGTGCCGAGGCTCAAACGGGGCGAAGTCGTTGTCGGCAACACCCGCGATTTCGAGCCCGCCGCTCGCGCCTTGTTCGAAAGGGGAAACGTCAAATCGGTCATGGCTGTTCCGGTGTTCGCCGACGGCCATTGGTGGGGGCTGATTGCTTTCGATGAGTGCGGGTTTGAGCGCCATTGGGGACCTGCCGAGATCGATGCGTTCAAGACGCTGGCTGAATTGGTTGGCGCAGCGGTTGCCCGCACGCGACATCTCAGCACCTTGGCCGACGCCAATCGCATCGTCGAGAACAGCGCGACCATTCTTTATCGGCTTTACCCGCAGGCGCCATTCCCCCTGACCTTCCTGTCGCAGAATTTCAAGCGATTCGGCTACGAACCCGAAAATTTGCTGACCTCGGCGACGGACTGGCGGCAACTCGTGAACGAAGAGGATAGACCCGCCGTTATCGCAAATATCAAATCCATCGTGGAGGGAGAGGCGGCCTCGATTCGGAACGAGTTCCGTTTCAAGAAGCCCGATGGGTCCTGGATCTGGTTCGCCAACGACGGACGCGCAATCCGCGACGCCGAAGGCCGGTTGATCGCCATCGAGGGCATCCTCACCGATATCACCGAGCGCAAATCCGCGGCGCAGCGCCGCGACATTATCCTCGAGGCGGTTGCGGCAAGCGCGAAGGAACTGTTACGCGCATCCGATCTGCAGCAGTCGTTGCCGAACGTGATAGAGCGCATTGGCCAGGCAACGGGCGTCGACCGGGCGCACATCTTCGAGGTCGATACATCCACCCCTGCTTGCCATGTCCTGCAGCATTATTTGTGGAGCGCGCCTGGCATTCCGACGTCGCCTTTGCTGGCGGCGGTCAAAGGCGCTGCCATGGCCGAGTGCGGGTTCGGGCCTTGGCTGCCGAGGCTCGCGAAGGGAGAAACCATCGTCGGCCATGTGCTGGATTTCGAGAAGCCGGTGCGCGATCTGTTCAGCCAGCTCGGCACGCAATCGGTTCTCACAGTTCCCGTGCGCGTCGACGGCCATTGGTGGGGGCAGCTTGGTTTCGACGACTGTCGAACCGATCGCGAATGGTCGCCCACCGAGGTCGACACGCTGGAGACGTTGGCGGAGTTGGTCGGAGCCGCGGTGGCCCGCACATCGTACCTGAAGATGTTGGCCGATGCTAACCGCATCATCGAAAACAGCACGAGCATCCTTTATCGGCTCGCCCTGAAACCGCCGTTTCCGTTGATCTTCGTATCGCAAAACGTCAGCCGGTACGGCTACCAGCCCGACGAACTGCTGGCCCATCCCGATCGATGGGTGCAACTCATCGACTCTGCCGACCTGCCCGCCATGATAGATGACATCCGCGCGATCGGCGAAGGCAAGATGGACTCCAATCAAAGGGAATTCCGCTTGCGCCGGCCCGACGGTTCGATCGTCTGGTTCGATGGCCATGGCGCCGCGAGGCGCGACAGCGACAACCGGCTGATCGCCGTCGAGGGCATCCTCACCGATATTACCGAGCGCAAGCTGGCTGAAGAAAAGATCGCAATGCTGGCGCGGACCGACTCGCTCACGGGCCTTCCCAATCGCCCAGCCTTTCTCGAACGGCTCAATCTGGGTTTCGCCCGGGCCAGGCGCGGCTCCAGCAAATTCGCCCTACATTACCTCGACCTCGATCATTTCAAGGATGTCAACGACACCCTGGGCCATCCCATCGGCGACGCCTTGCTTCGCGCGGTCGCCGAACGTCTCCAGAGCTGCGTGCGCGAGACCGACATGGTCGCGCGCTTCGGCGGCGACGAATTTGCCGTGCTACAGGACGACATCGAGGACATCGCAAACGTCGAAACGCTGGCGGCGAAGATTGCTGAAAAGCTCGCCGCTCCCTTCACAATCGATGGCAATCAGGTGCAGACCACCGCCAGCATCGGCATCGTACCCTACTGCGGCGACATTGGGGGGGTCGACGTCATGATGATGAAGGCCGATCTCGCCCTCTACCGCGCCAAGAACGAAGGCCGCAATCAGTTCCGCTTCCATGTCGCTGAACTGGACGACCAGACCCGCGAACGCATGATTATTGGCGAAGAGCTGCGGCACGCGGTCGAGCGCGGCGAACTCGAATTGTACTATCAGCCGCAGGTGGAGCTTGAGTCCGGGTGGATTATCGGGCTGGAGGCGCTGATCCGGTGGAATCATCCGAAACGCGGCTTGATGCTGCCGGACGCCTTTATCCCGATCGCGGAGACGACCGGAATTATCGTCCCGGTCGGGGAATGGGTGATCGACCATGCTTGTCAGCAGATCAGGGCTTGGGATGACTTGGGCATTGCGCCGCCTACTCTCGCCGTCAATATCTCCGCTGCGCAATTCAAGCTGGCGTCGCAGCTTGATACGATCGTCGCGGAAAATCTTGCCCGCTACAATGTCGCACCTGCGCGTTTGGAGCTTGAGCTCACGGAATCGGTTCTGTTCGAGATGACGCAACGCCACAGCGAGGCATTTAATCGGCTTCGAGGGATCGGCGTGCGGCTCGCGATTGATGATTTTGGCACCGGCTACTCCTCGCTCGGCTATTTGCGGTCATTTCGTGTCTCCCGCCTCAAAATCGAACGCTGCTTCATTACCAACGTGACGACCAACGCGGATGACATGGCCATCGTACGCGCCACCATCGGGCTCGCGCACGAACTCGGCATCAACGTAGTGGCGGAAGGAGTGGAAACCGCCGGGCAACGGGATTTTCTGATCGCGGCCGGCTGCAAATTCGCACAGGGCTATTATTTCGGCGAGCCGGTGTCGGCAGTGGCGGCGAGCGAACTGTTGCGCCAAGGGGCTCTGGTGCTAGGGTCTAGATCCAAACAAGGATGATATGAGTCAATTGCTTGGTCGAGACAATTGGAGGCCAGGCCGATGCAATGGACGAAGATTGTTCCGCATTTGCCCTATTGCGAAGGCCGCTTTGGGTCAAACCGAGACCATCGGGCCAATCAAATGAACGCCCCTTTCTGCGTTCCAATGATCGAAAGCAGACCGACTGCTTTATCCGCTTGGCGCCTATGGTTGCCGTTTAGATGAACATCCGCTCCGCTTGAAAGCGGACGGTGAAAATTGAATTCATCGGTCGGTATCGCGCCCAATGCCGGCTGAGAGGGCAAGATGGGTTTCACTCGGTCACTCTTCGACACACCAGCGGGACGAGGAATGCTGGTCAGCCTCGGATTTTAGCAAGCTGGGGACCGCGCAGACAGTCTCGCCCAAGGCAGTAAAAAAATGAGGACAGATAACCTAAGGCTTGAAAGCCTATCTTCCTTGAGGTTTGCGCTGGTCGATGCTGTGCTTGATGACGCCAATGATAAGAACGGCGATTGCGCCGGCGACAGCGCCCGTGAGGCCTTGGATAACGGCTTGTTCTGCTGGGCTTGAAGTCTGGAGGCCGCCGCTTCCGTTGACCATGGTCGCGGCGAGCGTTTGGAAGAAATAGCCGCTCAGGCAGCCTCCGATCGCGCCGGCAATCGTATGGCCGATGGCTCCAAAATTATGATCCTTTGTAATGGCTGCGACGACATGACCGCCTAAAATGCCGAAGACGATCTGAATGACTAAATTCGTTATGGTCCAAGTCATGTTGCTTCCCTCATTGCAAATCAGGCGGCCTTGCCTTGGATCGCCATCTCGGTAGCGCCGTCCATCGCGCCAATCTCGGCGAGCTTGCGTTTCAAACTCGCCAAATCGAGCGCCTCGATGTCGAGATTGATGAAAGCGGTGATCCGCGCTGCCAGGCGGCGATAGGCTTCCATAAAGGCCGCGCGTTTTTCAGCTTCCGTTCCTTCGACCGAAGCCGGGTCTGGAATTCCCCAATGCACAACGAGGGGATGGCCCGGCCAATAGGGGCAGGTTTCGCCCGCGGCGGAATCGCAAACCGTAATGATGAAATCCATGCGCGGCGCATAGGGCGCGGCGAACTCGTCCCAGCTTTTCGAGCGGAAGCCCGCGGTGTCGTAGCCAAGCTCGTTCAGCAGCGCGAGGGCATGAGGATTCGGCGCGTCCTTGGGTTGGCTTCCCGCAGAAAATGCGTGGATACGTCCCGCACCCTCTTTATTTAAAAGCGCTTCCGCCAAAATCGAACGAGAGGAATTGCCGCTGCAAAGTATGAGAACATTGTAGGTCTTGTCCGACATATAGCCCTCGCGTTTTGCTGGAAACGGCAGCCTCGCGTCGCTCACCGCCGAAACACCGCAGGCGTCGCCCGACATGCTGCAACAATCGGCGAGAAGAAACCGCGTGAGCTCAAGGGCGCGATCACGGTTGGCTGCATAGATGATCGAGCGGCCTTCACGACGCGAGGTGACGAGCTTCGCCTTTTGGAGTGCCGCCAGATGCGTCGAAAGCGTATTGTGAGAGACGGCCAGGAGCCGCGCGATATCACCCGCGGCGAGACCATAGGGAAGATAGCGAACGAGCAGGCGAAAGACCTCCAGTCGCGACGCTTGTGACAGCGCCGCGAGGACTTCGATCGCTTCGGGCGCTTCCATTCGATTAGGCACCGCAGGCTGCATCACGCGCTCGCTTTGCTAGGAACGGCGGTGCCGATCTCGTCGAGACGGCGCTGCAAGGAGAGCTTGTCGATGCTCTTCAACGGCAAGGCGGTGAAAATCGAGATGCGATTGTTGAGCATGCGGAAGGCGTCGGCAAAGGCCAGATGCTTTTCGGCCTCGGTACCTTGGAAGGCGGCGGGGTCCGGAAGACCCCAATGGGCCGTCATCGGCTGACCCGGCCAATAGGGACACTCCTCCGCGGCGGCGTCATCGCAAAGCGTGAAAACAAAATCGAGCGGCGGCGCGTCGGACCCCGTGAATTCGTCCCAGCTTTTCGAGCGGAAGCCTTCGGTCAAATAGTGGGCCTTTTGCAAAGTCGCGAGCGCGTAGGGATTAACGTCACCCTTGGGATGCGATCCCGCGCTGAAGGCTTTGAACCGGCCCTGACCCAGGCGGTTGAGGATGGCCTCCGCCATGATCGAACGCGCCGAATTGCCTGTGCAGAGAAACAGCACATTGAAGACTTTATCCGAGTCCATGGCATCCTCCACCGACTTAATCTCGATTATTCGATTAATATCGACATATCGATATTTTTCTGGTACGGCAACTCAATTCTTGGCACGTGGACGTGGAAGGCGCCGACGAGGGAAGCCAAACCCGCGAGCTGACGTCGGTCAGGCGCAGGCCGGCATTTTGGCCGGGCCGCTCCTTTGAGCCTAGAGTTTCAGCTACACCGGAAGAATGCTGATGACCGACAATCAGACGAGGCAATCGCAATTGGATATGGATCACCTTCCTAACATTCTGCCGGCAGCATTCGAAATCCCCGACCTCTCTGCATTGCAGGACACGCCGCCGCCGCATGCGCCGCGCATCCTTTTGCTCTACGGTTCGTTGCGGGAGCGCTCCTACAGCCGGTTTTTGACACAGGAAGCCGCGCGGCTACTCGAAACCTTTGGCGCCGAGACACGCATTTTCGATCCGAGCGGTCTGCCTCTGCCGGATGATGCGCCAGCCAATCACCCCAAGGTGCTTGAGCTGCGGGAGCTGTCAGCCTGGTCGGAAGGGCAGGTCTGGTGCAGTCCGGAACGTCACGGCGCCATGACCGGCATTCTCAAGACGCAGATCGATTGGATTCCGCTCGAGATCGGCGCGGTGCGTCCCACTCAGGGCAAGACGCTTGCGGTGATGCAGGTCAGCGGCGGTTCGCAATCGTTCAATGCTGTCAATCAACTGCGCGTGCTCGGCCGGTGGATGCGCATGATCACCATCCCGAACCAATCCTCCGTCGCCAAAGCCTATGAACAGTTCGACGACGCCGGCCGCATGAAGCCGTCTCCCTATTACGACCGCCTTGTCGATGTGATGGAAGAGCTGATGAAATTCACGCTGCTGACGCGCGGCGTTTCCAGCTATCTGACGAGCCGCTATAGCGAGCGCAAGGAAACGGCAGCCAAGCTTGAAGCGCGCACCGAACTCAAGGCGATATGAGGAATGCTTCCTCGCCAAGCCTCGGGCCACGGGGCGTCGTTGCGACGCTTGGACCGCTGCAGATTCTGGCCTGGGGCTCGACCTTCTACCTGCTCGGTGTGCTTGCCCAACCGATCGCCTCGGATACCGGCTGGCCTTTGACCGGCATCGTCACCGGCCTCTCGGTGGCGTTGCTTGCCGCGGGACTCATCGCGCCGTTTGTCGGCCGCAGGATCGCATCTTTCGGCGGTCGTCCGGTTCTGGCCACGGGCTCCGCGCTTATGGCCGCGGGATTGGCCGTTATGTCCTTGGCGCCAAACCTGTTCGTTTATCTGCTGGCCTGGGCGATTACGGGCTGCGGCATGGGTGCGGGCCTTTACGATCCCGCATTCTCGACGCTGGGCCAGCTCTATGGCCGGGATGCGCGCCGGCTCGTTACAGCGGTAACGCTCTTCGGTGGCTTTGCCAGCACGGTGGCTTGGCCGACCACGGCATATCTTCTGAGTCACGTGGGTTGGCGCGCGACCTGCGGCATCTATGCAGCGATGGAAATCGGCGTGGCAATGCCCTGCTACCTTTTGCTGCTGCCACGGCGTGATGCAGGCATCACCCAAAAGCCGGTGACTTCAGCTTCGGCCTCCCACGATCTGCCGCCTCGAAAGCATGCGCTTGCGCTGCTGCTTCTCGGTACGCTTCTCACGCTGGGCGCGGCTCTGCTTTCGCTTATTTCGACGCATCTTCTGACTATGCTGTGTAAATCCAGGCATTCATTTCGGTGTAGTAATCCCGCCCTCCCTGGCCGCCCGCATAGGTCGGATTGAATTCTTCCGGAGTAAACCGCCAGTTGCCATCGGCCGTTTTCGGGGCCATGAAGCCCACGCGCGGGTCGAAAACATTTTGGTAGTTGTGCGCGCGCTTCATAAAATATGCGTAGTCGTCCGGTTTGTTTACGATCTTCGCACCTCGGCCGTACACCAATCGTCATAGGCGGCTTCCAGGGTTACCGCCACCGCCTGGCGCC
>JBKQRA010000038.1:0-5365 GCA_052144065.1 Methylovirgula sp. | reverse complement strand
TCCTGGGGTGTCCTGGTTTTGCGCAAGTGTCTGGCGATTTCATTTGCCATGGATGAAACCCCATCCGGCAGCGGCTTGCCGCTGCCACCTCCCCCTTCCAGGGGAAGGATAGCGCGCTGAGGCGCGCGATAGAAGCCTCACCCCTGCGTCAGCGTCATCAAAATATCCGCGTACCAGGCGCAGTTGAGCCCGAGCGCTTCGTCTAATTTCAGATCTCTTGTGACATCGACGCGCGAGGAATGGACGCCGAGAATCATCCAAGGGAAATCCTTGGCGCCGCTCCAGCCGGTCTTCTCCGCCCGCATCACCACGGGCGCGCCGCTTGTGCCGCGATGGGTGCGCGCATCGGTCAGAAAATAACCCTGGCCCTGGAAGCGCAGGCCGAAGGATGACGCGAGCCCGGCCAGCCGCGCGACGGGCATATGATGAAGCGTGTCGTGAAAGCCGAGCGGAAAACCGACGACGACGAGCGGCGTGCCGATGTCGACATGCCGCGCCGGATCGAGCAGATGTTTCGGCGTGAAGGCGCGATAGACGGCGGTCTTCGGCAGCGCCTTGCGATCAATCTCGATCACCGTGACATCGATCTTGCCGGCGGAATCCACGCCTTGCCGCCACAGCGCCTTGTCGTTTTGATAAAGCGGAATCGAATATTGCGTCGATTGCGCCATGTCGCTTTGATCGATGTGCAGCTCGATCTGGATGCGGTCGGGAAAATGCTGGGTCGGCTCGTCGAAGACGACATGCCGGCTCGTCGCGAGAAAGAGACGCTTGTCGCGCTCGAAGAAAAAGCCGGTGGCATTGGTGAGGCCGAGATCGCCCTTGAATGTTGCGATGCGGACCGTTGTGAGGAGGAGCGGATCGATCATCGGCCTATTCGTGTCACAGGGATTAGCTAACGCTTAAATCGCGCGAAAGCCCATTTGTTCCACGCAGCGTGTTTCATCCTCCGTGTTCCATGCTGCGCGGGCCCCGGCGGCGCCCCAATTCAGGTCAAAGATCGGCGCGGCTCGTCCTATGACGGCGCGTTCGCTTGAAGGGTGAAGTCTTTGGGGCCTCGCTTGAATATGAGAGTCCAAAGTTCGTCTTCGCCGATCACGCGGCCGATTTCCCGGAATGCAAAGAAGGGTATAAGCGAGACAAACATAATTCCGATGACGCATAAAAAACCCTCCAGCGTCCCGCCGCCGATCTGCGGGATGCTTTCGATCGCGCTTTTGCCATGCCAAACGCCAATGAGAAGGCTTTCACCGATATGAAAAACAATAAACAAAACCGAGAACGCGAGCGCCTTATATAAAATCGGATAGACCAGAGGCCTGTCCTTGAACCTGGCGCCAAATCCGAAATCTTCGGCGATAAGGAGGACTTTCGCCAAGACGAAGGCATTAATGATCGCGAAGCCATGGGCCGAAAAGTCTATGTGTTGCTTCGTCAAAATGAGGGTTTCATCGAGCACATAGAGGCCGAATATCACCCAGAGATAGAGGACGATCGCGACAAGGCGCTTGAACTCGTCGATGGCCTTCGCGATCAAAGTGTGCCGGCGTTCGGCCGGAGCGAGAGACCGAGCCATGTGAATGCCTCCTTGGTTCGGTGCAGACGCGTACCGAATGCGAAGGCCACTCAACGGCGATCATCATCAGCCGTCAATGGCTTTCACTGCGGCGGAGCGCAATCGCCGCGACGAGGCGGCCGTAATCCTCCTCCTTGCGATGCACGCTCCGGCGATAGGAAAAAAAGCGGGTCTCATCGGCATAAGTGTCGAGGTCGAGATTTTTGAAATGGCCGACACCGGCCTTCCTCAGCCGAAAGGCGATGAAGCCCTGCAGATCGAACATGTAATGATGGTCGCGCACCGACGGTGCGAAGAAACATTCATAGACATTATTCTCGCTCCGGAAGCGCTCGAAGAACTCCGGACCGACTTCATAGGATTGCGGGCCGATCGTCGGGCCGAGCGCGGCTTTGATCGTCGCGCGCGCCGCGCCCAATTTCTCCATCGCCGCAAGCGTCGCTTCGAGCACGCCAGTCAGCGCGCCCTTCCAGCCCGCATGCGCGGCGCCGATCACTTGATGTGCTTCATCGGCGAAGAGCACGATGCCGCAATCGGCACCCGTCACACCGAGGCCGAGGCCGGCCGTCGCCGTCACCAGCGCATCGCAGCGCGGCCGTTCGTCCGGGCCGAAAGGCGTGTCGACGATGAGCGCATCGGGCGAATGGATCTGGAAGGGGACAAGCAGATGCGGGACGCCGAGATGCGTCGCCATACGGCGGCGGTTTTCGAGCACCGCATCGCGTTCGTCCTTTGAGCCGACGCCGCCATTCATCGTCGCATAAAGGCCTTGCGACACGCCGCCATTGCGGGTGAAAAAACCATGCGCGATGTTTCTGCCGCGCAGACTCTCGGTCTCGATTGGCGTCGTTAGAAGTGTCGTGGTCATGAGGCGATCCGTGCCGCGTCGTTTTCGAAACCCGGCGGGACGGCAAGCCCCGGCCCAGTGATGGCCAGCACCTTGAAGAGCTCGGCCATGCTCGCCTGCGGGCCGGAAACCGGCCCCGGCAAAGCGAGCCGCTTCAGCGCGTGATCGATGGCTTGCGTTTGCGCGGGATCGGCCTTGCGCTTCAAGGCCTCAGCCCGCTGCATGATGCCCAGGCGGGTGAGAAACATGCCCTGCGTCACGGGGCCATGCGCTTCGGCGCCTGCGGCTTTGGCGGCTTTGGCGAGCGCTGCGAAATCGACATGGGCAGAGAGATCGACCTCGCCCGGCGCCTCGAGCGGATCGGCATAATGATGTCCGCGCACCGCCTGCAGCGTTTCGCCCGTGCGCTTCGTTGCATAGCCGTAATCGATGACGAGCGCTGCGCCGGAGAAATGCGCGAGATGATCGGCGAGCCGGCTCATCAGCCGCTGCGCGGTGATGCCGATTTCGAGGATCTGGCCCTCAATCTGGCTTTCTTGCGCATCGGCGATGAGCGCGGCCTCCGTCCCTGGCGCGAGGCCGAAGCAAAGATTGCCGGCTTCGTCGAGACCGACGAGACGCTCGTGCCAGCCATCGGCACGGCGCAGATAATGGCGCACCGGCAGCGCATCGAAAAACTCATTGGCGATGATGATCGAGGGGCCGTCCGGCAGCGACTCGATGTCGGCATGCCAGCTGATCGGCGTATCGCCGAGCGTGCGGCGCTGTTCGGCGATCAAGGCGTCGCTCGCCTCGACGAGATGGACGTCGAGCGCGGCGCGAAACTCCGGCACGATCCGGGCGGCGCGCAGAATATCGGCCATCAGCGTGCCGCGGCCGGGGCCGAGCTCGATGAGCCGCAGCGGCGCCGGCGCGCCGAGCGCATGCCAGACTTCGATCGCCCATAGCCCGATCAACTCGCCGAACATCTGATGCACTTCCGGCGCGGTGACGAAATCGCCGCGCGCGCCGATCGGCACTTTGGTTTTGTAATAGCCATGCTGCGGATGTAGCAGCGCGAGGTTCATGAAGCGCTCCAGGCTGATCGGGCCTTCTTGCGCGATGATCTCGGCGATTTCGGCGGCGAGCGTGGTCATGCTGTGGCCTTCTTGGGGCGGAGCGCGATGGCGATGAAGACGAGGCCCGCCGCGATCACCGGAAACGACAATATCTGGCCCATGGTCGCCCCCGCCCAGAGGTAGCCAAGCTGCGGATCGGGCTGGCGAAAGAACTCGCAGATGATCCGCGCCACGCCATAGCCGACGGCGAAGAGCCCGGTCGTCAGGCCCGGCCGGCGCAGCGCGCCGAGGCGGATCGCCAGCGCCAGGATCAGAAACAGCACCACGCCTTCGAGGCCCGCCTCATAAAGCTGGCTCGGATGCCGCGGTTGTCCATCCGATCCCGGAAAAATCATCGCCCAGGGGACATCGGTCGGGCGCCCCCAAAGCTCCGGTTTGATGAAATTGGCGATGCGGCCGAGGCAAAGCCCGATCGGCACGGCAGCGGCGGAAATATCCATCACGCTCAGCACCGGCACTTTCATGCGCCGCGCGAACAGGATGATGCCGAGTGCGGCGCCGATCAATCCGCCGTGAAAGGACATGCCGCCTTCCCATAGCGCGAAGATCTGCGCCGGATGGGCGAGATAAAGCGACAGATTGTAGAAGAGTACATAGCCGAGCCGGCCGCCGAGAATGATGCCGAAGGCGATCGAGACGAGGAGATCGTCGATGCTCTGCGGCGTCGGGCGCGGCAGGCCGTTCCAGAGCGCGTCGCGGCCCACCAGATGGCGGGCATAGGCCCAGCCCAGAATCAGCCCGGCGATATAGGCGAGCGCATACCAGCGGATCGGCAGGGGCCCGATCTGGACCAGCACCGGATTGATCTGAGGGTAGGGAATGGTGAGGAGCATCGGGTCTTGTTCGGGCCTCTTGGCTGGCGCGTCTTGCGCCGCGGGTCGGCCTGCGTCAAGCCGGCTTGCCCGCGGCCGTGAAACGCGCGAGATAGTTCCGGGTTAAGCGATTTGCGTGATCGCTTTGCGACGCCTTTGGGTCGCGTATTGTTCGGGGAGGTCGTTATGGCGGAAGCCCGTGGCCGGATGTTCGAGGATTTTTCAAAGCTCATGACCGATGCGGCGGAAATGGCGCATGGCGTGCGCCGCGAGGCGGAATCGCTCGTGAAGGGGCAGGTCGAGAAGCTTTTGGCGACGATGGACGTCGTCAGCCGCGAGGAGTTCGAGGCGGCCAAGGCCATGGCGATCAAGGCCCGCGACGAGAATGAGCGGCTGGAAAAGCGGATAGCGGCGCTGGAGGCGCATCTCGGCATCGCCCCAGAGGGCAAAGATCCGGCGATCTGAGCCGCTTTTCGGGCCATCGGCCCGCAAATTGCCTGCGGCTACGCATGCGCCCGAAAAGTTGCAGACTTTTCGGATCAGCGCATGCGCTAAAACGATCTGGCGCCAACATCCCAAGCGCGACGCATTTCGCCGCAACCAGCAGAGGCGAGCCGTGAAGCCGGATATGGACGATTATATGGATCTGTTCGGCCGTTATCAGAAGGATTTCGGCCCGGCCTATATGGAGCCCGAGGACGAGCGCTACCGGCTCCTCTTCGACCAGATCTGCAAGCTCCTGGCGGTGCCGTCGGAATTCAATCTCTCAATGCCGCAGGAATTCCGCAACACGGCGCATAAATATCTCGCCGGCGACGAATTCACCGTCAATCATATGCGCGATCCGCAGATCCGCCACTTCATGCTGAGCGACCTCTACGACTATGTGCATCTGCGCCACAAGATGGGCGGCAAGGCGTGGTGAATTAAAAAGCCCGCCGTAGAGGCGGGCTTTGGTTCGTGCTCAGCGAGCGGGATTGAAATTTCCTAGTGGATAAAATCTGACGTTTGA
>JBKQRA010000037.1:0-2557 GCA_052144065.1 Methylovirgula sp. | reverse complement strand
TCGGAGAGGGACACGAGAAGAGCGAGCGCAGAACGTGGGCAGTGATCTGGCTCTGCGGGGCCATGATGATCGCAGAGATTATCGGCGGTTTGCTGTTCGGCTCAATCGCGCTCGTGGCCGATGGTATGCATATGAGCACGCATGCAGGGGCTCTCCTGCTCGCGGCACTCGCTTATACGTACGCCCGCAAGCACGCCAATGATCCAAACTTCACGTTCGGTACCGGCAAGCTTGGCGACCTCGCCGGATTCACCAGTGCGATCATCCTCGCAATGATCGCACTGCTGATCGGCTACGAATCCGTCAGCCGTATCTTTGCGCCGGTCGCGATCCACTTCCGCGAGGCGATCCCGATTGCCTGTCTTGGCTTGGCCGTAAACGTCGCGAGTGCATGGCTCCTGAGCGGGGGCGGGCATCATCATGACCACAGTCATGGGCACGCGCACGAAGGGCATGAGCATGATGAGGCGCACGACATCACGACCCGCGCCGGGAAGGTCGTGCTTGAAATATTCGAGGACGGCGTGCCGCCGCGCTTTCGGTTGCGGTCGGATGCGAGCCAGACTTTGGGAGCGCACGCCATCAAAATCGAAACAGTGCGGCCGGACGGCGCTTGGCAGCGGTTCACGATGGTGGGTCGCGACGGCTACATGGAATCCAACGAGGAAATTCCAGAACCGCACGCCTTCACGGCGCATCTGAAGATGGGCGACGAAACTTATGCCGTGGACTTTGTCGAGCACAAACAAGCGCACAGCGTGACGGCGCGCGATAACAACATGCGGGCCGCGATCATTCACGTCATCGCCGACGCAGCGGTTTCCGTTTTCGTCATTGTAGGATTGTCTTTGGCGTTCGCGTTCGGTTGGCTCTGGATGGACCCGCTGGCGGGAATCATCGGCGCCTTCGTGATCGCCAGCTGGTCCTATGCCCTGATCCGCGACACTGGTGCGATCCTGCTCGACATGAACCCTGACCGGAGCATGGCAAACAATCTGCGCCAAGTCGTTGAGAGCGAGGGCGACCAGCTCGCCGATCTCCATCTCTGGCGCTTGGGGCCGGGGCATGTGGGGGCGATTATTTCGGTCATTACGACAGAGGCCCGGGAGGCGGACTATTATCGTGCCCGGCTCGCCCGCTTCCGGTCGCTGTCACATCTCACCGTCGAGGTTTTACATAAATCTTGATGCACAAACCGAGAGCACGTCTGCTTGGTGAAAGTTGACACTTCTCGGAGGCTGCGGTACCGTTATCGGAAACCGATAACGGTATTCGATCATACGTTTGGCTAATGGACGACAAGTATCTCTACGCTGGCCTGATCCGGCTCCACGTTCTCCATCATGCGGCGAAGGAGCCGATCTACGGCCTCGCCATGATCGAGGAACTGGAGCGACATGGTTACAAGATCAGCGCGGGCACGCTCTACCCGATCCTGCATGGTCTCGAAGGCAAGGGATACCTGACCTCGACCGAAGAGAGGAGCGGCAGCACCGCGCGCCGCGTCTATCGTGCAACGCCCCCAGGAGCCAAGGCGCTTGCAGCGGCCAAACTCAAGGTGCGGGAATTATTCGGCGAGCTATTCGAGGACGATCCCGCCACCTGAATGGCCTCATGGCTAAGGCTTGAACCTCCGTCACAAAAGGAAACGCCGATGATCGAATTCGACAACACACGCCGCCGTTTGGTCCTCGCCGCTGGCGCGGGACTTGTGCTACCGGGGCCAACTCTCGCGTTGTTCGGGCTGCCGAAAAACACGACGAAGACAGCGAAAAGGAGGCGGCGCGGTCGAAGACTTGATGCGCGAGCATGGCGTCATTCGTCGTGCCATCCTCGTCTATCGGGAAGCCGCCGTGAAGCTGCGAGCGAAACCGACCGACGTTGATCCGGACATACTCCGCCGCACGGCGTTGCTGTTCCGCAATTTTGGCGAGGACTATCATGAGAAAAAGCTCGAAGAGACGCACATCTTCCCGACGATCAAGAAGGCCGGCGGGCCGGCGGTGGCCTATGTCGATATTCTTGTCGCTCAACATCAACGTGGCCGGGAGATCACCGATTACGTCCTCGCGGTGACCGCCAAGGGAGCGATTGGAACCGGCGACGCTGAACCGCTGGCGCGCGCTTTGGACGGCGTCGAGTTGATGTACGAACACCACGCCGCACGCGAGGACTCGATTGTGTTTCCGGCGTGGAAAGACGCGCTCTCGGCCCATCAACTCGACGAGATGGGCGAGAAGTTCGAAGAAATCGAACAGCAGCAATTCGGCAAGGACGGGTTTGAAGACGCTGTGGCGCAAATCGGACGCATCGAACAGGCGCTCGGCATTGCCGACATCACGCGATTCACCGCCCCGCCGCCGCCAAAAGCGTGAGGCCTTATGCGCGTGGACATCGAAGCGACGCCCTACAATGGGCGTCGTTCCTTTCTGGAAGTGCTTTGGGTGTTCCTTCGGCTTGGGGTGACGAGCTTCGGCTGTGAAAACGCCTCCAATCATGACCCCACCGCTAAAGGGTAACCGGGGCAAATGTCCGGGCGGAGGGGGAGTCAGAGTCT
>JBKQRA010000036.1:0-11746 GCA_052144065.1 Methylovirgula sp. | reverse complement strand
GGCGCCGAAAATTCCGTCGTCGCCCCATTCGGCGATGTTCAGATAGATTTCGAGAATCCGTCGCTTCGGCCAGGCGAAATCGATGATGAGCGCCAGGGGGATTTCGAGCGCCTTGCGAATATAGGCGAAGGGCGCCTGCCAGAGGAACAGATTGCGGGCAACCTGCATGGTGATCGTCGAGGCGCCGCGCGAGGGGCCGTCTTCGCCGCTTTGATTGAGGACCTCGCGTAGCGCCCCCCAATCGACGCCGTGGTGATGGCAGAAATGCGCATCCTCGGAGGTGATGACCGCCGCCACGAGATGCGGCGAGACGCGGTCGAAGGGGACGACGACGCGCGTGACAGGCTGCTGCGTGAGCATCCGGCCCAGCATGAGGGTGGACGTCGGCATGATGAAGCGATAGGCGATGACGAGAGCGGCAAAACCGAGAGCAAGCACCAGAAAAATCCGCAAAACCCATCGCACGATCGTGCCAATCAGTCCCAAATCCCCCGCCTTTCGAAATTTCTCCGAGCCTTGACCGATCTTTCCCGATGAGGCAAGCGGAACCGGACCGGCGCGGGTACGGATAGGCTTGGCATCAAGATCGCCAATTCGGCTTCCCCGCGCGTAAGAAAGCACCCATAACCCGCAGGCCCGCGATCGCGTCAAAAACAGCGATCTTGGCGACGGCTCGCAGAGCTCCGCCGTCCGCCCGGACGGATTGGGCTGGAAAGGACAAGGACGGATGACGGCAGCCCCCGCCGCAGAGGACTTCAATGCGCGGCTTTCGGCCGTGGCGGATGCGACCGAGCGCATGCTCGATCAGCTTCTCGCCTCTGCGCCATTGCCGGGCGAGACCTATCGCCCGCCGCGTTTCCTCGAAGCGATGCGTTACGCAAGCCTCGGCGGCGGCAAGCGGCTGCGGCCCTTTCTGATGATCGAGACCGCGCGGCTCTTCGGCGTCGAGGGCGACGGGGTGCTGCGCGCCGCCGCAGCGCTCGAAATGATCCATTGCTATTCGCTCGTCCATGACGATCTGCCGGCGCTCGACAATGACGATCTGCGCCGCGGCCGGCCGACGACGCATAAGGCCTATGACGAGGCGACCGCCATTCTCGTCGGCGACGGCCTGCTGACCTACGCCTTCGACGTCACCGCCGACCCGGCGACGCATGACGATCCAGCGATTCGCGCCGCCCTCGTCCTTGCGCTCGCCCGCTCCGCTGGTCTCGGCGGTATGGTCGGCGGCCAAGTGCTCGATCTGGAAGCCGAGGCTTCCTCGACGCCGCACACGGCCGATGCAGTCATCAAGCTGCAATCGATGAAGACCGGCGCGCTGCTGCATTACGCAGTCGTCGCCGGCGCCATCTTCGGCAAGGCCGATGCCGCCGCCAAAGACGCGATCTCGCGTTATGGCCAAGCGATCGGCGCAGCCTTTCAGGTGGCCGACGATATTCTCGATGTCGAGGCCGATGAAGCGGCCCTCGGCAAGCGCGCCGGCAAGGACGCGGACCGCAACAAGGCGACGCTCGTGGCGGCGCTCGGCCTCGCCGCGGCGCGTGAACGGCGCGACCGCCTTGCACTCGAGGCGATCGCCGCGCTCGATCAATTTCCGCAAGGACGCAACGCCGCCATCCTGAAAGAAGCGGCGCAATTCGCCGTCAACCGGAAAAACTGATCATGAGCCTGCCTTCGGAAAAGCCTGCGCGCCGGACGGTCTGGAGTGTCCCGCATCGCGTCGTGACCGCGCGGCCGCGTCTTTTCATCAGCATGGCCGCCGGTATCGTGATTGGCTTTCTCCTGCCCGACGCATGGCGGGTGACGACCAGGCTCCTGCTCGGCTGGAACGTCG
Organism: Methylovirgula sp.; assembly: GCA_052144065.1. GTDB lineage: Bacteria > Pseudomonadota > Alphaproteobacteria > Rhizobiales > Beijerinckiaceae > Methylovirgula. Next base: position 9,912 of record JBKQRA010000036.1, on the reverse strand, counting down.
GAACCTTCGTCTATATGGTGCTCGTCGGACATATGATGCTGAACGCGTCGCATGAGTCGATTGCGCAGCGCGCCGAGCAACAGGACGAAGGCCGTTTCGTCATTCTTTTCTTCAGCGTTCTTGCCGCAGCGGCAGCTTTCGGCGCAATCGTCGCCGAGCTCGCGACAGTCAAGGATGCAAAAGGCCTGATGAAGGATCTGCAACATCGGGCTCGCCGCAGTGACCATCGTCAGCGCCTGGGCGCTGATCCATGTGATGTTCGCGCTCCATTACGCGCACGAATTCGTGCTGGAGCGTGCGGCGCGCGGCGCCAAGCCGGCCAAAGGCCGCGGCGGTCTGATCTTTCCGGGAACCGAGACGCCCGACTATGTCGATTTCGTCTATTTTTCCTACATCATCGGCGTCGCCTGCCAGACCGCCGATGTGGAGATTTCATCCGCCGAGATGCGGCGCATCGCGCTTCTGCACGGCGTGCTCGCCTTCTTCTTCAACAGCGCCGTGCTGGCGTTGACGATCAATATAGCGGCGGGCCTGATCTGAGGCCCGCCCGCCGTCAGCTCATGTTCAACGCCGACATATAGAGATCGAGGATCGCCTCGAATTCCTTGCGTTCGTTGAGATCCTGCTTGCGGATCTTGACGATCTGCCGCACGGCCTTGGTCTCGAAGCCGCGGCCCTTCAACTCCGCATAGACATCGCGCACATCGTCGGCGATCGCCTTCTTCTCTTCCTCGAGCCGTTCAATCCGCTCGATGAACTGCTTCAATTCCGCACCCGCGACGCCGGTGGCCCCGATGTCTGCATCCATTTCGAAATCCTTTGCTATGGACTTCCGCGCCCGCATCCGCGCGCAGCCGAAAACCCTACCGCGTCAGCATAGCAATCGATTGCGGTTTGAGGGGGCGAAGGTCAAGCGCCGGCGCGGCGCAATCCCCGACATTCAAGGCACATCGCTTCTGCTCACAGTTTTTTCGATGCGATGCATTTCGGGGCGCGCGAGAATAGGCTTTAATAGCTCGGCGAGCCGATCGGCCAGAGCCTCAGCCTTGACCTTTGTGTCGATGAGATCCTGCCTGATTTCGATCAGCACATTAGCTAGACCTCGCTTTGTCGCGTGATCATAGAGCGTGTCGCCGTGCAGGGCGCCATCGTAAGGCTCATTGTCGCCGACGGTGAAGCCGGCTTCCGCCAAGGCTGCCATCAGCGGCACAGGCAACCGCGCATCGCTGTCCCAAAGCGCCGCGATCTCCCATGACCGTTGCACGCCGCGCCAGATCGGCGTGAAGCTGTGAATCGACACAAGCGCCGGTAGCGGCCCTTGCTTCGACATCGCATCGGTCAATGCCCTGATCGCCTCGCGATATGGCTGCCAATAGAGCCGGCGCCGGCGGTCGATCTCATCGGCATCGGCGCGCGCATTGCCGGGAATGATGCGGCCGTCCGACAGCCGCATCACGAGCGTGGGATCGTCATCGCCGCGATTGACGTCGATGAGGAGACGCGAGAAGCGCGTCAAGACAGCCGGTGCATCGAGACGTTCGGACAGCCGTCGCGTGACATCGGCCGCGCCGATATCGAAAGCGATGTGCCGTTCGAGATCGGCCGCGCAAAGACCCAGCGTCCCATAGGAGTCCGGCAAGACATTGGAGGCGTGGTCACACAGCAACAGGACACCCGCATCGCGCCGCGCGCCGCAGTGCTCGACCGGGATGAAGAGACTGGTGTCCTTTCCCTGCCCGGCATTGGCGCAGTCTCGGGGTGTCTCGACCATCGCCTTTCCTAGAGTCTTGAAAGAATCTTGGAGGCGCCGTTCTCCTGTGTTTTCCCCTGCTCCGCAAGCGCGAATAAGCCTTGATCCTGCCGCGATCCGCAGCAAAATTGCGACGCTCCGAATGCGTTCCAAGATCGATTCGGCGTTCGCTGCGGCGCACTCCTTTCGCGCAAAAATGAGATGGCACCGAGGTCTCGATAACGAAGTGATCGATCGCTTGATCAAAGATCCGTGTCTCGCCAATCCGTCGCAGCGCCGCGTGCGCTTGCGCTGGCTTCCTCCCTCCGACCTATCGAGCCGATGAGACTTTTCGTCCGATCGCTGATCGCCGCCCTGTTTCTTCTGCCCTTCGCGGCATCGGCCCGGGCCGATCTTCGGCTCTGCAACAATACGGCGAGCCGAGTCTCGGTGGCGATCGCCTATACGGATGGCTCCGGCTGGGTCAGCGAAGGCTGGTGGAATCTCAAGGCAAATGGCTGCGAGATCCTCGTGCGCGGCCCGCTGGCGGCGGAGTTCTATTACGTCTATGCGATGGACGAGCGCGGCGCGGAATGGAAGGGCAAGACCTTCATGTGCACCCGCGACCATGAATTCCGCATCTCCGGACGCCAGGACTGTTTCGTCCGCGGCTTCGACCGGACCGGCTTTTTCGAGGTCGACACCGGCAAGGATGCCCGCAACTGGACGGTGCAATTGACCGACCCCAATCCGGCAGCCCATAATCGCCGTTAGCCCGTCCGTCCTTCAAGGCCGGCCGAGCTCTCGCCTTTCAAAGCTTTCGACATCCGGCTTGCCGTCACAAAAATCCGCTATAAACGGCACTTTCGGGGGGCGTGACTTTCACCTCCGAGCCTTATGTCCACGCCAAAAACTCCGAACCAAAAACGGGGTGAGCAGGAATTGGTGGCCAACGCAATCGCAACAGTCGATCGCGGCCACGCCTCTCGCAGCCCGCTCAATTTACAGAAGAAGGAGACGCCGATGCGACGGCTGCGCCGCTGCAAAATCATCGCAACTCTGGGCCCCGCTTCGGCCGATCCGGCCGTGCTTTCCGAGCTTTTTCGCGTCGGGGTCGACGTCTTTCGCATCAACATGAGCCATGCGAGCCATGACGACATGCGCGAGCGGGTGCGCATGATCCGCGCCTTGGAAAAGGACTATGGCCGGCCGATCGGCATTCTCCTCGATCTGCAGGGACCGAAGCTGCGGCTCGGCACCTTTAAGGAAGGATCGGCCCAGCTCGCACGCGGCGCCCATTTCGTCCTCGATTCCGATCCGACGCCGGGTGACATCGGCCGCGTGTATCTGCCGCATCCGGAAATTCTGCGGGCCTTGCAGCCCGGCCATACCGTCTTGATCGATGATGGCAAAGTCCGCCTCCACATCATTGAGGCGCATCCCCAAAAGGCCGTCGCGGTCGTCGATGTCGCCGGCACCGTCTCCAACCGCAAGGGCGTGAGCCTGCCAGATACCGAAATCGCCGTCTCGTCGATGACCGAGAAGGACCGCGCCGATCTCGACGCCGGCCTCAATGAAGGTGTCGACTGGGTCGCCGTCTCCTTCGTTCAGCGCGCCGATGATGTCGCGGAAGTGAAGAAGATCGTGCGCGGCCGCGCCTTCGTGATGTCGAAGATCGAGAAGCCGCAGGCGATCTCGCGCCTCGAAGAAATCATCGAAATGTCGGACGGGCTCATGGTGGCGCGCGGCGATCTCGGTGTTGAGATGCCGCTCGAAAAAGTCCCCGGCCTGCAAAAGCGGATGACGCGCATGTGTCGGCTCCAGGGCAAGCCTGTTGTCGTCGCGACGCAGATGCTTGAATCCATGATTTCGCTGCCGGTGCCGACGCGCGCCGAGGTCTCGGACGTCGCAACCGCGGTCTTCGAAGGTGCCGATGCGATCATGCTCTCGGCCGAAAGCGCCTCGGGCCGCTATCCGGTCGAAGCCGTGACGATGATGGACAAGATCGCCGAGGAGGTGGAGCAGGACGGCTATTACCGCTCCATCATCAATGCCCAGCGCGCCGTGCCGGAAGCGACCGGCGCCGATGCCATCGCCGCGGCCGCACGTGATGTCGCAGAGACTCTCGATCTCAAGGCGATCGTAGCCTGGACGGCGTCCGGCGCGACGGCTCTGCGCATCGCCAGAGAGCGGCCGGAATCGCCGATCCTCGCTCTGACGCCGAGCCATGAGACGGCCTGCCGCCTCTCCGTCGTCTGGGGCGTGCATGCGCTCGTTACCGAGGATGCGCAAGATATCGACGATATGGCGTCGCGTGCCTGCGCCATTGCCCGCAGCGAAGGCTTCGCCGCGTCCGGCGAGCGGGTGATCATCGTCGCCGGCGTTCCCTTCGGCACGCCTGGCGCGACCAATATGGTGCGGATCGCCTATATTGACGGCAAAGCCGGATAGGCCGCCGCGGCGGCCTATCTCAAATATCGCGGCCTTCGACCTCGACGCTGATCTTGTCGACGAGTTCCTTGATCTGCGGCTGCTGCGGATCAAGGGCCAGCGATTTCCGCAGCGTCGTCAGGGCCTCCTTATCGAAGCCCTGCCGGTGCAGCACCAGCCCCAAGGCAGCCAGTGCCGAGAACTGGCGCGGCTCAAGCTTGAGAACCTGGCGCATATCGGCCATCGCACCGTCGAGATCGCCGCCGAGCAGCCGCGTTGTCGCACGCTTCTCCCAGGCCTCGGCCCAGCTCGGCTCCAGCAGCAGAAGCTTATCGAAGACGGTCAGCGCCAGCGGCAGATGCTGCGCCTCCATGGCGGCAAGGCCGCGCTCCATCAGGAGATTGGCGGTCGCCGAATCCGACTGCAGCCAGACCCGCTCGATCGCCGTCGCGATGCTTTCGGCTTCCTGCGCATCGGTTGCGTTGCCGAGATGCTTGAACAGCGCATCGAGCATTTCGCCGCGAATTTCAGCATGGGTCTTCTGCGGCGCCATCGCCCGTTTCAGCGCTTCGAGCTTGGCGGCCTTGGCCTGCTCTTCCGGCGACAGGCTCGGCTTGAGGGCGGCCTTGCGATGCTGCTGCGGCATGCCTTGCGGCTGCGCCGCCTGCGGGCCACGCGGCCTTATACGGCCGTCTGGCATCACCTGCAGCGCCGGCATGCCTGGAAATTGGAGAATGGTGCCGGGACCATCCGCTCCGGCATCATCATCCGTCCAGCCGTCAGGGACTTGGCTGTTTGCGCCCGCGGCGGCGGCAAAGCTCGGAAAAAGCAGGATCGATTGCAGCGGCACGATGCCGGCGACGAACAATGACAGGAAAAAGCGCGACCGCATTGGCCTCCAACCTTCCCCCAGCCCCGTTTATGGATCGGGCTTCGTCTGTTTTGGCCGGTCCGGCGTCTCGCTTGGAGGCTCGCCGGACTCAGCAAGCGGCCATTCTGCCGCGCAGATAGGCCGGTGCGAACTCAAAAGCGCGCGACCCGGCGTGCCCAGCCGCAAAATATAGCAAGCTGCCGAAACGGCTAGCCCTGCCGCGCCTTATAGCGCTTCTGCACCTTGTTGATGATGTAGACGCGGCCTTTGCGGCGCACCAGCTGGTTGTCGCGGTGACGCGTGCGCAAGGACTTGAGCGAATTCCGAACTTTCATCAGCCGACCCTTTTTCCTAACCTCGACCGGCCAATTTCACGAAAGCGCGGTGAGCCTATCGGAGACCGCTGCGCACGTCGGCGAAGCCGGCAAACACGCGCGATACGATCCGAGAGCGGGCGATATGCCCGATTTAGCCTGCCGGATCAAGCATAAAGGCGGCAATTTCGGCCGCTTTTGCGCGAAAAATGGTTCAAATCTTGCTTTGTTTTCGTCGGGCCGGGTCCAAGCAGCGCTGCTTGGCGGATCTCGCGATTAACTTCCCGCGCAAGCGGCCCTCAATCACTCAAGACGAAGACGTCTTCGCTGACCTCCCGGAGAGCGGATCGCTTTGGAGCGGCCCGGCACGAGAATTGCGCCACGCGCTGAAGCGACATGCAAGGGCGTGCCGTCTGCAAAGGCATGCGAGTCGGGCCGGCACAGCAGAAACGCAGGCTGCGATGCCCAAGGGACAAGGCCAGGGGTCAAGACATGAAAAATGAAGACGTCGAAGTCGTGAAACGGACGCTGGCGCGCATCATCCCGCCGCGTCCGGAAGGCACCAGCGAAATGGTCCTGCAGCGTTATGCAAAGACCCTCTACGCGGCCAATAAGGAGTTTGGGGATCTTTTCTTTGGACGCCTCTTCGAGATCGCGCCAGAGACACGCGAGCTGTTCAAGAACGACATCGAAGAGACCAAGCAGAAGTTCGGCAATATGCTGACGCTTCTGACGCGCAGCATGAATCGCCTGCACGACACGTTGAACACGATGCAGGAGCTCGGCGTCACGCACATGAAGGCCGGCGTCAAGATCGAACACTACCAGCCTTTCATGGCTGCTCTGCTCTGGACGTTGCGGCAAAGACTCGGCGAGGAAGATTTCAATGAGCACGTCGCCAAGGCATGGGTTGCGGTTCTCTCCCGCATTGCCGGCATCATGGTCAATGCCGCCTATCCCGAAGCGCGCGGCATCAGCCAGGCCGAAGCCACCGCACAAAGTCAGGCGGAAGCAACCGCCAATAATACGGCCGGCGAGCACTGACGCACGCGGGCAGTAAGAAGCGTAACGGCGTGCTGCCGCGCGGCGGCGGCACAAACCATCAACCCACCCGGCAACGGCGCCGAGCAATCCAAGGAACAAAGGATGTTTGCAAAAACCATCCGGACCTTTGTCGATCTCGCACGCGTCAAAGCCGACCTCGCACGCAGCCGCCCCATGGCCTTTCTCGTCTCGTCAGCTATGGCGGGCGCCTATGTCGGCATCGGAATCATCCTCATCTTTGGTCTCGGCCAAGCGGCCGAGCCGTCGTGGCGCAGCCTCGTCATGGGCACAAGCTTCGGCATCGCCCTCACTTTGGTGATCTTTGCCGGTTCCGAACTCTTCACCGGCCATACGATGTTCATGACGCTCGGCGTGATGGGCCGATCCGTCGGCGTTTCAGATCTTGGCCGCACATGGGCGATGAGCTGGATCGGCAATCTCATTGGCGCCGCGGCGCTCGCCGTCGTTTTCAAGCTCGGTGGCGGTGGAACGGTCCTGAAACAAGGCTCCGAACTTATCTATACGGTGGCCGCTGCCAAGATGAATGCGCCGGCTCTCGAACTCATCGCCCGCGCCGCGCTCTGCAACTGGCTTGTGTGCCTGGCGATCTGGACAAGCGCGCGCACGACGAGCGATGCCGCGAAATGCATTTTGATCTTCTGGTGCCTCTTCGCCTTCATCGCTTCCGGCTTCGAGCATTCGGTCGCCAATATGACCGTGCTGTCGATCGCATTGTTGGGCAATCATCCGGCAAGCGTGACGCTCAGCGGCATGGCCTACAACCTTCTTTGGGTGACCATCGGCAATATCATCGGCGGCGCGGTCTTCGTCGGTCTCGGCTATTGGCTCGCCAATACCGAAGAGGTAACGCCCCCCGTCGTCGAAACGCAGCCGGCCGCGGCCGAAGCTGCCTTGAGCCGCTAAAGCGCGCTCATCCGGCGCAGCCGCTCATCGCTCTGCGCCGGCCTCAAACCCTAACGCTGCAATAAAGCGGCTGCGGCGCGGACAAAGACGTCCACGCATCGAAACAATCGAAACAGCAGTCTTCTCGAATGGACAAGGCCAATGCCGGCCAAAGCGAGGACTGAATGAGCGGCGATTTTACGCCTGAACAGAAACGCTATCTCGAGGGTTTTGCCTCCGGCCTCGCGATCTCGCGGGCTGGACGCGACGCCGCGGCGCCTGTCCCCCCGGGGACTGCGCCGCCGACAGCAACCCCAAGCGGGCCGGACGCGGCGCATCTCGCCGCCATGGCGCGTTTCGAAGCCGCCGGCAAGAAACTCGTCGATCAGGAGAAATGGAAGCGCGAAGAGCATCCCTTCGATGCCTATGCGCGTCTCGAGGACCAAGCCAAGCGCGACGAACTCCCCAAACCGCCGGACAATTTCCGCTGGCGCTTCCTCGGGCTGTTCTATGTCGGGCCGACGCAGGAATCCTATATGTGCCGGCTGCGCATTCCGAACGGGATTATGCACCATTGGCAGATGCGGGGCCTGGCCGACGTCGCCGATCTTTATGCCGGCGGCTATGCGCATGTGACGACGCGGGCCAATCTGCAAATCCGCGAAGTCGCGGCGAAGAACGCCACCAATGTGCTGGAAGCGATCCTCGATCTCGGCCTTTGCTCGCGCGGCGCCGGTGCCGACAATATTCGCAATGTCACCGGCGATGCGACGGCCGGCATCGACGCGCAGGAACTCATCGACACGCGGCCCTACGCGCGCGCCTGGCATTTTCATATTTTGAACGATCGGTCGCTGACCGGCCTGCCGCGCAAATTCAACGTCGCCTATGATGGCGGCGGCGCGATCCCGACGCTTGAAGATACAAACGACATCGGCTTTCAGGCCGTGGAAGTGAAGAAAGGCGCCGCACTCCCGCCCGGCATTTATTTCCGCGTCGTGCTCGGCGGCATCACCGGCCATAAGGATCTCGCCTGCGATACCGGCGTGGTTATCCTGCCTGAAGATGCCACGAAGATCGCCGACGCGATCGTGCGCGTCTTCACCGATCATGGCGATCGCACCAATCGCAGCAAGGCACGGCTTAAATATCTGCTCGACGATTGGGGCTTTGAGAAGTTCCTCGGCGCTGTCGAAACAAAGCTCGGACAGGCTCTGCTGGGAGTCGCGGAAGAATTCATCGTTCCGCGGCCGATGCAAAGCCGCCAGGCGCATGTCGGTGTGCATGCGCAAAAGCAGGAGGGGCTTTCTTACATCGGCGTCGTCTTGCCGGTCGGCAAATTGACGACGGCGCAGATGCGCGAGCTTGCCGATATCGCGCAGGATTGCGGCGACGGCGATCTGCGTTTGACCGTCTGGCAGAATCTTCTGCTGTCGGGCATCCCGCAAGCGCGCCTGTCGGAAGCGCAAGAGCGCATCGAAAAGATCGGGCTCGACTGGAAGGCATCGAGCATCCGTGCCGGGCTCGTCGCCTGCACCGGCTCGCGCGGCTGCAAATTCTCGGCGGCCGATACCAAGGGCCAGGCGGAAGAGATCGCAGCCTGGTGCGAGACCCGTGTCACGCTCGATCAGCCGATCAACATTCATCTGACCGGCTGCCACAACTCCTGCGCCCAGCATTATATCGGCGATATCGGCCTGATGGGCGCGCGCGTCGCGATCAATGACGATGGCGACACGGTCGATGGCTATCATCTCTTCGTCGGCGGCGGCTTCGGCACGAGCGCCGCGATCGGCCGCGAGCTGTTCCATGACGTCAAAGCCGAGACGGCGCCACAGCTCGTCGAACAACTGCTGAAAGCCTATCTCGCGCATCGCGCAGACGACACCGAGAGCTTCCACCAATTCACCGCGCGGCACGACATCGCCGCCCTGAAACAATTCGTCGACGCTTCAAAGGCGACCACGACGAAGGAGACCGCACAATGAGTTTTTCCGGGCCATTTCCTGGAATCGTCCCGCTCTTGCCCGAGAGCGCACCGTTCTCGCCCGAGCAACGCGCCTGGCTGAACGGCTTCTTCGCCGGCCTCTATGCGCCGAATGAAGTCGTACCCTCTGCTTTGCCGATCTCGGCGGAAGCCGTTGCGGCGCTTGGCCAACCGCAGGCCGCAGCCGACGATGGCGCGCCCTGGCATGATCCGTCGATGGCCTTCGACGAACGCATAAAGCTTGCCGAAGGCAAGCCTTTGCGGCGGAGGCTGATGGCGGCCATGGCGCAGCAGGACTGCGGCCAATGCGGCTATATGTGCGAGACCTACGCCGATGCGATCGCCAGCGGCACCGAGGCACGTCTCAATCTCTGCGTGCCGGGCGAGAAGACGACGCTGCGCGCCGTGAAGGCCCTCGTCGAGGACAAGAGCGCGGCGCCACCATTAACGGCGACCGCCGCCGGCGCCGCAAAACCTGTGGCCACGCAGCAAGCGCCGAAGGCTTTGGGATATAGCCGAGAGGCGCCGGTTGACGTCACTTTTCTCTCGCGCCGCAAGCTCACCAGGGAAGGCTCGGAAAAAGCCGCCTATCATATTGAATTCGATCTGAGCGCGAGCGGCCTCGACTATACAG
>JBKQRA010000035.1:0-4940 GCA_052144065.1 Methylovirgula sp. | reverse complement strand
CTGGCGGGGCATCGGCACCACCGGGCGGGGCGAGCGCTGGCTTGGCCGCCTCCCCGGTGGGGAACGGCGCGGCCGCGGCCAGCGCACCGCGCGCCGAAACCGGCATCTGCGGGGCGGCGCGATGCGCGACGATCGCGTAAGATTTGGGCAGGGGCGCCGAAGCCATGGTGCCATCGCGCGCCCCGATCTCCGCGGCGCGCGGCACCGCCGCCTCAAAAGGGCGAAGCGCGGACTCGATCAAAGAGGAATTGGGCGATGCCGTCTCGAAGGCGCCGGTCAGCGCCGGCCGCTCTTGGCCGATCGCGGGGCCAGCAAGCAGCGGCAGGATCGCGAAAGGGGTAGCAAGGAGGCTCATTCGACACGCTTTAGGCGCCTGCATGACCGGCCTCCGTCTCCAACTCAAATGTCGAACGAAGCTATAAGCGCGATGAAAACGGCGAGTTGAAGCCAAAAGCAATTGGAGAGCCGGCGCATAGCGATCACAAGCGCGCTATTTAAAGCTACGTGGCAAGCAAGCCACAGATCGCTCGCAACAGGTCTTAAGCCGCATCGCTTTCCGTCTCGTCATTCGTCTTCCCAGCCGACGACTCAGTATCGCCATGCTGCAAACCATATTCTTTCAATTTGCGATAGAGGGTCGAGCGTCCGATCCCGAGCTTGCGGGCGACCGCCGACATCTGACCGCGATAATAATTGAGCGCGAAACGCAGGGTTTCGGCTTCCAATTGATCGAAGCGCCGCAGGCTGCCGCTGTCGTCGAGCAGCCGCAGAACGTTCGGGTCGTGAACTTCGACACGGATAATTTCACGCTCCGGCTTCTGCTCGCGTGCGCTGGCGCACGGCGCAGCCGGAATGCGCACATCGAAGCCGCTGACCTGCGCGGCGATCTGCGGAAATTCGGTGATCGTCAGCTCATCGCCGTCGGCAAGCACCACGGCGCGAAAGATGGCATTTTCGAGCTGGCGGACATTGCCCGGCCATTCGTAACTTTCGATAAGCGCCAGCGCCTCGGCGCTGATGCCGCGCAGACGCTTGCCTTCCTCGGCGGCGAAACGGGCGGCGAAACGGCGGGCGAGATCAGCGATGTCGCCGCGCCGAATCCTGAGCGGCGGGACTGCGATCGGAAAGACATTCAGCCGGTAATAGAGATCTTCGCGGAAGGCGCCGCGTTTGACGAGTTCGATCAGATCCTGATTGGTCGCCGAGATCAGCCGGAAATCGACCTTGACCGGGCGCTTGGCGCCGACCGGATCGACCTCGCCTTCCTGCAGGGCGCGGAGCAGCTTCACCTGCGCCTCGGGCGGCAGTTCGCCGACTTCGTCGAGAAACAGCGTGCCGCCATGCGCCTCGACGAATTTGCCGAGATGTTTTTCATTGGCGCCGGTGAACGCTCCCTTCTCATGACCGAAGAGGATCGATTCGACGAGATTTTCGGGCAGCGCGCCGCAATTGACGGTAACGAAAGGCCGGCCACGCCGATCCGAAGCGCCTTGGATGGCGCGGGCAATGACTTCCTTGCCGACGCCCGATTCGCCTTCGAGCAGGACGGGAATGGTCGATTTCGCGGCGCGCTCGCCCAGACGAATCACCCGATCCATCTCGGGACTGCGGCTCGCGAGATCGCGAAACGAGAGCGTGCCGGAAGCCTGCCGGTTGAGGCGGCGGACCTCGTCTTCGAGCGCATCGACGCGCAACGCATTTTTGATCGAGATTTGCAGGCGTTCGGCGCCGACCGGCTTCACGACGAAATCATAGGCGCCGGCGCGCATCGCCGAGATCACCGCCTCGATCGACCCATGCGCCGTCTGCACGATCGTCGGAATCTGGTGTTTGTGCTCGCGCAGCTTGGCCAGCACCGCCATGCCGTCGAGATCGGGCATGACGAGATCGAGAATCAAAAGATCGACAGGTTTACCGGCGGCGGGCTCGAGCCGCGCGATGGCGGCTTCGCCGCTTTCCGCGGTCTCCGTATCATAACCGAAGCGGCGGACGAGCGCTTCGAGGAGACGGCGTTGCACCGGGTCGTCATCGACGATCAGTACGAGACAGGACATGGGCCTCTTTCGCAGGCGGGCTGAATGCCCGAAGCGTGACTTGTCTCGACTCGCTGGCTCGATTCGGGAGCGATGCGGCGGGCAGGTCACGAGAGCTGCATGCTCGCCGATCAGAGTAAATGCTCTGTTAATTCTGTCCCAAACTTACTCACCTAAGTCTCTATCCGTAGAGAGGTATCGGCACAACGAAACCGAAAACTCGGCTTGCGCAAGAGGGCCATGCGCAAGCCGAGCCGCAGTTACCGCCGGATGAACGGCTTCTGATGGAAGACGTCCGGCGCGTCGGTCTCGGGCACGAGCACCATCATGTGCCCGTCGATCCTGACGACTTCGAGCGACATTTCCTTGCCACCGTCGGTGGTGATCGACATATGGTGCATGATCCGCATGTGGCAGGCGGCAAAGGCCGTCGATGCCGCCGAAACCGCAAGCACCGCCGCGACAGAGACGGCTGCGAGTTTGGTCTTGATCGCCATTGCAATAGTCCTTTCCAAAGAACAGAAGACATCGCCGCAGCACCGGCATGTCTCCCCCGGCATTTGCGGCTGACCGAAATCTCTCGGTCGAGCAGTCCTTCGGCAGGCGGGATCATCGCGTTACGACTGGACGCTGCGTTCGGCGCAAAACGCGCATCAACATAAGTTGAGGCAGAATATTGCGTGGGCGGCGTAACGCTGCGGCCCTAATGAGCGAAAGAACATCTGCGGGGCATAGACGCAAAACCGCGTGTGGGCGTTGCAGCCGATCGAAAGTCCATATGGCGATCGCGGAAAGCGCTCACTCTTTCGCATTGATCCAGAGCCGAATGATCCGATATGTAGAGACAATGGATTTTTCTCTTGGATCTAGACCATGGCTTCTCTTCATCATTATGGGCATATGCAAGCGAGCGAGGCTGCGCTCGCCGCGAAAGAGCCGGCGCTCGGACAATTGCCGGAATGGAATCTCACCGATCTCTATCCGGCGATGGATGCGCCCGTCTTCGCAAGCGATCTCGCGCGCGCGGAGGCTGACTGCAAAGCCTTCGCGGCGGATTATCGCGGCAAGCTCAAAGAGCTTGCGGAAACCAAGGACGGCGCCGGCCTGCTTGAAGCAATCAAGCGCTATGAGGCGCTCGACGATCTTCTCGGCCGCATCATGTCCTATGCGGGCCTTCTCTATTACGGCAATACGAGCGATCCTGTGCGCGCCAAATTTTACGGCGACACGCAGGAGAAGATCAACACGGCCTCGACCGAGCTTTTGTTCTTCCAGCTCGAATTGAACAGACTCGATGATGCGCTGATGGCGAAACTCGCCCAAGGCACGCTCGCGCATTATCGGCCCTGGCTCGAAGACATTCGCAAGGACAAGCCTTATGAGCTCTCCGACGAGATCGAGAAGCTGTTCCACGAAAAATCGGTGACCGGGCGCAGCGCCTGGAACCGGCTTTTCGATGAAACCATCGCGGCGCTGCGCTTCAAGGTCGGCGACGAAGAGATGGCGATCGAGCCCGTTCTCAATCAGCTGCAGGACCCGAAGGAAGAAGTCCGCAAGGAAGCCGCCGAAGCGATCGGCGTGACCTTGAAGGCGAATGCGCGCATCTTCACGCAGATCACCAATGTGCTCGCCAAGGATAAAGAGATCGCCGATCGCTGGCGCGGTTTTCAGGATGTCGCGGATGCGCGCCATCTCTCGAACCGCATCGAGCGCGAGGTCGTCGATGCGCTGGTCGCCGCCGTGCACGAGGCCTATCCGCGCCTGTCGCACCGCTATTACAAGCTCAAAGCCAAATGGTTCGGCAAGGATGCGCTGAACTATTGGGATCGCAATGCGCCGCTGCCGAATGTCGAGACGCGCGAATTCGCCTGGGACGATGCGCGCCAAACCGTGCTCGACGCCTATGGCGCCTTCTCGCCGCGCATGGCGACGATCGCCAAGCGCTTCTTCGACGAGAATTGGATCGATGCGCCGGTGCGGCCCGGCAAGGCGCCCGGCGCCTTCGCGCATCCGACCGTGCCCTCCGCGCATCCCTATGTGCTGTTAAATTATCTCGGCAAGCCGCGCGATGTGATGACGCTCGCGCATGAGCTGGGTCATGGCGTGCATCAGGTGCTTGCAGCACCAAACGGCGCCTTGATGGCGCCGACGCCTTTGACGCTTGCGGAAACGGCTTCCGTCTTCGGCGAGATGCTGACCTTCCGCGCTTTGCTTGCCAAGACGAAATCGGTCACCGAGCGGCGCGCCATGCTCGCCGCCAAGGTCGAGGACATGATCAATACGGTCGTGCGCCAGATCGCCTTCTACACCTTCGAGCGCAAGGTCCACACCGAGCGGCGCAAAGGCGAATTGACAGTGGACAAGATCGACGAACTCTGGATGAGCGTGCAGGCTGAAAGCCTTGGCCCGTCGATCCGTCTCGGGCCGGGCTATGAGACTTTCTGGGCCTATATCCCGCACTTCATCCATTCGCCTTTCTATGTCTATGCCTATGCCTTCGGCGATTGCCTCGTGAACTCGCTCTATGGCGTTTACGAAAAGGCGCAGGAAGGTTTCGCCGAGCGCTATCTCGCCATGCTGTCGGCGGGCGGCACGAAGCATCATTCGGAGCTGCTCGCGCCCTTCGGCCTCGATGCGCGCGATCCCGCCTTCTGGCAGATCGGCCTGCGCATGATCGAAGGGCTGATCATCGAGCTGGAAGAGCTGGAGGGGAAGTAGGGGTTGCGCATTAGCGCCCTCACCCTGAGGAGCGCGCCATAGTGCGTTGCGAAGCGACGGACTATGCGCGCGTCTCGAAGGGCGAAGGATCAGTTTAGATTATTCAGTTACGCCCTCGCCCTTCGAGGCTCGCACCGATCTCGGCTGTTGCCGAGATCGGCATATCATGGCCAAGTCGGGTAAACCCGA